>CAZDSO010000358.1:0-1603 GCA_964508045.1 uncultured Planctomycetia bacterium | reverse complement strand
CAAGAGCCGATCGGCGTAGTACGGGCCGGCGAGCCAGGAAACTCGTGGCTCGGGAAGAACCTCCCCCTCCGTGCCGGGAGACTCTCACTGCCGAGAACGCCGAGTACGCGGAGGGATTCAGGAGGATCACTTCTTCCGCACCAGCATCCTCTCCCCGAAGAACCGGCTGATGTCGAAGACGAACCGGCCGGGTTTCCCGCAGGAGGTGCAGGTGGGCATGAGGCGGTCGTGGGGACGCCCGTCGATGCGGCTCAGGGCCTGTCGGCCCGCCTTGTAGGTTCCCCCGCACGGACACGGCGTGTAGCGCAAAACCGCGTACTCCTCCTGGATCGAATTCACCTTGGGGTGCCCCGAGGGGAAGCAAGCGGCGCGCGCGTCGGCGTCGGACAGGGGGCCCGGCTTCGCTTCCTCTCCGTGGGGGTAGCATCCCTGGTGCGTCTCGACGTCGCCCGGCTCGCTCGGCTTGCGGACCCCTGCGCCCCGGGCGGGCGAATCCTCGCCGAGGCGGAAGTTCCCCCGGCGGGCGTCGAGGAAGCCGGGGTCCGCCATCGTCTCGCCCACACCGGGGGAGGGCTCGAACGTCGTGTCGTCCCCCGTCTCCTCGTCGATCGTGGCGTAGGGGAACGGCACCTGGAAGAAGTCGTTGTGGGAGAGGGAAGCGCTCGCGAAGTCCACGAAGACGCCCTTCGGCATCTTCTGGAAGACGTTGTTCCGGGCGATCGGACGGCTTCGATCCTCGATCGCAAGGCCCGTCTCCGAGGCGCCGAAGAAGACGTTGTTCCTGAGAATCGGTTCCCCGGCGCCCGAGAGACGGACCGCGCAACGGTACCCGGAGAAGACGTTGCCTTCCAGGTAAGGGGTGGACCTCAGGCACAGCACGGCGGTTTCCGAACGCTCGCCTCCCGCGAAGCGGTTGCGCAGCAGGGCGGGATAGGCGCGATCGGAGCGGATGTCCGTGGCGTTGTCCCTGAAGAGGTTGTGTTTCAGCGTGGTCAGGAAGCACGCCGTCACGCCCACGCCCTCGTGGTTCCCCTCGATGACGCAGTTGGAGAGGGTGAAGGAGGACGTGAGCGCGTCCACGGCCCTGAGGTGCGCTTCCGCCCGTACCGTGAACCCGTCGATCCACACGTCCCGCACCTCGTTGAGCATGATCACGCACCCGCCGCCCTCGGGGGGCAACAGGGCCGTCTTGTCCGCGCCCGCGCCGACCAGCGACACGCCCGTCTTGATGGAGATGAATTCGCGGAAGGTCCCCTCGCCGACCCGGACCGTGTCCCCCGCTTCGGCTTGCGCAAGCGCGGCCTTGATGGTGGGTGCGTCGCCGGGCACGGCGATGTCGGCCGCTTTCGCCGTCGACGCGACGCCGGTCAGGATGCCGAGCAGAAGCAGGCTGTGGATGGTGCGCATGGTGATCCTCCGTCGTTTTTCGATCGATTGTATTGGACGCAAGGCATGGCGTCGAGTTCCCGAAGAAGGGGTGCTCTCTCTGGCCGGGGCGCGGGCGTCCCGCCCGCATCGGACCGGGGCGCGGGCGTCTCGCCCGCAGCAGACCGGGGCGCGGGCGTCTCGCCCGCAGCAGACCGGAGCGCGGGCGTCCCGCCCG
>CAZDSO010000357.1:0-1676 GCA_964508045.1 uncultured Planctomycetia bacterium | reverse complement strand
GACCCTACGTAGCCCTTGCAAGAGCCGATCGGCGTAGTACGGGCTGGCGAGCCGGATGTGTTTGGGCTCGGGAGGACCCTCGCCCTCCAAGGCGGTCACCGATCAAGATTTTTCCCGAATTTTCGGAACAGATTGTAGATTTTCGTAGACCCGCCAAAGCCCCCGCACGGGCAATCCCGGCGGTGGCGGGCAGAATTCAGCCGGCGGGCTTGCCCCTGGGACCGCCGGCTTCCAGCCCGCAGCACCTCGGCGACGCGATCCACAACACCAAGCGAAGCCCTGAAGCGAGGCGTCAGCCTCTGCTTCAGGGAATGATGAAATCGGAAATCTGCAATCCCCACCGGCAACGCGGGCCTGGGCGTCCTGTCAAGCCCGCTTCTCGCCGATGAAGTTGTCGATCTTCTCGAGGAGGGTGTCGATGCGGAAGGGCTTGCCCAGGTAGTCGTCGGCGCCCGATCCCATGATCTCGTCGACGTCCCGGTCCTGGGACAGCGCCGTGACGGCGATGACCCAGGGGTTGCCGAGCTCCGGGTTCTCGCGCAACAGCCGGCACACCTCGCGCCCGTCGATGTCGGGGAACATGATGTCCAGCAGGATCACGTGAGGCTTGAACGTGGGAATGATGAGCCCACCCTCGAAGCCGTTGGCGGCGGTCCGGATCTCGAACCGGTCCTCGGACTCCAGGAGGTCCACGAGGAACTGCAGGGTCTCGGGGTCGTCCTCCACGACGAGGATGCGCGGCTTCTCCAGGGGCCCCGTCTTCTGCTTGCGCTTCTCCACCATGCCCATGGCGGTGGCCAGGGCCTTGGCGGCGGAGCGCGATAGGGCGTAGGGCCTCTCGGCGGCTTCCAGTTCCAGGAGGGACTCGAAAAAGCCCGACTCGTCGAAGACGAGCAGGGGCTTCTGCACGCTTTCCAGCACCTCGTCCAGGGAGAGGAGGAAATCGCTGAAGGAAACGTCGATGCGGGAGAGATCCTGCAGGATCAAAACGATCTTCCCGCTTTCCGTCCCGGCGAGCTTCTCGCGGATCGCCTGGAGGATGTCGGAGGCGTGGCCGGCGCTGCAGAAGACCCGCATCACGGTCAAGCCCCCGATGTCCCTGATGTCCACCGCATCGGTCATGTCCCGGGCCCCCCGAATCCACTCGAAAAAGACGGATGAAGCTTAGCGATTTCCCGGAAGGGAAGCAACCTTGGCGAGAGAAGAGGAGCCATTCGCGCTGTCGGCAAGTCTTGGCCCTCCCCTTCTTTCCGGTGCCCGCCTCCATGGAAATACCCCGGGGTGACCCTCGAATTCTTCATCCTCAGGCGCCACCTTTATCATAAAGCAGCAAAGCCGAACCCAAATCGCCTTCAACTCGAATACACCAAGGCACGAAGAAAGAAGGATTGTGGGAGGCGAATCCTCCGTCGAAGACGGAGGTTCGGCGATCCGCGGCCGCGGGATCGCCGTGGTCCCGGACCGGGTGTTCCCGTGGCCCGGCCGCAACGCGGCCAAGCAGCGCGGGGGGCGCCGCCCCCCACACCCCCCGGACCCCCCTTTTGATGAGAGCCCGAGGGGAAAGGGGAGAAGGGTCGGATGGGGGGGGGGTGATGGGATGGGTTGCTGCGCCACTCCGACTTCGTCTACGTGGCTCACGACGAACGTCGGCCTGCGCCCCGGACCGCCGGCTTCCA
>CAZDSO010000356.1:0-1803 GCA_964508045.1 uncultured Planctomycetia bacterium | reverse complement strand
GGACCGGATCCGCCGGAAACGGTCCGCGGGGCCTTCCGGGACGGCGATCGGGGAGGAGCCTGGCCGGGAGCCCTCGCAGATCGCGCCGCTGCTTCGGAAGTTGATGGCCCAGTACGCGGCCACGGGGTTGCCGCCGGCGTACATCCCCAAGGCGGGTTCCCCGCCGTCCGACGATGAGGAGAACGAACGATGAGAAGAAAAACCCTGTCCCGATACGGTCTGAAGTGGAACCCCTTCTCGCCCGAGATCCCCACCGAGGCGTGCCGCGTCACGCCCAAGATCGAGAACTTCTGCTGGCGGGTGGAAAACCTGGCCCGCGAGGGCGGCTTCGCCCTGGTCACCGGGGAGGTGGGTTGCGGCAAGTCCGTGGCGCTTCGGATCCTGGCCCATCGTCTTGCCGGTCTTCGGGACGCGGTGGTGGGGGTGCTCACCCGGCCGCAGGGGTCGGTCCAGGACTTCTACCGGGAACTGGGGGCCCTGTTCGGTGTGGCCCTGTCTCCGCACAACCGCTGGGCCGGCGCCAAGGTCCTGCGGGAGCGGTGGGAGACGCATATCGAGACCGAGAAGATGCGGGCCATCCTCATCGTGGACGAAGCCCAGGAGATGCACGCCGCGGTTCTGGGCGAGCTGCGTCTGCTGTGTTCCGCCGATCTCGACTCCCGTTCGCTTCTCACCGTGGTGCTGGGAGGAGACGGGAGGCTTCCGGAGCGGTTCCGCTCCCCCGAACTCGTCGCACTGGGAAGCCGCATCCGGGTCCGGCTCGGCCTGGAACACGCGCCTGTGGAAGAACTCGCGGAATACCTCGGGCACGTCCTCGGCGAAGCGGGCAACCCCCGGCTCATGACCCGTCAACTCAAGGAGACGCTGTGCGAGCATGCCGCCGGCAACCTCCGTGTCCTGATGACCATGGCGGGGGAGCTCTTCGACGCCGCCGTTCAGCGGGATGCCGACCAGCTCGATGAAAAACTCTACCTCGAGGTCTTCGCGCCCCCCGCCTCTCCCAGAAGCGCGGGCAAAAAGCGCAACTCGCGAAGGAGGGCGCGATGAAAGAAGAGATCGGCCCTCTTCCCGTGGTCCGGGCCGCCGAGATCGACGAGCAGCCGCCCCGGGAGCGATGGCTCATCCGCCCGCTCTGGGGCAAGGCCTCCGTGGGCATCGTGGGAGGCCCGCCCAAGTCCTGCAAGACCTGGCTGGCGCTCGACATGGCCTTGAGCGTCGCCTCGGCAACGCCGTGTCTGGGCCGGTTCGAGGTGGAAGACCCCGGGCCCGCCCTGGTCTATCTCGCCGAGGACGACCTCTCCATGGTCCGCTCCAGAATCGAATGCTTGTGCCGTCACCGCCGTCTCGACATACGGTCGCTCGACCTTCACGTGATCACCGAACCTTCCCTTCGGCTGGATCTCTCCCGGGATCAGAACCGGCTCGCTTCCACGCTCCATCGTCTTCTTCCCCGGCTTCTTCTCCTCGACCCTCTGATCCGCCTCCACCGCCTGGACGAGAACAGCGCAACGGAGATCTCGGGCCTTCTCTCCTTCTTCCGTGAACTCCAGCGCCGCTTCGCCTGCGCGGTTTTGCTCGTCCATCACACCAGCAAGAGGCGACATCCCAACCCCGGGCAGTCCTTGCGGGGATCTTCCGACCTGCATGCCTTCGGCGACTCCAACGCCTATCTCGAAAGGCGCGAGCAGCGCCTCGTGATGACGATCGAGCATCGTGCCGCGAGGACCCCGGACGCCATGGTCCTTCAACTGGTGTCCGACCCGGAGGAGGCCGTTCATCTCGAACTCGAGGAGCTCGGAGAAG
>CAZDSO010000355.1:0-1868 GCA_964508045.1 uncultured Planctomycetia bacterium | reverse complement strand
CGAGACGTCCCGAGGGAGGAGGCCCGCCTTCGACCTCTTCGACGACACGCGGTCCCAGGTCTACATCGGCCTGCCCGGCGGCCCGCATGCCGGCCGGATCCGGGAAGCCGTCCGGGACACCCGAGGCGAGATCCTCGTCCATCGCGGGCGCCCCGTTCACGCCTTCTTCCACAGCACCTGCGGGGGCCATACCGAGAGCGCATCCCGCGTCTTCGGCACGGCGGGGATCCCCCCCCTTCGCGGCGTCCCCTGCGGGGCCTGCGACGCATCGCCGGCGTTTCGCTGGGAGGCCGAGATGCCGAAAAAGACGCTTGCGAGGTCGCTGGGCCTCGCCGGCGTGAAGGAGATCCGCGCCGTCGAGCCGGGCCCTTCCGGGCGGTGCCGCCGGGTCGCCGTACGGGCCGCCGGGGGCGAGCGGGTGTTTCCGGCCGGGGACTTCCGGCGGAAGGTGGGGACCACGGTGCTGAAATCGACGGCGTTCGAGGCGGAGATCCTGGAGGAGACGGTCCGTTTCCGCGGGCGCGGTTTCGGGCACGGGGTGGGGCTGTGCCAGTGGGGGGCGCGGGGCCTGGCGAAGCGGGGAAAGGGCCATCTCGAGATCCTGGAGCACTACTATCCGGGCGCCGTGATCCTGCAGGCGGCTGCGGTCTGCGGTGGGGGGTAGGGGAATGAGAATGGAGGAGAAGCCTTCTTGCGTTTCACGCTGCTGAAAGGCTCGGGGTCGGGCCCGCGGCTCGGCCGGCTCGAGACGGCGCACGGGGCGGTGGAGACCCCCGTCTTCATGCCCGTGGGCACGCAGGGGACGGTGAAGGGACTGATGCCGGACCTCCTCGAAACGACGGGCGCCCGCGCGATCCTCTGCAACGCCTACCACCTGGCGCTCAGGCCGGGAGTGGAGGTCGTGGAGGCGCTGGGCGGGCTCCACGACTTCATGCGTTGGCCGGGCGCGATCGTCACCGATTCGGGCGGGTTCCAGATCTTCTCCCTGGCCCGGCACCGCAAGGTCACGGACGAAGGCGTGCGGTTCAAGAGCCCCCTGGACGGGGCGACGATCGACTTGAGCCCGGAAACGGCGCTTGCGAACCAGGTGCGGCTCGGGGCGGACGTGCGGATGCCGCTGGACCAGCCGGTTCCCTACCCCGCCTCGAGGACGGAGACGGCGGAGGCGACGGACCGGACGACGTCGTGGGCGCGCCGGACGCGGGAGGCGGTGCGGCGGGAGGGTCTCGAAGGGGTTTTCGGGATCGTGCAGGGGGGCGTCCATGCGGATCTCCGGGAGAAGAGCGTGTCGGAGATCACGGATCTCGACTTCGCGGGATATGCGGTGGGAGGCCTGAGCGTGGGGGAGGGGCCGGAGAGGATGGACGCGATCCTGCGGCACACGGTCCGGCTTCTTCCGGCGGACCGGCCCCGGTACCTGATGGGCGTGGGGTACGCCCGGGACATCCTGTCCGCGGTCTCCGCCGGCGTCGACATGTTCGACTGCACGCTCCCCACGCGCAACGGACGCAACGGGACCGCCTTCGTCCGGGGGGGTACGCTTCGTCTCAAGAACGCCGTGCATGCCTCCGATCCCACGCCGATCGATCCCGGCTGCTCGTGCCCGGTCTGCGCGGGAGGCTTCTCGCGGGGCTATCTCCGCCACCTTTTCCTGGCGGGGGAGAGCCTGGCCCTCATCCTGGTCTCCCTCCACAACGTCTGGTTCTACCAGGACCTGATGGCGGGGATCCGGGGCGCGATCCGGGAGGGGCGTTTCGAGGCGTTTTGGGCGTCTTGTCGCGAGTAAAGCCGCCGCGTGACGGGACCCGCGCAGCCGGAAACCATGAAAACTTGGAGGGCGAACCTCCTGGTGAGCCCTTGTTTGGGCT
>CAZDSO010000354.1:0-1938 GCA_964508045.1 uncultured Planctomycetia bacterium | reverse complement strand
TCCTCCGTAGCTCTCGCAGATGCCGGCAAGCGAAGGAGGAGAGGTTCGCCCTCCAAAATCGAAATCCTACAATCCCCACGCGATGGCAACCTGAAATCGTCTACAGCGCGAATGCCTGAAAAGGCGCGCGCCATGAAAACCGCCCTTGTCGGTCCCACCGGTCCTCATTCCGTGCTATACTGGACTATCCGTTTTGGGGACGCGCCCCCGCGCGGGGGCGCGTCCTCCCGAGAATCCATCGTACGTCCCCCCGCACGAGAGAACAGAGCCCGGAAAGGGAGGTCCCATGAGGTTTCGTCGCACGCGCTTTCTTCTCCTCTTCGTTTCGATCGTTTCCCTCTCCTCACCGCTACTCGCCGCGGGGGTGCCCTCGGATCCCGACGAGGCCCTGGACATGGCGAGGAAGGAGAAGAAGGCGGGCGTGGAGGACCTCAACAAGGCCCGGGAGGGCGGCCGACGCGAGACCGTCCTGGCCCGGTCGGCGATGCGGCATTTCGAGAAGGCCCAGGAACTCTACGCCTTCTATCTCGACGAGGTGGGCGAGATCCCCAAGGTGGAGGAGGAGATGTCCGAGCTCCAGTCCCTCCTCTACTGGTGCCGGAAGATGACGCCGCTCAGGGAGGATCCGGCCGAAGCGCCCGAGCCCGAAATGGACGACTCGGGAGGGGACGACGGGGGAGCCTCCGCGCAACCCCACGACGAGCCCCCCATCGAGGACACGCCCGCGGAACCTTCGGGTCCCCCCGCGATGAGCCGGGAGCAGGAAGCCCGGCGCCTCTTCGAGGAGGCGGAGCGCTTCGCCGGGCAGCACCCGGACCAGGTCATGCAGATCGTGGCGCGGTATTTCCGGATCTCGGACGGTTTCCGGGACACCTCGTTCGCCTCGAGGGCCCTGGAAAAGGCCATGAAGTACGCCCGCGGCTTCCAGAAGGATGCCGGAAGCGAGGCGGAGCCCGGCAAGCGCGAGCGCCTGGACCCGACGATGCTGAGGCTCCGCCTGCGGCACGACGAGCCGGACGTCCGGATCTCCGCCATCAACGACCTGGTCGCGTCCCTCGGCAAGGAGGCGATCGTCGATCTGCACGAGCTCTTCCAGAGCGAAGAGCATCCCGAGGTGCGCGAGACCGTGTTCAAGCACCTCGTCGACTTCAAGAGCCGCAAGACCCAGGACGCCTTCAAGAAGTTCTGCACGGTCGAGAAGACCCACGTCGCCAAGGATCTCATGCGCCTCATCTCGGAGATCGGGCGCGACAAGCACGTCCGCTACATGATCTATGCGGTCCTCTACAACGAGAAGCGGATCGTGGCCCCCTACGGCCTCTACCGGTCCGGAGACAACATCGACGGCTTCGTCAGCCGGTTCAAGTCCGCCTACGGGTACGGGCTCCGGTCCTACATGCTCTCCTGCATCCGGAAGATGGACAAGGAGGGCACGGACGGCATCCTGGACCTCTTCCGCACGCGCGGTGCGGCCACCCGCGAGGCGATCCTGACGGTGGGGGCGCTCGGGTCCGTGGACCTCGGGAAAAAGGTCATCATCTATCTCAACCGGGGGAAGGGGAACCGCTACCGGGGCGAGGCCCTGGGCACCTTGAAGAGTCTCGGCGACCCCATGATCCCCTACCTGATCAAGGCGGTGTCCAATCCCAGCCAGAAGCACTGGGCCGCCTGGCTGTTGCGCGACATGACCGGCCAGCCCTACGGGGGATCGCCGTCGCAGTGGTGGCGGTGGTACAGGCAGCAAAGGAGGCGGTGACCTGGAAGGCGTTCTCCCCGTGGCCGGGTGGAACCCCTGCAAACAGTGGGAAGCAAAGAGGGGAGAGGATGTAGCCAGGATCAAGGAGATTCGTCCGACGAGGGCAGTCGATTCCAAGGAAGGAAAAGATAGGGCGGGCCCCGGTGAGACGTTCGCTGTCTCCTGATCAACCTGATCCCGGC
>CAZDSO010000353.1:0-1988 GCA_964508045.1 uncultured Planctomycetia bacterium | reverse complement strand
CTCAGGCACTTGCGGCAACCTCGCTACGTCTTCATGAATAATCCGGGCTAGAACCCCTCCTCCTCCTCCTCCTCCGCCTCCCCGCCCCCGCCTTCGCCGAGGCGGATCGGCAAGGAGCCCAGCGCGCAGGCCGTGCGGCCCTCCACGAAGGCCTTGATCACGTAGGCCCCGGGGGGAAGGCCCTCCGCCGGAACCGCGATCCGCACCCGGAATCGCTTCCCCTCCACGGACGCCGTTCCCCGCGCCGCTTCCAGGTCGTTGGCCCGCGCCCAGTTCGCTTCCATGGCCTCCTCCAGCGCCCTCCCCTGAAGGCCCGTAAGCGGCGTCAACGCCTTGAGGATCACGCCGCGACCCGCTTCCAGCGTCACGACGGCCTTCCCCTCGAGCGCCGTTTCGAGAACGCCCCGGACCTCGATCGTCTCCCCGGGCGCGGCTTCCCCCGGCGCCTCGAGGCGCACCCGCCCTCCCGGATGGCCCAGCGGCATGGCGGGATCCCCGAGCAGGTTGTAGAGGTGGACGTGGTCCTCCCGGCACGGCTCCAGCGAGGACGGTTTCATCATGAACGCCGCGAACCGGTCCACCACCGCCTGCTCCTTCCCCTCCGGGCGGATCAGGGCCCGCTTCACGCCGAGGATCGCCTCGCCGATCGTCGGATGTCCCGGCGACATGAGGTTCTTGACGAGCGCCCGGCCGAGGATCGCGTTGGGGTAGGGGTGGGAGATCCGCGTGGACGAGAAGACCGCCACGGGGCCCTTCGCCCGCTTCATCAGCGCCTCGGAGATGCAGTCCTTCCGGGCGTGGTCGAAGTGGCCCGTGGAGCACGCGATGACGACCACCACGGGAGCGCCCCGGGCGACGCGGACCCGTTCCACGTCCGAGAGGTCGAAGATGGGAAGGGTGCGCCCCTCCCATTTCAGCCGGTCGAAGCCGTGCGGCTGCCCGTGCCCCACGTAGGCCGTGACGAGCGAGCCCGCGTTGATCCGCTCGGCGACCTTCCCCGAGAGACCGGGCGGCGGGAAGCAGTAGGGCGAGCGCGGGTTGGCGTAGGTGAGCGTCACGTCGTACGCCTTGTCCAGCAGCTCGGCGAGGTACTTCTTGAACGTGGACTCGATGAAGGCGTCCACCATGGGCCCGAAGCCCCCCTGGCCCGCCACCACGTTGAGCGTCTTGCGCCACGCGCCGAAATCGGCGCTCTTCTCGTAGGCGAGGATCCTCCCCACCATGGCCCCCGCCTCCTCCGGGCCGTCCGCCGGCAGGCGCCCCACGGCCAGCGACGGCATCCCGCTTCCGTCGAGCATCCCGTACCAGGTGTCGGAGGCGTACGATTCCGGATGCGGCCAGCGCGCGGAGTCGAACTTCGCCTCGAGGATCCGGGGCGGGAGGCGGACGAGACCCGGCGGATCGGCCGGCGAGGGCGCGTCGCCCATCAGCACGAGGAAGCGAAGGCGCCCCGCCGAGCGCTCGAAGTCCCCGCGGACCGCGGCCTTCACGTCCTCGGGCGAGAGGGACCGGTCCCCGCCGGGGGAGAGGACGCGGACGCGCGCCTCGTGGCCCGTGTCGCGCCGGTGCGAGGCCAGGGCCCGGGAAGCGTCTTCCAGATCGGGCGGGGCGAGGATGAGGATCTCGCCCTTCCCGGAGGCGGCGGAGACGCCGGCGAGCAGGAGAAGCAGGGCGACCGTGAGGAGCAGGCGTCGGGGCGCGGTCGATCTCAAGGCGATTCCTCCTGTCGTTTGGACGCGGGACGGGCGGGCTTTCTTACGGGAAACCCCGCTTCCCCCCGCCGCGCCGGGAACGTGGGCGTGCACCACCCGGCCTCCCGGTCCAGCTATTCGCACTGTAGTCGATTTTAGGTTGCCATCGCGTAGGGATTGTAGAATTTTATTTTGGATTGTCGTCCGCCATGAGCCTTCGGCCTCCCGTAAACCATGAAAACTTGGAGGGCGAACCTCTCCTCCTTCGCTTGCCGGCATCTGCGAGAGCTACGGAGG
>CAZDSO010000352.1:0-2045 GCA_964508045.1 uncultured Planctomycetia bacterium | reverse complement strand
CCCTGCTCGGGAGGGCCGCGATCGCTTCCGGGCTCTACGCCACGCAGAAGGACGACTACCCGATCACGGTGAGGACGGGGCACTCCGTATCCGAGTTGATCCTCTCCCCGGAGGAGATCCTCTACACGTCCATCGAGACGCCGGCGGTGATGGTCCTGTTGTCCAAGGACGGCCTGGGGCAGGTGCGAAACCGCCTGGACACCCTGCGTCCCCCGGCGCGGATCCTCGCCGACGTCTCGCTGGCCGTGTCGGCGCCCGAGGGTGTGGACTGCCGCTTTTTGCCCCTGGCGAAGGCGGCAACGAAGCTGGGTCGCGCCTCGGTGACGGTGCTGGCGCTGGGCGCGCTGCTCGCGATGCATCCGCTCATCCCCTTCGAGGCCTTCCTGGAAGCGGCGGCGTCCCATCCCGACGCGAAGATCGCGGAAGCCAGCCGGAAGGCCGCGGAGGCGGGTCGGGCGCTGGCGGCGACGAGCGGCTCGTAGGCCGTCGAGGATCGCGGGACGGATCAGGGATGTCGGGGCCGGGTGCGAGTCTCGAAACGCCTGGCGGGAGGGGCGGCGGAGGGAAGCGTGTTGGTGGTTGCCGGGACGCCCGCTTCTCCGTATACTCACTCGGATTGTCGGACCTGATTGGACGGCGTCATGGAAGAGGCGAAACAGAAGAAGAACCTGACCTTCGGCCAGATCGCCATCGCTCACAGCTTCGTCCTGCCGGACCAGGTGCTCGACTGCGTGATCGTCCAGAAGAAGATGAAGGAGCTCGGCGTCCAGCCCAAGAGACTGGGCGAGATCATGGTGGAGAAGCAGTACATCACGAAGGAGCAGGCGGAAACGATCTTCCGGATCCAGGGCCGGGAGGGCGGCCACCTCCACCTCACCGGCTACCAGATGCTCAAGAAGCTGGGAGAGGGGTCGATGGGGGCCGTCTACCTGGCCAAGCAGGAGAGCATGGACCGGAACGTGGCCATCAAGATCCTGGCCCCCCACCTGGCGCGCAACGAGAAATTCGTGGACCGCTTCCTCCGCGAGGCGCGCTCGGTGGCGCGGCTGAACCACATCAACATCATCTCGGGCATCGACGTCGGGGAATCCAACGGGATCAACTACTTCGCGATGGAATACGTCGACGGCCCCACGCTCATCGACGTGCTGGAAAAGCAGGGCGCCCTCGACGAGAAACGCAGCCTCAACATCACGCTGCAGATCGCGCGGGCGCTGGAACACGCGCACAAGAACAGCATGGTCCACCGCGACATCAAGCCCGACAACATCATGATCGCCAAGGACGGAACGGCGAAATTGTGCGACCTGGGCCTGGCGAAAGACGTGAGCCAGTCCCCGGATTCCTCCGAGAGGGGCCAGTCGCTGGGAACCCCCAACTACATCTCCCCGGAACAGGCCAAGGGCGAAAGCAAGATCGACATCCGCAGCGACCTCTACTCGCTCGGCGCGACGATGTTTCACATGCTGGCCGGCCGGCCCCCCTTCCAGGGTTCGGCCGCCGTGGTCATGACCAAGCACATCTCCCAGCCGCTCCCCAACCCCAAGAACTTCAATCCCGACCTCTCGAAACCGACGCTCTTCATCCTCTCCCACATGATGAACAAGGACCGCGAGAAGCGGTACCAGGAGCCCGCGAACGTCGTCCAGGACCTCGAGAAAGCCATCAAGGGCGAGAAACCCCTCGGCCCCCGGGCTCCCGAAAAATCGGACGCCGAGGTCCTCGTGGCGAAGATCGAAGGGGAGGAAGAGAAGGGGTCCAAGACCCCCGACGGGCCGAAAATCCCGAAACCCCGCCGCCGCCGCCGCGGCCGCCGCCCCCGCCGCCGCCCCCCCCGGCGCCGCTGACCTCCGCGCTATTTCATCTCATCGAGTCGGCGCATCGCGTTCAATACCAGCTGCGAGGTTCCCTGTTCGATCTTCTGCTCCTGACCGGAATCGCCGGCCCGGAAGAAGAACGTCCCCGAGGGAAGCGAAAGGACGCGCGCCACGGACACCTCTCCCGTGCTCTTGTGGAACCGCGCGTCCAGGATCTGCCCCTCGCGG
>CAZDSO010000351.1:0-2107 GCA_964508045.1 uncultured Planctomycetia bacterium | reverse complement strand
GGCGGAGAGACCCGCTGTGGCTGATCAACCTGCCTGGCTACCGGCGATCCTGCCGCTTGGGGGGGGGTGGGGAGCGCGATGGGGGGGGTGTCCCCCCCCATCGCGCTACAAGCAATATCGTTCCGACAATTCTTCCTTTGTATGCAGACACCACTGCGGCCGCGGGGAACCGGGGACAGCGAGGGCATGGAAATCGCGAAAAACGGTTACAGCGTGAATAGCTCACGAGGGCCGCCCATGTCATCGTTGCGATCTGAAAAGGGGAAGTACTTCTTGCGCGGGCCCAAAGGAGAGAGAGGCCCACGACTTGCCTTCTCTTTGAGCCACACGTTGCAAAACAGGTTCCGTGTTTTGCATCATGAAGGATCGGAACAACCCTGTGCTGGGGTACGCGAACGAGCGCGAACCGGGACAGGTTGGTTTCCCACAACGCGCGCCAAAGGAGCCGACCGTGAAATTCACGCCGACCCGCATCCCCGGCGTCCTGCTGGTCGAGCCCAAGGTGTTCGGGGACGCGCGCGGTTTCTTCCTGGAGAGCTGGAACGCCTCCGCGTTCCGTGAAGCGGGCCTCGACGTCTCCTTCGTGCAGGACAACCACAGCCACTCGACGCGCGGCACGCTCCGCGGCCTCCACTACCAGATCCGGCGGGCCCAGGGCAAGCTCGTGCGGGTCGTGTCGGGAGCGGTCTTCGACGTGGCGGTGGATCTCCGGCGCTCCTCCTCCCATTTCGGACACTGGGTCGGCGAGATCCTTTCCGGGGAGAACAAGCGGATGCTGTGGATCCCCCCCGGTTTCGCCCATGGTTTCTACGCGATGTCGGACGAGGCCGATTTTCTCTACAAGTGCACGGAGGGCTACGCTCCCGAGCAGGAGAGGACCCTCCGGTGGGACGACCCCGACGTCGCCATCGACTGGCCCCTTCAGGAAGGCGAAACGCCCCTCCTTTCGGGCAAGGACGCGCGGGGCGCGTCGCTGGCGGAGGCGGAGACCTATCCCTAGTCCTGCCACGCTGGTTTCACGGAGAAGCCGGGCCGAGGCATTCGCGCTGTGGCTGTTTTGACTGGGCGCGGGCTGACGTTCGTAGTGAGCCACGTAGCGGTTGCCATCTTCTAAGGGTCACCCCGGGGTATTTCATGGAGGCGGGCGCGGGAAGAAAGGGAAGACCGCGACTTGCCGACAGCGCGAAACGCTCGGCAACCTCCGGCCTTGTCACGCCGGAGAAATTTCCGTATGTTCGCACTGGCCCCGCTTGCCAGTAGGAAAGACGAACATGCGCTGCCCCGAGTGCGGATCGGAGAACGTGGAAGGGGCCCGGTTCTGCAGCTTCTGCGCGAAACCCCTGCCCAGGATCTTCTCCTGCCCATCCTGCGGAGGGGACGTGCAGGAGGGGGCCAAATTCTGCCCGTTCTGCGCGGCCCGGATCGACGGTGATGCGCCTGCAGGCGTGACGAAGGGTTCCACGTTCAAGCAGGCCAGGTCCCCGGAGCCGCCCGCCGGAAATGGCACGGGGGAGGAGGAGAAAGCGGAAGCGGCCTCGTCCACCTTCTGCCACATCTGCCACGAGTCGACGCCGGCGGAGCAGCTGCTCTACGACGTCGACGGGAACCGGGTCTGCCGTCAATGCATGCTGTCGGGCAAGAAGAAGAAGTCCGCGAGGAGCCGCGCCATCGAGGCGATGAAGGCGGAGGTCGAGGGGAAGGACGTGCGCACCGTCACGCGCCTCACCCACAAGGGACCCACGAAAACCATGCAACGGTCTCCGGAGGCCGAGCCGAAAGGAGGCCTGCGCATCCTTCCCCTCGCGATCGTCCTGCTCCTTCTCGCCGGCGCGGGAGGCGGCTTCGCCGTGTGGTGGTTCGTCGTCAGGCCGGGGGGATCGTCGACGGCGGGCGGAAGCGGAACCGCCTCCACGCCCGCCGCGCCCAAGAAGCCCGCCGGGACCCCGGACGACGGAGGGAAGCCGGAGGGCACCGGGGACGATGCCGGGACGAAGGACCCGGCCCCCCTGGAGCGCTCCTTCGCCCCGCGGTGGTTCGAGGGGACGTTTCGGGGCGTGCATCCGACGAACGGCATCCTCTCCGGGGCGATGATGTTCGAGTCCCCCAT
>CAZDSO010000350.1:0-2141 GCA_964508045.1 uncultured Planctomycetia bacterium | reverse complement strand
CTTCAACAGGGTGAACGCGAAGTGAGGAAGACCCGCCGCCTCCAAGCTCGCGTCCAAGAACCTCGACCTCATCGTGGCCAACCCCCCGGCTTCCTTCGGCGCGGAACGTTCCACGGCCCACTTCCTCGTCCCCGGGGCCCCGCCGAGGACGCTCGAGAACCGGACCAAGCGCGACATCGCTTCCGAGATCGTGGCCTTCTGCGAGGCGCGCGCGGGGGCGCAGGGGGGCGGAATCGTCAATCGCTGACGATGAATCCTGCAACCCAAACGGGAGGGAAAGGCGCGCCTTGCTTTTCCGATCAGGGTCGAGAAGACGACGCGAATGCCGACGGTCGCGTTGTGGGATTCACGAATACACCCATACGCTCCCCCTTTCCCCTCAAGTCCCGTCCCGATTCCGCCGATACACCCAGGGGGACGTCAATGCTTCCCCGCCCGGATTCCGTCTCTCTTCGGCCTGATCGAGGTCTCGATGACAAGCAGAGACATCCTGAAGGACGTCCTGGGGATCGGCTTGGTCCTCTTCGCCCTATTCCTCATCATCAGCCTGTTCACCTTCCATACGGGCGACATCGCCTTTCTGAGCGCGCCCGTGCATGCCGAGACCTGGAACGCGGGAGGCCGTATCGGCGCCTCGCTGGCCTTCGGCCTCCTCTACGCCGTGGGAACGCTGGCCACGTGGTCCCTCGCCTTCCTGATCGGGGGTTGGGGGGTGTCCGTGCCGCTGGGAAAGCGCTGGCCCGATCTTCCTTACAAGATCACCGGGGGCCTCCTCTTTCTGGGGGCCCTGTCCATCGCCGAAGCCCTCGTCATGGACGGCGTCTCCTCCTCGCTCCCCCACGGAGGGGTCCTGGGTCTCTTCCTGACCCGGACCGTGTTTCTGCCCTACCTCGGCGAAACGGGCACCTACCTCGCCGTGCTGTACGTGGCCCTCGTCTCGTTCTTCCTGGCCACCGACTTCTTGTTCCTGCAGAGCGCCCTCGACGCGATCGGACGCATCCGGTCCGGCGACACCTGGGTGCAGAAGCTCAAGCATAAGGCCGTCCTCTACAGGCGCCATCGAAGCGAGCGGCGGCTGGGGGAGCAGATGGACCGCGCGCGCCGCCTGCGGGAACACCGCCTGCGCCGGGAGAGACGCCTGGTCCTGATGGACGAGGAGGCCGGCGAACAGGCCCTGGCGTCCTGGCCTGCGGGCGCCGGCCTGCCGCAGGAGGACGAGGTCCGCACGCTGCTCGCCGATCCGCCGGAGACGCGGCCCGCCGGGCTTCCCCCTAAGGCGGAGGCGGAAGAGGAGGAAGCGGCGTGGGAAGCCGAGGAGGGCAGGAAGGAAGCCGCGGCTTCCTCCGAGGAGAGGCAGGAGGAGAAGGCGGAGGAAGACGCCGGGGGGCAGGAAGACGCGGAGGAGGAGGCTTCGGCGGAGGACGAGGAGGAGGCGGCGGAGGTGAACCGCGGGAAGGCCCGCCGGAAGGCGCGCCCCGCGAAACGGACGCCGGCGCCGGAAGCCGGCGAGAGCGGGTACGCGCCGCCCTCGCCGGACATCCTCGACGAGCCCGAACCGCCGTCGGCGGAGGAGGACGCGGTCAACGAGGTGCGGAGCCGGGTCCTGGAGGACACTCTGGCGCACTTCAAGATCCGGGCCCGGGTGGTCGGCGCGGTCCGGGGGCCTTCCATCACGCAGTTCGAGATCGAGCTGGCGCCAGGGACCAAGTCGAGCCAGCTGGCCTCGCTCCAGAACGACCTGGCGCTGGCCATGAAGGTGGAGAAGGTGCGCATCGTGGCGCCCCTGCCCGGCCGGGGCACGATCGGCGTCGAGGTGCCGAACGCCTTCCGGGAGACGGTCACGATGCGGGAGATCGTGGAGACGCCCGCGTACCAGGAGGGGAAGAAGGACGGTATCCCGCTGTTCCTGGGCAAGGACGCGGGGGGGGCGCCGGTGCTGGGCAACCTCGCGGAGATGCCCCATCTGCTCATCGCGGGCTCCACGGGTTCGGGCAAGTCGATCTGCCTGAACTCGGTGCTGGCGGGCATTCTGCTGACCCAGGCGCCGGAGCGGGTGAAGCTCGTGCTGATCGATCCGAAGCGTGTGGAAATGACGCCGTTTCGGGAAATTCCCCACCTTCTGGTCCCGGTCCTCACGGAGG
>CAZDSO010000349.1:0-2229 GCA_964508045.1 uncultured Planctomycetia bacterium | reverse complement strand
GATGTGGAAAAATCCGCTCGCGCAGGGAACCAGGGATTTTTTCACAGCCTCTCACCCCTCACGTTCTCACGTCTTTGGTGAGGAAGGCGGTTCTCGAAATCGCCGGGGGCCCGCCCTCCCCTCCTTTGCTTGCAGAAACTCGTGGCTCGGGAGGACCCTCGCCCTCCAAGGCGGTCGTCGATCATGGTTTTTCCCGAATTTTCGGAGCAGAAAGCAGCGAAGCCGCTGCGAAAACGCCTCCAAGAGGAGCGGGAACGAGTAGGGATTGGAGATTTTAGATTTTAGCAGGATGGTTGGGTCGTCGGGTGGCTGGGTGGGTACGAGGTTGCCGCCGCTGAAATCTCCAATCCGATATCCCTACCCCGCCTCTCCGCCCCCGTCGCGCATGCGCGCGAGCACGCGGTCCACGATCACGCGGGGCATGCCGATGTCGACGACGTGGACCTCGCCGCACATCTCGGGCCCCCGGTTCCGGGTGAAGCCGATCTTCGGCAGGGCGAAGGTGGCCGTGTGGGCGGCGCGGATGCAGGCGCCCCTCACCTCGCCCGTGTCGGCGTCGAGTCCGGAGGGGACGTCGAGCGCGAAGACGGGCGCCTCGAGGCGGTTCACGCCCTCGATCAGCGCCGCGTAGGGTTCCCGGACGCGGCCGCGGGCGCCCGTGCCGAGCAGTCCGTCGACGACGAGGTCCACGCCGGCGAGGGCGTCGAGGATCGTGGCGACGTCCTCGTCCCCGCGGATCTCGCGGACGAGGAGTTCCATCTTGAGGAGGGTGAAGAGGTTGCCGCCGGCGTCCGTGGCGGGATCGACCTCGTCGAGATCGCCCGTGGTCGCGCAGAAAATCTCGAAGCCGCGGTTCATCAGGTGCCGGGCGACGACGTAGCCGTCGCCGCCGTTGTTTCCCTTGCCGGCGAGGACCGCGATCTTCCTCGCGCCTTCGGGCAGGGTCCTTCGGATCCAGGCGGCGGCGCCGGCGCCGGCGTTTTCCATGAGGGAGGCGCCGGGGACGCCGAAGTCCTGGATGGCCATGCGGTCCATCTCGCGTATCTCGTCGGCGGTCACGTGGGGATGGGTCTCTTCCATGGTTCGCGGTCTCCCAAGTTGCAGAAACACGGACGGGTTCCCCTGATGGTGCAAAACCTCTTGCCGGGTTTGCAACGTACAAATCGTGCCGAGCCGTTCGCGCTGTCGGCCTTCATCCTCAGAGGGGTCCGAGAGGAGCGAACGTCAGCCCGCGGTGCGGGAAGCCGCCCGGGTCGGCCCCTCGAGGGCTGGATCTGCAGGCGGGCCGGAGGGATGGGCTAGCCCTTGACCCGGTCGCTGGGAGGCAGGCCGACGTAGAACTCGAAGACGTTCCGGCCGATCTTGAACTTGTCTCCGTTCTGCATCCGCTCGTCGTCCACCACCTTCTCGTTGAGGCGGGTCATGCGGTGGGGGGCCAGGTTGACGAGCCGGAAGCCGTTGTTGTCGCGTACGATCAGGGCGTGCTTGGGGTAGATGAGGAAGCCCGTGACGTTGAAGTCGCAGCTCAAGGCCTTGCCGAAGAAGGTCGTGGTCTTGACGATGGGCTGGTTCTGCCGCTTGCCGGACGGGGCGAGGTAGTTGATGTAGGCCTTCAGCTTGCTCGCCCGCTCCCGCTGCATCATTTCCATTTCCTTGGCGTCCACCGCCAAGGTGAGCTCGGGGTTCACGGACGCGGAGGTCTCTTTCCGGGGCGCCGGGGCCTGCGCCTGGGCGCCGAGGTCCACTTCCATGTGGAACTTCCCGATGGAGAACTCGTCGCCGTTGTTGAGGTTGTGCGCCGTGATCCGCTTCCCGGCCACGAACGTCCCGTTGTTGCTGCCCAGGTCGTGCAGGACGTAGACGCCGCTCTTGTTCGTGATCTGCGCGTGGTTGCGGGAGACGCCGAGGTTGTCGAGCACCACGTCGCATCCGGGGTCGCGCCCGATGATGACGTCTTCCTTGTCGAACCGATAGGTGTCGACCAGTTTCCCGGAGAACTTCAGCGTCAATTTGAGCATTCCCGCCTCCTCAGGGAACGATCAACCGGAATGGAAGCGAGGGCATTATAGGGCCCCCCTTTTCTCCCCGGCAAGATATTTTTTCCCTTGCCCCCTCCCCTCGACCCGCCCCGAGGTATTCGCGCTGTAGACGATTTCAGGCTGCCATCGCGTAGAGATTGTAGGATTTCGATTTTGGAGGGCGAACCTCTCCTCCTTCGCTTGCCGGCAT
>CAZDSO010000348.1:0-2271 GCA_964508045.1 uncultured Planctomycetia bacterium | reverse complement strand
GGAAGCCGATGGCCTTGGCCATCATCTGCTCCTCGCACATGCGCACGCACAGCCCGCAGAGGATGCACTGGTCGAATTCCTGCTTGAAGCGCTGCTGGCGGATGCCGTGCGCGGCGGCGAGGTCCTGGATCGTCTTCGACTGGGGGCAGGAGGCGAGGAGCAGCTCCAGGATCATCCGCCGGGCCCGGAGCACGCGTTCCGAGGCCGTGCGGACCTTGAGCCCCTCTTCGGCGGGATAGGTGCACGAAGAGACGAGTTTCGATCGCGGCTCTTCCCCGATCTCCACCACGCACAGGCGGCAGGCGCCGTAGGGGGACAGCCCTTCCATGTAGCACAGCGTGGGAATGGGAAAGCCGAGGAATTTCGCCGCTTCCAGGAGCGTCGTCCCTTTTTCCACGGTGACCTTCAATCCATTGATCGTCAGCGTAATCATGGCTGGCTTCCTTCTCCCTCCATCGCTGCTTCCACGAGCTCCTCGTCGGGCTGGGTGAACTCGAGATCGCATCGAAGGCAGCGTTTCGCCTCCCGGATGGCGTCCTGCTCGGAAATACACAGATCGACTTCCTGGACATTGCGTTTTCTCTTCGAGGGGGGAAGGGTCGGCACCCGGACACGCGCTTCGATTTCTTCCGCCTCCTCCTCTTCCTCCTTCCCGGGAATGTAGACCGTGGGGAGGTCGACGGTCGCCGGTTCCTCCAGCGCCTCGCCGTTGAGGTACCGCCAGATGACGCGGGCCGCCTTCTTCCCGGAAGCGATCGCCTCGATCACGGTGTTGGGCCCCGTCACCACGTCCCCGCCAGCGAACACGCCTGGCGTGCCGGTGGAAAGCGTGTGCTCGTCGGCGACCAGGGTCCCGGACTTCGACAGGTCGAGACCGGAAAGGGAGGCTTGCTCGGGTTGCTCGCTGATGGCGACGATCAAGGTGTCCAGCGGGACCTCGAACTCGGTGCCCTCCACGGGATGGGGCCGTTTCCTTCCGGATCTGTCCCAGTCGCCGAGCTCGTTCCGGATGAACCTGACCGACGAGATTTTTCCGTCTTTCGAGATGACCCCCACCGGCGAGACGAGCGGAACGATCTCGATCCCCTCTTCGAGCGCCGCCTCGATTTCCTCGTCGTAGGCCGGCATTTCCGCCCGGGTCCTCCGGTAGAAGATCGTCACCTTCTCGACGTCTTTCTGGCGGGAAGCGACCCGGGCGGCGTCGAGGGCGGAGTTGCCGCCGCCGATCACGCCGACGGTTCCCGAGGCCGTTTCCCGGTTCTCCAGGTTGTACGCCTTGAGGAATTCGATGCCGCGGTAGACGCCCTTCGTGTCCTCTCCTTCGATCTGCAGGCGGCGGCTTTCATGGGACCCGATGGCGACATAGACGGCCTTGAAACCGTCGGCCAGAAGGCCGTCCACGGAGACGTCGCGGCCGAGCGAGGCGTTCAAGACCAGTTCGATATTCTCGTTCAGGAGGGCGTCGATCTCTTTTTCCAGGACCGTCCGGGGGAGGCGGTAGGCGGGGATGCCGCAGACGAGCATCCCCCCGGGCTTCGATTCCGCCTCGTGGATCGTCACCTTGCATCCCTTCAGCGACAGCTCGTGGGCGGCGGTGATTCCGGAAGGTCCGGCCCCGATCACGGCCACCTTGGGCGCGTCCTGTTCGGCCTTCGGGACGTCGACCTTGTAGGTCTTCGGATCGACCGTGTCGGTCACGAATCTCTTGAGGGCCCGGATGGCGATGGGCTCGCCGCCGGCGGTCCCGCAACGGCACATGGTTTCGCAGGGGTGGTTGCACACGCGGGCGCAGGTGGAGGGGAAGGGATTCGCCTCCCGGATGACCCGGTAGGCTTGCTCGTATTCCTGTCGGCCGATGTGGGCGACATAGCGCCAGGCTTCGGTGTTCACGGGGCAGGCGTTCTGGCAGGGGGCGCCCACGAGGTCCTTGCAGACGCCGGCCGGGCACGTCTTGTGGACGATGTGGTCCATGTATTCGTTTTTGAAGTACCGGAGGGTCGACAGGAAGGGATTGGACGCCGTCTGGCCCAGCCCGCACATGGTCGTGTCCTTGACGACCCGCGCCAGCTCTTCGAGAAGATTCAAGTCCTCGAGGGTGGCCTCGCCCTGGGTGATGCTCTCGAGGATTTCATGCATGCGCTGCGTGCCTTTCCGGCACGTGAAGCATTTCCCGCAGGATTCATCCTTGAGGAAGGCCATGAAGTACTTGGCCACGTCCACCATGCAGGTGTTCTCGTCCATGACGATCATGCCGCCGGATCCCATGATGGA
>CAZDSO010000347.1:0-2277 GCA_964508045.1 uncultured Planctomycetia bacterium | reverse complement strand
CCCCCATGTTGTGGGGGGGAATGGACGTGGCCATGCCCACGGCGATCCCGGAAGAGCCGTTGACCAGGAGGTTCGGGATCTTCGCGGGCAGGATCACGGGCTCGCGCCGCGTCTCGTCGTAGTTGGGCACGAAGTCCACCGTCTTCCGGTCCAGGTCCTCCAGCATCAACACGGCCGCCCGCGTCATGCGCGCCTCCGTGTAGCGCATGGCCGCCGGCGGGTCGCCGTCCACCGTGCCGAAGTTCCCCTGCCCGTCCACCAGCGGATACCGCATCACGAAGTCCTGGGCCAGGCGGACCAGCGTGGGGTAGATGACCTGTTCGCCGTGGGGATGGTAATTGCCCGAGGTGTCGCCGGCGATCTTGGCGCACTTGCGGTGCTTGGCCCGCGGCCCGAGGTTGAGGTCCTTCATGGCCACGAGGATCCGGCGCTGCGAGGGCTTCAAACCGTCCCGGACGTCCGGGAGGGCCCGCGACACGATCACGCTCATGGCGTAGGTCATGTACGAGGTCTTCATCTCCTCCACCAGGGGAACTTCCTTGATCGTTTCTTCCACCTTCTCGTCCGTCATCGGCTACCTCGCTCTCGTTGCCCGTTCAAAAGAGAAACCGCGGCGCCGCCGCCGCGAGGCCTCCCGCCATCAACATCGTCGAAACCAACAGCATGGCCGTGGCCCCTCGCCGGCACCGGTCCCCCTCGGCCGGGAGCCTCGCGGCCTTTCTCAGGGAGTCCGCCCGCGAACGCACGCTGTCGTGCGTGAGCGAGCGCATGGCCCGCGTATCCCCGTTGAGCATGGCCACTCTCAAAAGCGTGCCCGCCACCGCCTCCGGATTCTCGAGGGCCTCCGCCGCGAACAGGTCGGCCGCGCGCTCCAGCCGGCGACTCTGCACCACCCAGACCGTTGCGAAAAACAGGGTCAACGCGCCCTGGATCGCGTAGCCGGCCGCCGGATTCCCCGCGGAAAGAAGCCCGCCGTCCACCGAGAGCATGAATCCCGCCCATCCCACGGCGAGAGCGATCCCCCCGACCGCATGATGCCCTCTCACGTGGCCCGCCTCGTGGGCGAACACGGACAGGATCTCCGCCTCCTTCAGGTTCTCCAGAAGACCCCGGGAAAGGAAGACGACCCGGACCGGCGAAACCAGCCCCGCCACCGCCGCGTTCAAAATCGGCAGGCCGCCCGTCTCCCAGACCCGGACCTCCCGGTAGCGGAAGCCGATCTTCCGGCTGAAGGCCGCAAGCGTATCCCTGAGCGCACCCGCCGGCAGCGGCCGCGTGGGCCATACGATGCGCAGAAAATAGGGGACGCTCAACGCCGCGCCCGCCAGGAGCGCAATCCCCACGATGCCCTCCAGGGCCGGATGCGCCTCGAAGACCGGCGTCAAGGGGCCCTCCGCGAAGAGGAACCGGACGAGCCCGCCCCCCGCGACGAGAAGGCCGAGCCACCCGAAGGCCCCCCGCGCGCGGAAGGCGAGAAAGTCGCGGAAACGGCTTTCCCCCCCCTCCACACGGTACAAGAACGACGCCGCCGCCATCCAGGAAACCGCGAAGGGAATCAGGATCACGGCCGGGCCGACCAGCGGAAGGCCTCCGAGCCCCAGCACGTCGTTGACGAACGCTCCCCATCCTCCCCCGTACACTGCGCCGGCGAACAGGACCAGCAACGACACCCGGAGAAGAACCACCGTCCGGGCGAGTTCGTTGACCAGGGTTTCCCAGGCTTTCCGCGCCGTGGAGATGCGTTTCACGATCGAACGCGTCCCCACCGCCGAGAGCGCAACCGACGCCGCCACGCAAGCCGCCGCGCCCAAGGGCCCCCACGCCGCCGGCGCATGGACCGCCGACCCCTTCCCCGCCCACGCGGATACGAGGTACGCCAGGATCAGGAGAAGAGTCTCGAACGGCATTCAGCTCGTGCACCAGAGCCCCGTGAAGACCTCGTCGGCCGGTCCTTCCAGGAACACTTCCCCCGACGGGGCCCATTCCACCCGGAGCTCTCCTCCTCGAAGTGAGATGTCCACCTTGCGAGCCGTCTTCTCCAGGATCGCTCCCGCGACGCAGACGGCACAGGCGCCGCTTCCGCAGGCCAGGGTCTCGCCGGCGCCCCGCTCCCAGGTCCGCTGCTTCACGGCGCCGGTCGACGTCACCTCGACGAACTCCACGTTCGTCCGGTTCGGAAAACGCGGATGATGCTCGATTCGCGGACCCACCGCCGGAAGGTCCACGGCGTCCACGGCGTCCACGTGGATCACAAAATGGGGGTTGCCCATCGAAATG
>CAZDSO010000346.1:0-2344 GCA_964508045.1 uncultured Planctomycetia bacterium | reverse complement strand
CGTATGCTAAAACCGCTTAGGAGGGGATGGGTTTACCGAATACTTACCTTTAGGAAAGCCGGTGCGGGGGAGAAGAAAAGGGAGCGCCTTGTTTCTTCGATCAGGATCGAAAGGCCTGCGTGGGACTGAAAGAATACCGTTGTAGGACTAGAAAAGCAAAGCCAACACAGGTCACAGGTGACGGGTACCAGACAAAGCGAAATGCTGCAGCCGTCGCCGGAGCTCCCACAACCTTCCCCTTACCTTGGCGGACGCGATGCGGTACAGTGAAGGATGGATTCTTGCGGCGGAGCTTATGGACGAGAGAACAAAGAAGGCGTTCGACATCCTGTGGAAGGCGAGGGAGAACCTCCTGAAATTCCTCGTCGACGAGGTGATCGAGAAGGAGCCCGTCCTGACGGGGAAGACGAACTACGAAGGCGCGCTGGGGTTCGAATACCAGGAGCTGGACAACAAGTACATGGCCCGGCTGGCGTCCCTCAACACCTTCCTGCACAACCTCACGGCCGGGCCGGGGGGCCAGGCCAGGAAGCAGGGCACCCTGGTCAACCGGGTCGAGGCGTTCGTCGCTTCCCCGGAAACGCTCGAGCGGGAAATCAACGGCGTCCTGCGCAAGTACTCCACCCTGAAGCTCGTGTCCACCTCGCTGCAGGAAGCCGAGGAGGGCAAGGTGCTGGTGGTCCTGTCGCTCTCCTCGCCCTAGCGCCCGTTGTCCCCCCCCCCTCGACTGCGATCGGCTGCAATCGTCCCCGGCTTCGTTCTCGACTCCCGACGACCTCCCTGTGACTTCCAGCCGCGATTTCGGTCGATCTCGCGACGACCGGGTTTTCGACGGGCTGCTAGCCCAGGGTCTGTCTCTTCTTGCACCAGAAGAGAGAGGCGTACATGGACTGGAGGATCTCCTCGAATTCCGAGGCCCGGGAGGGATACGTGCGCTGGGCCTCCTCGTAGAGGCGGATCGCCTTTTCCAGTCCCTGGATGGCGAGCAGGTTCTCGCGGTCGGCGTCCGGCTTGCCGGGGAAGGAGTTGGCTTCGTGCTCCCGCGCCTCCGCCAGGGCCTGCTCGGCCGCCTCGATCAGGTCGGCGTCCTCGGGGAGTTCGACGCGCGTGGGCTCCTCCCCGCTTCCCGGTTCGGGCTGCGTGTCCCCGGGGGAGGCGTGTGGGGGAGGTTCCTTCGAGGGTCCTTCCACGGAGGCGGGGCGGGGAGGCGTCGTGCGGGAGGGCTTGATCTTCTCGTCCTCCTGGGCCTTTTTCGTGTAGAAGCTGTGAGGGAACGTCTCCAGGAGTTCCTCGAGGGTTTTCGCGGCCAGGGTCTCCTTTCGTTTCCCCTTGTACCAGAGGAACAGGGCGTAGACCCGCTTCGCCTTTTCGTTGTAGACCGTTTCGGGAAAGAGGGGATCCGCGGCCATTCCCTGCTCGAGCAGCGGCGTGACCTTGTGGAAAAGTCCCTGGCGGATGCAGTACTCGGCGAGGGTGAAGAGCATCACGGGCGTCAGCGTGCCGGCCTTGCGTTTCTGCGCCTCGTAGGCTTCTTCCCGGCGCCGGAGGATCTCCGCGCGGGAGAGGGACTCGATGCGGTCGACCTCGCCGGCCGAGAAGCGATGCCGGATGCCGTGGTTCAGCTGCAACTGGATGTAGCCGCCTTCCTCCTTGAGGATGCGGCCCTTCACCTCGCCTCCGTTCGCGAGGTGGAGGACCACCACGTCCCGCCCGTCGGCCAGCTCCAGCGGCTCGATCCCCTCCACGATGTCAGCGAACGCCTTCGCCTTCTCCCGGAGCGAGCGGACCTCCCGCCCGTCCTCGTCGGACAGTTCCCCGGGCGAGAGGCTGGCGAGGGCCTTCGCCGCGCCGCTGTAGTCCATCGACGCGTAGAGGGACTGCGCCTTCTCGAGCAAACGCAAGGCCCGCGGCGTGGTCGTAGACGTGGGCGCCGGCAAGGGGGCCCTGGACGCGACGTCCTCGCCGGGATCCGGTTCCGTTTCGCCCGGCCGGTCCCCCCGGGAGGCTTCCGCGGCTTTTTCGTTCTCCGTCTCCCCGTCCTTCTTTTTTCCCTTTTCCTCCGTCGTTTCCGAGCGGAACAGGGAAAACGCCGAATCGACGATGGAGAGGAAATCGTCCGGAGAGGTGACCATGAAGTAGGCCGCCCCCAGGGCACCTCCGATGAGCACCACGCTGATCAGGACCTCAAGGGCCTTCGAGCGCTTCTTCTTGACGTGTTGCATGGAATCGCCGATCAAGAAACGATCTATTATCCCAGCTTCCTCCGCAGGAGACAACCACGCCGCCCTCGAGCCATTCGCGGTGTACGTAGGTCATGGCACTCCCTTCCTTTTCGTAGCTCCCC
>CAZDSO010000345.1:0-2440 GCA_964508045.1 uncultured Planctomycetia bacterium | reverse complement strand
AAGGAGCGTCATGGGAAAGAAGAAGCAATGCCCGAACGTCGAGAAGAACCTCGAAAAGTGCAACTGCACCTATCCCGGCTGTCCCCGCAAAGGCATCTGCTGCGAGTGCATCGAATACCACCTGGCCATGAACGAGCTGCCGGCCTGCGCTTTTCCGGATGACGTGGAAAAGACCTACGACCGGTCGTTCAGGAAATTCGCCGAGATCAACTCTTGATGGCCCCCGGAATCCCCGCCGATCTCCGGGGGAAGGAGGCGCCGTGAATTCCGTCTCGTCCCGCCTGCGCTTCGTCCTGCACGCGATCGTCCTCGCGACGGCGCTGGGTGCCCTCGTTCCTCCGGCCGCCGGCGCGGAAGACATCTTCCCCCTGAAAGACGTGGAACGGGGCATGAAGGGCGAAGGAAAGACGGTCTTCCAGCAGACGGAGATCATCACGTTCTCCTTCGAGGTGGTCGACATCCTCAGGAACTGGTTGCCCGGCCAGGACGTGATCCTGGTGAAATGCGGCGGGAAGGAAGTGGAAGAGACCGGCATCGCCAGCGGCATGAGCGGCTCCCCTTGCTACATCGACGGCAAGCTCCTCGGCGCCCTCGCCTATGCCTGGCCCTGGTCCAGGGAGGCGCTCGCCGGCATCACGCCCATCGAAGCCATGATGGAGATTCCCCGACGCCCCCTCGAGAAGAAGGTGGAATTCCCCGCCGGCCGGGGCGCGCAAGGCCTCCAGCCCATCAAGACCCCCCTCTTCGTTTCCGCCCGCAGCGCCAGGGCCTTCGCGTGGCTCGAAAAGGCCTGCGAGCCGTACCATCTCAAGCCCGTCGGCGCCGGCGCCTCCGGCGGCGCCTTCGCCGACCTCGACGAGGAACTCCGCCCCGGCTCCGCCGTCGGCGTCCTCCTCATGGAAGGCGACATGGAAGCCTATGCGGTGGGTACGGTCACCCGCGTCGACGGGAACCGCCTCCTCGCCTTCGGCCACTCCTTCCTCCAGGAGGGCGAGTATTCCCTGCCCATCACGAACGCCTGGACCTACACCGTCGTCTCCATGGATCCGGGGTCCTTCAAGATGTCCGCCACCGGAAAGGTCATGGGCGCCATGGTCCAGGACCGGCTCACCGGCGTCTACGCCCGCCTCGACAAGAAAGCTTCCCTCGTCCCCATGACCGTCACCGTCCGGAACCCGCGCATCAAGACCGAGCGCACCTATTCCGTGAGACTCGCCAGGCACAAGAACTTCACCCCCATGATGGCTTCCTTCGCCCTCTCCGACGCGCTGGACGCCGCGGAACCCGGCCCCGGCGAAGTCACCCAGAACGTCCGACTCACCTTCAAACCCGAGGGCTATGACGAGGTTTCCATCCGGATGTACTACTCCATGGCCGGAGGCTGGTGGGGCCGGAACTTCACCGCTCCCCTGTCCTCCTTCCTCAACAACGAATTCGAGAAGGTCGAGGTGGAAAGCATCTCCGTCGACGCCGAGATCGTCCACGAGGCACGCACCGCCAGTCTCGTCGGGCTCAAGATCGACAAACGGGAATACCTCCCCGGCGAGACGGCCCACTTCCACGTCCAGATCATGCCCTACCGCAAGAAGATCTTCTGGCACCATTTCCCCTACAAAATCCCCGAGAACCTGGAACCCGGCGCATACACCGTGACCCTCTGCCCCGCGGATGAAGCCCCCATGGCCGAGGAAAGGCCCCTCGTCGAAGACATCCCCACCCTCCTCGACGCCCTGCGCGCCCTCAACCTCCGACGCGCCGACCAGCTGGTCGCCGTCGTCAACCGGCCGGGACTGATCCTCCAGCACAAGGCCGAACGGTACCGCGACCTTCCCCTCCACATCCTCTATACGCTTCTTCCCCCGAACGAAAGCGGGGGCTTCCGCGTCGAATCCCGATACTGGAAGTCCGAACCCCAGGACGTGGATTACTTCCTGGCCGGATCGAGAAGGATCCAGATCGTCGTGAAGAAAAAAGCGGGAGGAAAGTGATCCTCGGGTGGCGCAAAACCCCTTCGAGAACCTGCGCCATCACCACGATCGTTCGGTGTCCCGTCCGCCGACAGACTGGGAGGAACCCATGAAACCGAGCCTGATCATCGCCCTGGGCCTCGTCGCCGCTCTCCTCGCGACGTTCCCCCTTCCTGCGCAAGCCCAGGAAGGCGAGGCGCCGGACAAGGAGCAACCCGCGGGGGAACCCGATGAACAGCCCGCGCAACCCCCGGGCGAGGAGCAGCCCGCCGGGGAGCCCGATGAACAGCCCGCGCAACCCCCGGGCGAGGAGCAGCCCGCCGGGGAGCCCGATGAACAGCCCGCGCAACCCCCGGGCGAGGAGCAGCCCGCCGGGGAACCCGAAGACCAGCCCGCGCAACCCCCGGGCGAAGAGCAGCCCGCCGGGGAACCCGAAGACCAGCCCGCGGAACCCCCGGGCGAAGAACAGCCCG
>CAZDSO010000344.1:0-2489 GCA_964508045.1 uncultured Planctomycetia bacterium | reverse complement strand
TGGAGAAACCAGCAGCGCGATTCGCGCTTCCGGGGAGATCTCCCGGAGCTCCCGGAGCACCGGGTCAAAGAAGGAAGAGAACAGGGTCTCCTCGAGCAGCCCCCTCCCGACCACCTCCTCGACGGCAGGCAACGCGGGCACGTCGCCCTTCCCCTTGGCCTCGATCCGCTTCTTCAACGCCGCGGACACGGTCTTCACGTCGTCCACGGCCGCCTTGGAAGGGGCCTGGGCGGCCACGGCCAGGAGGGCGAAGCCGACGGCGACGGCGATGGACCCCGCGAAGAGCAGCTTCGCGACGTTCCGTTCGATCCAGCTCCGTTTCTTGAGCGCCATCAAAGCCTCCGGAAACGCCTAGTCCTCCTGCAGGATGTCGAGCACCTCGAACCCCAGGGTCGCCCGGATCGGCTTGACGAAGCCCTCGGGCTTGATCTTCGGCTCCTCCCCCTCCTTCACCTTCACCTCGAACTCGAGGGGCAACACCTGCGTCTTGACGGCCTCGAGGGTTTTCAGGCGGGTGAGGAGGCCGTGTTTCCCCGGACCCAGCACCCCGGCCACCAGGGCGGGCACGTCGCGCGCGTCCATCAGGGCTTCCACCTTCACCTCGAGCGAGACGGCCACCGCGTTCGGAGGGACGTCCCGCGGGTACGTAAGGCGCACGCTGACCAGGGCGGGATCCAGATGCCGGCCGCCGGCTTCCCGGACCGTTTCGGCGTGCGCCCTCAGGTCCAGGAAGATGTCGACGACGGCGCTTCGGACGTTGAACTCGGCCTGGGCGATCCGGATCTCCTCGCGCCCCGGCGTGTAGTCCCACGCGTCGAAGGCGAAGACCTCGTCCATGGGGGCGGGGTTGCCGTTGGCGTCCTTGATGAGGACGGGTTTGGCCGTCTCGTAGAGGGCGGGGGCCTTCTCCTCGGTATAGAGCTTGCGGAACCGGTCGGTCCCGGTGCGGTTGGGGTTGTACTCGTCGAAGTAGGCCTCCAGGTTCCGGTCGCGTTCCCTGAAGAAGGCTTCGACGTCCTCTCGGAGCGCCTCGAGGTCCTTCCGGTAGCCTTTCCACCGCTTGACGGCGCGGGGGGTGGGCAGGGAGCCCTTGCGGGACTGGACCTGGTGGAGGGCCTGGCGCTTCCGCTCGAGGGCCTCCCGGTCCTCCGGGGACAGCCCCAGGAAGAGCAGGATGAGGACGCCGGCCAGCGCGGCGACGGCCGCGACGGCCGCCGCGAGGACGTTGAACAGCTTGCCCGGCGCCTGGTTCTCGGGTTCCACGCTCAGTCCTCCTCCCCGCAGGTCCAGAGCAGCTTGAAGTGGTAGAACTTCGTGCCCTTGTGGATGTCCATGGCCAGGTCCTTCACGAAGGTGCCGGCGCGCTGGAGGCCGAAGGCCGGATCGGGAGAGCGCGCGCCCGCTTCCCTGAGGGGGTCGAGCACGAGGCTCTTGACCTCCAGCTCGCACATCTTCCGCATCTCGTCGAACGCCTCGTCCTTGTCTTCCTGGGAGGCGTCCTCGCCGAGCGCGGCCACCTTCTCCCGGTAGGTCTTCTCGTAGGTGTTTTCCATGGCGCCGCGGAGCTGCACGGTGCAGGCGCCGCCGGGGCCCGCCGGGGCGATGTCCATCTTCAGGATCCACATGTCCGGGCGGTCGTCCGCGGGATCGGCCGGGAACAGGGCGTCCACGGCGTCGCGCAGGGCGCCGGCGAGGGCGTCCCGCCCTTCGGCCAGGTTGCGGCGTTTCTCGATCCAGGCGCGGTCCTCCCGGTCGTCCTGGAGGCGGGCGAGGTCGCCCTCGAGTCCCTGGAAGGTCTCGAGCACCTCCGCGCTCTTCATGGCCTCCTTCCATTCGCCCCGGAGCGTGTCCATGCCCCACCAGCAGAAGAGGGCGCCGAGGATCAGCATGGCGGCGGCCCCCGCGTACCAGGGGCGCCGGGTCCGCGTCTCGCGCGCCTCGGCCAGGCGGCGGGGGAGGAAGTTGACGTTGTTGGCGGCCTTCCCGAGGGCCTGCAGGGCCAGGCCCATGGCCACGGACAGCCCCTGGAGGTTGGCCTGGAGGAACTCGATGTTGATGCGGGGCCCCACGCTCATCTTGTTCAGCGTGGTGGCCCGCGTGACGTCCACCTCGAGCGCCTCGCGGAGGAACTTGCGGATGCCTACGAGCTTCCCCGCGCTGCCCAGAAGCAGGCACTCCTTGAACTCCACGTCGGGCACCTGGGACCGGTAGTAGGAGAGCGAACGGTCGACCTCGGAGACGACGTCGGTGAGCACGGGCTTCATGACCCCGAAGATCTTCTGGGCCTGCTTGGAGCTCGCCGACTTGATCTTCAGCTTCTCCGCCTCCTCGAAGGGCAGCTTGAACTTGTCCTGCAGGGCCTTGGTGATGTCGTTGCCCGCCAGGGGGACGGTCCGCATCCAGGTCTTCTCGTGGTCGATCACCAGAAGGTCCGTGGCGTCGGACCCCATGTCGATGATGAGGTTCGAGCCGCGCATGTCGAGTTCGTA
>CAZDSO010000343.1:0-2499 GCA_964508045.1 uncultured Planctomycetia bacterium | reverse complement strand
TGAGCTACGAAAAGGAAGGGAGGGACATGACCTACGTACACCGCGAAACGCTCACGACAGGATGAAGCTTGGCATTCCCGGCGGCCGCCGGTAGAATGATAACGTTCCAACGTGGCGAAGTCCGCATTCCGGGAGGACGATGCCGGCGAGAAACGAAAACGAGAACATGGGGGGGCGTTTCCCGCCCGGTCGGCGCGCGCGCGCCTCGTTCCCGGCCCCGTCTTCTCTCTCAAGCCTCTCGCCCACGCGCCCGGAAACGGCCCGGAGGGGATAGACCATGGAAACACACCCGGCGAACGACTCCCTCGCCGTCAAGGGCGCCGAAGAGGTCCTCCGGGGACTGGAGACGCGCTTTCGCCTCCTGTTCGACACGGCCGGGGAATCCATCGCCGTCAGCAGCCTCGAATCCGGCACGGTCCTGGCCGTCAATCCCGCCGGCGCGAAGCTCCTCGGCGCCGCCGACCCGAAGGAAATCTGCGGAAAGCCCGCCGTCGACTTCTACGGCGACCCGGAAGAACGGGAAAGCCTGTGGAAGGAACTCCTCGAGACCGGTTCCGTCACCGAGCGCTTGCTGACGATCCGGCGACTCGACGGCGCGCACCGGTTCGTCCTCACCAACATCACGCTCTGGCGAAGCGAGGAGGAGGACACGCGCTACGCCCTCTCCCTCGCCCATGACGCCACCGAACGCATCCGCGCCGAGAACGCCCTGCGTGACAGCGAGAAGCTCTACCGCACCCTGGTGGAAACCTCTCCCGAGGCCATCGTCCTGTCCGACCTCGAAGGCAACGTCCTCATGGCCAACGAGCGGGCCGCCCGGATGCACGGCCTTGCCTCCCTCAAGGACCTTCTCGACAAGGACGCCACGACCTACGACTTCGTCCACCCCGAGGACCGCCACCGGGCCGCGGAAAGCGCCGCCCAACTCCTCGAACAGGGCGGGATCATCACCGCGGCCTACCGGCTCGTGAGACACGACGGCAGGGTCTTCCCCGCCGAACTCAACGCCTCGGTGGTCCGCGACGCCGACGGCGAACCCAGGGGCTTCATCGGCGTCGTTCGCGACGTCACCGAACGCGTCCGCGCCGAGGAGGAGATCCGGGAGAAATCCGACAAGCTCGACGGCGCCTTGAAGCGGCTGCAGGAGATCGAGACCTGGATGACCGAGTCCGAGAGGATGCGAAGCCTCGGCACCCTCGCCGGCGGCGTGGCCCACGAATTCAACAACCTGCTCACCGGCATCATGGGATGCGCCTCCTTTCTCCAGATGCACGGCGACCTCGACGACGAGATCAAGAACAACGTCGAGATGATCCTCGACGCCTCCCGGCAGGCCTCCGAACTCACGCGGCAGCTGCTCGGCCTCGTGAGAAAGGTCAAGGCCCAGCCCCGGCCCTTCTCCCTGAACGAGACCGTCTCCGCCCTGGGCAGGATGCTCGAGCACACTTTCCCGCGATCCATACGGATCCGAACGCGCCTCGCCCCCGATCTCCCCCCCGCCGAGGGCACCCACGCCCAGATCCACCAGGCCCTGTTGAACCTCTGCGTCAACGCCCGCGACGCCATGCGCCAGGAAGGCGACCTCACCCTGGAAACCGCGCGCGTCGGGCCCGGCGACGACGACCTCCCCCGCCCCGTCCGGCCCGGCGCCTTCGTCCGCGTCACCGTCTCCGACACCGGCGAAGGCATCCCCGAGGAGAATCGCGACCGCGTCTTCGAGCCCTTCTACACCACCAAGGACTCGGGACAGGGCACGGGGCTGGGCCTCCCGCTGGTCAAGAGCATCGCCGAGGAACACGGTGGCGCCGTTGCCCTGCACACCGCCGAGGGGAAGGGCGCCGCCTTCTCCATCTTCCTCCCCGTCGTAAAGCCGGCGCCCGAACCCGCCCCCGCGCAAGACGCCCCGAGGGCCCTCCCCACGGGAACTGCGAAGCTCCTCCTGGTCGACGACGAGCCCATCAGCCTCATGGTTCTGAGAAACGTCCTCGCCCACTCCGGCTTCGAGATGCACACCGCCGACGCCGGGGAAAAAGCCCTGGAGATCCTCCGTCAACGGGAAGGCGACATCGACCTCGTCCTGCTCGACATGATCATGCCCGGCCTGTCCGGACGCGAGACCTTCGAGCGGATCCGAAAGGACCATCCCGGCACGAAGGTCGTCTTCCTCTCGGGCCTCCGGGACGAGAAGGCCGCCCGCGAACTCCTCGAAGCCGGCGCGCTCGACTTCATCCTCAAGCCCCTGGATGGACGGCAGATCCTCGACGTCGTCCGGAAGGCGCTCGCCGCGCCGGGAAGCTGACACGCGCCTTCGCCGGACAGGGGCATTTTGCGGCTTGATTTCTCCGCGTGGGGAGGGTAGAGTCCCGCCTCCGGAGCGGAGGGGAGCCGGACGCCGGCGCCGCGCGGGACGACGAGAACCCGATGAGAAAAAGGAGAATCTCCATGAGTTTCATCGACGACGTGAACCGGGACTACGAGACCATCCTCCGGGAGACCGAC
>CAZDSO010000342.1:0-2503 GCA_964508045.1 uncultured Planctomycetia bacterium | reverse complement strand
GACCCTACGTAGCCCTTGCAAGAGCCGATCGGCGTAGTACGGGCCGGCGAGCCAGGAAACCCGGGGCCGGACTTCCGTCTTCCGACTTCCGACTTTCGACTTCCGACTTTCCACTCTCGACCTTAGACTCTCGACACAGGAAACCAATGGGTCGGAGGTTTCATGGCGGAACGCCCAGAATCCGAAACCGGGATCCCGCCCGCCGGAGAAGAAACGGAACCGACGCCCCCGGGAGCGTCCGCGCCGTCCCGCAATCCCCTCCGCCGGCTCTACGCCTGGGTGCTGCGCTGGGCGGAGACGCCGTACGGGACGCCCGCGCTCTTCGTCCTCGCCTTCGCCGAGGCCTCCTTCTTCCCGATCCCCCCTGACGTGCTCCTCATCGCGCTGGCGCTCGGCCTGCCGAAACGGGCCTTCCGCTACGCCCTCGTCTGCACCGCCGGCTCCATCCTGGGCGCCGTCGCGGGCTACGGCCTCGGCTTCGTCGCCGCCCCGCTCGCCAAGACACTCGTCGCCGAGCTGGCCGGCCTCAGGTTCTACTACGAGGTCGCCGAGGCGTACGGCCGAAACGCCTTCCTCGCCATCGCGGTGGCCGGCTTCACGCCCATTCCCTACAAGGTCTTCACCCTTTCCGCCGGCATCTTCCACGAGGCCGTCTCGCTCTGGACCCTGATCCTCGCTTCCCTGTGCTCGCGCACCGCGAGGTTCTTCCTCGTCGGAAGCCTGATCTTCTTCTTCGGCAAGCCGGTCAAACGCTTCATCGACCGCTACTTCGAGATCCTCGCCCTGGCCTTCGGCGTGCTGCTCGTGCTCGGCTTCGTCCTGGTCGGCACGGGAAGCACCGGGAAGATCCCCCCGGAGAAGAAGGCCGAGGTCCTGATCTCCGAGCTCGCGCACGACGATCCCGACCTCCGGGCGTCAGCAATCGAGGAGCTCCGGCGCATCGCCGAGGAGACGGACCGACCCGCCCCGGACAGCTTCGGCTACGACCCCGCGAACCCCCCGGCGGAGAACGCCGGGGCGATCCGCCGGTGGGAGCGGTGGGCCGAGGCGCTTGGACGCGACCACGACGAGGAATGAGGCGTGGGGGGGGCATGGGTCATGGGTCATGGGTCCGTGTGAGATTTTGGATTGTAGTCAGCCATGAGCCTTCGGCTCTTCCAGAAACCATGAACGTAAATAATCGGTAAACCCATCTCCCGGGTACTTCTTTCGACACTGAAAACACTGAGATTCTACTGATCTACGCTGAGATGTTTTTCATTGTAAGGTTCCCCCTACCCCCCGGAAAACCTCAGCGTTTTCAGTTCCCCGTCAGCGTTCTCAGTGTCGAGTGTTGGGGCTCGGGAGGACCCTCGCCCTCCAAGGCGGTCACCGACCAAGCTTTTTCCCGAATTTTCGGAAATTGCGTGATTGGGTGGTTGCGTGGATACGAGGGTGCCGCCGCTGAAACCTGAAATCCCTACCTGTCCCCGCTCCTACGGCTGCAATCTGGAATCCCCACTCCCTTTCCCCTTCCATCCTCGTCGTCCTCCTGGCCTACAGCGTCAGCACCCCCTCGGAGCGGGCGAGGTCGGCGAGGAGGACGAGGAGGTTCCACAGGGCGTGGAGGAGGACGGGATAGATCAGCGAGCGGCTCCGGGCGAAGACCCAGGCGAGGATCATGCCGCCGACGAAGTAGTGGGGCCAGGCCAGGCCGTAGGTCAGGTGTAGGGCCTGGAAGACGACGCCGGAGAGGACGACGGCGGCGGGGCGGCCGACGGCCTTTTCCAGGGGCGGATAGAGGATGCCCCGGTAGATCCACTCCTCCAGGATGGGATACGCGAGCAGGGTCAACGCGGCTGCCTGCCACCGTTGCACGCTCGTGGCCCTCGAGGGCTCGGGCAATGCCAGTCCCGCGCCGGCCGCCCGGAGGAGGAGGAAGACGCCGAGAGCGAGGCCGAGCAGACCCAGGGCGACGGCGGAGGCGAACAGGGAGGCCCTGAGGCCGTCGCGCGTGCGGCCGGGCGTCAGGCCGAGGTGGCGGGGTTTCGCCTTCCAGACGGCGATCAGGGCGAAGGTGAACAGGAACGCGCCCGTGAAGCGGGCGGGAAGCGTCCAGGCATGGGGAAGGAAGAGGACCCAGCAGAAGTCCGCGGCGACGAGGAGGAAGGCGGCTTCGGGCGCCCAGGGCGCCTGCAACCGATTCCCGCGGGTCTTCGGTTCTTCGGGCATGGCGTCATTGTACCGTCGCGCGGGAGAGGTGGAATGGGGAAAGGGCCGGGCAAGCCGGTGCCGTTTGTGCCTGGATGTCCCTGTCTGCCGTCGCTGACGGCGACAGGCAGGCGCGATCCTCAAGGCCCCGCGCAACACGGCGCCGTTTGTGGGAGGCGTGTGTTCCGGGCCGCGCGGACACCCGGCCCGGGACCACGGCGATGCCGCGGACGCGGATCGCCGAACCTCCGGCTTCGCCGGAGGATTCGCCTCCCACAAAGGGTTTCCTTTCCGTGCTGTGGGTTGCATCAAC
>CAZDSO010000341.1:0-2631 GCA_964508045.1 uncultured Planctomycetia bacterium | reverse complement strand
GTTCCGAAAATTCGGGAAAAACCATGATCGATGACCGCCTTGGAGGGCGAGGGTCTCCGCCGCCGCCTGGCTCGCACATGCAAGGGCTTTGGCGGACCCGCCGTAGCTCACGCTTCGCAAACCAAGCGAAGGTGGGCCCCCGAGCCACGAGTTTCCCTCCCCGCCCCCTCCCTACCCCCGCCGCCTCCCGGCCGCTAAGATATCAAACCATGAGCGCTTCCAACGCAACCGGGGAGAGCCCCGGCGCCGGGCGGTTGATCGAGGTGGCCCTCCCCGTCCGCGTCGAGAGGACCTTCACCTACCGGATCCCGAACGGGATGGAGATCCCGCTGGGGTCGCGGGTCCTGGTCCCCTTCGGCAAGAAGAAGGAGGCGGAAGGCTGGGCCGTGGGCTTCCCCGAACGCTCCCCCGTCAAGAAGACCAAGGCCCTGATCGCCCTTCTGGACGAGACCCCCCTTTTGTCGGAGGCGATGCTCTCCTTCACGCGCTGGATGGCCCGCTACTACCGCGCCCCTTTCGGGGAGGTGCTCTCGGCGGCGGTGCCGGCGGGGGCGCGGATGGTCCACGCCGGCGGACGCGAGAGGAAGGCCGTGCTCGCCGTGGGACGCGATCAGGCGCAGGCGCACCTGGACGAGGTCCGGAAACGCTATCCCGGCCAGGCACGCATTCTGGAGGTTCTGCTGGGCCGGGAACGCGGGGAGATGCTTCTCCGGGACCTCGTGGTCCTGTGCGAAACCTCCTACTCTCCGGTCAACACGCTCGCCAGGAACAAGATCCTGCGGCTCGAGAAGGCGGACCGGAAGCGGGACATGGGGGTTCCGGAAGCCGGACCCGGGGCCCTGACCCTCACGCCCGCCCAGGCGGCGTGCCTCGAGGGCATCACGGAGGCGGTGGACAGGGGCGCGTTCGCCGTCTTTCTCCTCCAGGGCGTGACGGGAAGCGGGAAGACGGAGGTCTACCTGCGCGCCATCGAGCGCGTCCTCGAGAAGGGGCGCCAGGCGATCAGCCTGGTCCCGGAGATCTCGCTGACGCCGCAGACGGTGGGCCGGTATCTCGCCCGGTTTCCGCGGGTGGCCGTGCTTCACAGTTCGCTGACGAACCGGGAGAGGGGCGCCCAGTGGGAAGCCATCCGCCGCGGCGAGGCCGGGGTGGTGGTCGGGGCGCGTTCGGCGTTGTTCGCGCCCGTGCCGCGCCTCGGGATCATCGTGGTGGACGAGGAACACGAGCCCTCCTTCAAGCAGGACTCGACGCCGCGGTACCACGCGCGGGACGCCGCGGTGATGCGGGCCCGGCAGGAGGGGGCGCTGGTGATCCTGGGCTCGGCCACCCCCTCGCTGGAATCCCATCTCAACACGCGGCGCGGGAAATCCACCGGCTACCGGTTGCCCCACCGGGTCAAGAACCTGCCCATGCCGGAGGTGGAGGTGGTGGACCTCTCCGTGGAAACGCGGGAGACGGGACGCCTGCCCATCTTCTCCCGCCGGCTCGCCTCCCTGGTCCGCGAGACCCTTGCCCGCAACGAACAGGCCATTCTCTTCCTCAACCGTCGCGGCTTCGCCACCTTTCTCCAGTGCCCCTTCTGCGGGTTCCGGTACGAGTGCCCCCGTTGCCGCATCTCGCTGACCTACCATCGCAAGATCAACCGCGCCATCTGCCACTACTGCTACCACGGCGTGGTGCCCTCGGACACCTGCCCGGAATGCCTCGCGCCGGGGATCAAGCGCTTCGGCATCGGCACCGAGAAGGTGGAAGAGGCGGCTTCGCGCCTCTTCCCCGAGGCGCGCCTCGGGCGCATGGACTCGGACGCCATGGCGACGCGGGCGGATTACGAGAAGATCTACGGGGCGGTCCGGGCGAAGGAACTGGACATCCTCGTGGGAACCCAGATGCTCGCCAAGGGGCTCGACTTCCCCGACGTCACGCTCGTGGGCGTGGTCTCGGCGGACGCGGGCCTGAACGTCCCCGATTTCCGCGCGGCCGAGCGGACCTTCCAGCTCATCACCCAGGTGGCGGGCCGGGCGGGGCGGAGCGAGAAGGGGGGACGCGTCGTCGTCCAGACGTTCCAGCCCGACCACTACAGCATCCGCGCGGCGGCGGACCAGGATTTCGACGCCTTCGCCGCGCACGAGACGGCGTTCCGCCAGGCCCTGGGCTACCCGCCTTTCGGCAGGCTGGCCCGCCTGCTCATCACCGGAAAGGACGAGGAGGCCGTGCGACGGCGGGCCGGGACGCTCGGCGGGAAACTCCAGCGCGCCCGGGCGGTGACGGTGCTCGGCCCCGTGCCGGCCCCGCTCGCGATCATCCGCGGAAAGCACCGCCACCAGATCGTGATCAAGGGGCCCGGCGCCGAGGCCGTCCAGCAGGCCCTGGACCGGATCCAGAAGGATCTGTTCCGGACGGAGAAGGGCGCCCGGGTCGACGCGGACGTGGACCCGGTGAGCATGCTCTAGCCCGGATTATTCATGAAGACGTAGCGAGGTTGCCGCAAGTGCCTGAGATGCGAGGAGCAAGACGATTCCGGTCCGGAGCGTGGCCAAAGCGCCACGTGAGGGCCGGAATCGTCGCAGCGACGAAGCAGATCATGTGCTTGCGGCGACCGCAGTAGTTTTCATGAATAATCCGGGCTAGGAG
>CAZDSO010000340.1:0-2640 GCA_964508045.1 uncultured Planctomycetia bacterium | reverse complement strand
CGGCAAAGAGGGGGCGAAGGAATACCAGCGGGCGCCCGGCCGCGTGGTCTTCCTCATGGAGGTCTTCGACGAGAGCCGCAGGGTCAACAAGCAGCAGTGGAACCAGCCCCCCCTCTTCAGCAAGATCGACTCCGGCCTCTCCGAGATCCTCGCCCACTACGGCGTCAAGGTCCACCAGGATCTCGTCCTGGATCTCGACCAGTGCGGCTACGGCCAGATCCCCGTCAACGAGTGGGTCCCGGGCATGGGCTTCCGCCGCCGGATGAAGACCGTCCGGTGGCCCCGCATCATCCTCTCCAAGAACGAGAACTACGCCCAGGATCTTCCCTTCGTGAACACGGTCGACCAGATCGCCTTCATCGACGCGCTGAGCCTCGCCCCCGCCGAGCCGCTTCCCGACCGGATCTCCTTCACCCCCGTGGTCGAGAGCTCGGTGAAGTCCTGGCGCATGGACTTCAAGGATTCCCCCTTCATCGTGGGAACCCAGATCGAGAAGATCCACGAAAAGCCCGACAGACTGCAGAAGGAGGCCAACCCGGAGGGCGCCCAGTACGTCCTCGCAGGCCTCTGGGAAGGCTCCTTCAAGAGCTTCTACGCCGGCAAGGACGTCCCCCCTCCGGTGGAGGACGAGGAGGAAAGCGCGGAGAAAGCGGAGTCCCCCGCCCCCGAGAAAACGCCGCCTGAGATCGTCGAGGCCGTGCGGCGCGGACGCGTCCTCATGAAGGACGGCGAGGTCCTGGACGAGGAATACGAGAAGGCCGAAAGCCGCATCGTGGTGATCGGGGACTCCCAGATCTTCTCCGATTTCATCTTCAAGCACCGGCACAAGCCGAACCGGACGTTCCTCTTCAACCTCATCGAATGGCTGACCACCGAGGAGAGCCTCGCAAAGATCAAGAGCAAGGGCTTCCGCCCCCGCCCCCTCGAGTACGACAGCGACAAGAAAGGCATGTACATCGCCCTGCTGGTCCTCGGCCTGCCCCTCGTGGTCGTGGCGATCGGCATCCTGATCCTCTTGTGGCGCCACGTCGACCGCGTCATCTGGGTCAAGGCGCTCCAGGGCGGCCTGCCGGGCCAGGGCGGGGCCCCGCCCGCTTCCGGCGGCGACAACGCGGAGACCGCGGACCGAGAGGACGCCTCGCCGGGCGAAGGGGAAGCGAAACCGAAAGCCCCCCCGGAACATCCAGGACCTGCATCCGAGGAGGACGAACGTTCATGAACCTCAAACTGATCACGATCGAAGCCATCGCGGTGGTCATCCTGGCGGTCGTCTACTTCGCCGGTTTCCAGGCCGATTCCGGCCCGGCGGAACTCCCCCTGTCCGGCGAGGAAACGCTCATAGGCAACTTCCCCGTCGATCGCGTGGAAACCATCACCTTGCGCGCTTTCGACGACACCGACCCGGTGGAAAAACGCGTCCGGATCCGGAGGATCCAGATCGGCGAGGGCGATCAGGCCGCCGAAACGGACTGGGTCGTCACCTCCCGCTACGGCTACGCCGCCGACAAGGAGAAGGTCCGCGATCTCTTCAAGGAGATCCGGGAGCTGAAGTCCGGCCCCGTGCGGGGCGAGAATCCCGAGCTCCTGGAGCGCTTCGAGCTGGACGAGAAGCAGGAAACGGAGATCACCTTCCAGGACGACGCGGGAAACGAGATCCTCTCCCTCCATTTCGGCAAGACCAACATCTCCATGGCCAACCTCCTCAAACCGTCCATGGGCGAGAAGAAGGACGAATCCACCACCTATGTCCGCCTCGGGGACGATCCCGCGGTCTACGAGATCCCCGGCTCCCATTCCTTCACAGCCGACCACGACCAGTGGCTGGATCTGGACATCCTGAAGGAGGACAAGGAGAAGATCGAGGGCGTGCGCCTGGTCGGCGAGCACGGCGAGATCGCACTCGTGAGGAAGGAAAAGGAGGACGAGCAGAAGGAAGGAGAGGACGGGGACGGGGACGGGAAAGGCAAGGACAAGGAGAAGAAGCCCGCGTACGAATGGTTCCTGGTGAAGACCGTCCCCGGGCGCGGGGAGGTCCTGGTCAAGGCCAAGAAATGGGCCGCCCAGAATCTCGTGAGAAACATCGCCTCCCTCACCGGCGACGGCGTCGCGGAACCCATCGAGCCCCTCGAGGACGGTTCCCTCCCGCCCGAGGCGTTGAAGCGCTACGGGTTCGACGCCCCCGCCCTGGAGATCGAAGCCTACATCGACCAGGAAAGAAGAAATCTCGTCTTCGGCAAGGTGGTCGAGAAAGACGCCGAGAAGCCGACCTACTACGTGTATTCGCCGCGCAAGCGCTCCGCCTTCCGGAATTTCGTGGAAACGATGGGGCTGGGTGGCGAACAGACGACGACGGTCGAGAAGATCCACGTCTACACCGTCAGGGAATACACCTTCAAGAACCTCAACAAGAAGCCCAGGGAACTCAAGGAGGAGGCTCCCGAGGCCAAGGACGCCCTCCGCAAGGGCGTCCACTGGGACGAGATCGAGGGCTTCGACATACGGCGTGGCGAAAAGGAGGGAATCCGCGTTCGGAAATGCGTCTCCGAGTACGCCATCGCCTCGTTCGGCACCGAGATCTGGGCCTCCGCCGACCACTGGAACGCGCCCGTCGTCACCGGCAAGGTGGAAGCCTTCCTGAAG
>CAZDSO010000339.1:0-2692 GCA_964508045.1 uncultured Planctomycetia bacterium | reverse complement strand
AGGCCGGAGCAGGCCGGCGGACCTCGAAAATGACTACAGCGCGAATACCTCGCGCCCGGAGACGTCCTGCGGCTTCCGCGGGCTCAGAGCATGGACCCCGAAGCGAAGGACACGGCGTTTCGAAAGATGCAAAGACCCGCCCCCTCGTCGGGGAGGCTTCCTTCGATCCGGCTCCGCGTCCACCGCGGGTGGTTCCACGGCCAGAGGTAGGCCTCGGGGTGGGGCATGAGGCCGAAGATGCGCCCCGTGGGATCGCAGATCCCCGCCACGCCCGCCACCGAGCCGTTGGGGTTGTCGGGATAGGTCTCCGTGGGCTCCCCCGTCTCCGGGTCCGCGTAGACCAGGGCCACCTGGCTTCCCGCCTTCAGCGCCCGGAGCACGTCGGGATCCGCGGGGACGAATTTCCCCTCCCCGTGCCTCACGGGCAGCTCGATCCGCTGGATCCCCCGGGTGAAGACGCAGGGGCTTTGGGGGTCGGCCCGCAGGTGCACCCAGGCGTCGCGGAAGACGCCCGTGTCGTTGGCGGCCAGCGTCACCTTCCTCGCGAAGCGCTCGTCGCCGAACCCCGGGAGGAGCCCCAGCTTGGCCAGCGTCTGGAACCCGTTGCAGATGCCGAGGACGAGGCCGCCCCGTTCCACGAAGGCGGCCAGGGCTTCCCCCAGACGGGTGCGGATCTTGTTCGCGAACACCGTGCCCGCCCCGAGGTGGTCGCCGAAGGAAAATCCCCCGATCAGGCAGAGGATGTGGGCGCGGTCCAGCGGGCGCTTGTCATGGAGCAGATCGTTGAAATGCACGCGTTCCGCTTCCGCGTCGGCCATCGTGAACGCCTGGGCCGTCTCCTCCTCGCAATTGAGCCCGAAGCCCGTGATCACCAGGCTGCGCACTTTCGTCTGGACCTTCATCGATACTCCTTGCGTAGGGTTCCAACGGGTACAGGTTCAGATCTCGTTCAGGGGCCCTTTCCAGATCTCCTTCAACGCCAGCAGGTCCCCGTCGACCAGCACCTCGTCCCCCCAATGGAGTCTCAGTCTCTTGTGGGGGACCACCTTCCCGATCCGGGCCCACGGAACGCCTTCGAGGAGCGTTTCGAGGGCCGTTGCGTCTCCGGGGGAGGCGGTGGCCACGAACCGGCCGTTGGACTCCGCGAACAGGGCTTCGTCCGCCCGGAGGGCCTCGCGGGAGGGAAGCGCAGAAAGGTCGGCCTCGATCCCGAGCTCCCCCCCGAACGCCGTGAAGGCCAGGGCCGCGCCGAGGCCCCCCCGGGCGGGGGCGTGGCAGGAATGGAGGCGTCGCTTTCGGATCGCCTGCTCCACGCGGCGGTAGAGATCCAGGGCTCGCGGCGCGTCCAGATCGGGGGCTTCGCTCCCGACCGCGCCGGGGGCATCCTGTTCCCGGGCCAGGACGCGGAAGTACTCCGATCCGCCGAGCGCGCGGCCCGTCTCCCCGAACACGTAGACGTCGTCTCCGGCGGCTTTGGCATCCAGGGTGACGGCGCGTCGCACGTCGTCGATTTTCGCCAGCGTGCTGAACAGCAGGGTGGGGGGCACGGAAATCTTCACGCCCCCGCGCGTGGAGTCGTTTTTCATGCTGTCCTTGCCGGAGATGCAGGGGACGCCGTACGCCGTGGTCACGTCGAACAGGGCCCGGTTGGCCCGCACCAGCTGGGCCAGCTTGTAGGGCCCGTCCGGAGTCTTTTCGGACAGCACGGGGTCGGGCCAGCAGAAATTGTCCAGCCCGGCGATCCGGTCGGTTCTCGCCCCCGCCGCCACGACCCTTCGCACGGCCTCGTCGATGACGGACGCGGCCATGCGCCAGGTGTCCAGGTCCGAAAGGAAGGGATTGACCCCGTACCCCAGCGCGATGCCTTCCCACGCGCCGTGCTCCACGAGAAAGACGGGCGCGTCCGCCGGCACGTCCGCGCGGACGCCGGTGAAGGGTTTCACCACGGTCTTGCCCTTCACCTCGTGGTCGTAGCGGCGGCCCATCTTTTCCTTGGAGCAGACGTTCAGCGACGCGAGCACCGCCGCGAGTTTGTCCGTCAGATTCCCCGTGGGCCGCGCCGGCTCCGGAAAGGACGGAGGCCGCCACGCCGCCTTCAGTTTCAGGACGGGAACGCCCTCGTGAAGGAAATCCATGGCCAGGCGGGCGACGGGTTTCTCGCCCCAGGTGACCCGGAACACGCCGTCGCCGGTGAACCGCCCGAGGTCGGTGGCTTCCACCCCGCGCCGCGCGGCCAGCGCCAGGAACCGGTCGAGATCGTCCGGGGGCACCGCGACCGTCATCCGCTCCTGGGCCTCCGAGAGGAGGACCTCCCACGGATCGAGCCCCTGGTACTTGAGGGGGGCCTTCTCGAGGTCCATCTCGGCGCCTCCGGGCTGGCGGGCCATCTCCCCCACGCTGGAGGAGAGGCCGCCGGCGCCGTTGTCCGTGATGCCCGAGTAGAGCCCCGCGTCCCGGGCTTCGAGCAGGAAATCCGTCATCATCTTCTGCACGAGGGGATCGCCGATCTGGACGGCCTGGGCCGGCGACGTCCCGTGCAGCGCCTCGCTGGAAAACGTCGCCCCGTGGATGCCGTCCTTTCCGATCCGTCCCCCACCATCACGATCCGGTCGCCGGGACGCACGTTCTTCACGTGGGACGGCCTGCCTGCCGTCTCGCGAAGGTGGGCTGTCGGGCGCCGGCGTGGTCGGGC
>CAZDSO010000338.1:0-2785 GCA_964508045.1 uncultured Planctomycetia bacterium | reverse complement strand
TGCCCTCTGATTCCTCTGATCCCTCTGTGTTCAAGAACTTGCGTCACTTGCCGGCTAAAGGTTCTCGCGAAAACAACCTTTCGAGGCGTAGGGTTCCCCATCACACCATCACTCAACGCTGAAACCCCTGCGCGCCTCATGATGCACGTCCGCCCGCGCCTCGAGCGCCGTCATTCCAGGTTCGTGTGGCGCTTCGCCATGTCCTCTTCGTGGATCCCCTGCCGCTCCATCAGCCGCCAGACCACCAGATCCATGTAGAGCATCAGCGCCTCCTCGAAGAGCGTGCCGAGGGGATGGAGGACCGGTCCGCTCTTGCGGGGTCCGTTCCGCGAGACTTGCGCCGGCAGCAGGATGGTCAGGTCCCCCTCCGTCGGGGCGGGCGCGGAGGGGTTGTAGGTGAGGAAGGCGATGTGGGCCTCGTTCCTCCTGGCGATCTGCGCCATCTGGATCACCATGCGGACCCGCCCCGATCCCGAGCACGCGACCAGCAGATCGCCCCGGCGGATGCGCGGCGTCGTGCAGTCCCCCACCACGTGGACGTCGAACCCCAGGTGCATCAGGCGCATGGCGAACGTGCCCACGATGTAGCCCGTGCGGCCCCGGCCCACGACGAAGATCTTCCGGGCCTTGAGCATCATGTCCAGGAATCGTTCCGTGTCGGAGGTCCTGACGCCGTCGAGGATCTCCCCGACGGCCCCCAGCTGCGACTCGACTGCTTCACGCCAGTTCATCGAAACAAACCGCTTCCAAAGGGAAAACGGGCCCCGTCCGGCACGCGTCCCGGAAGGCGACCTCGCCTCCGGCCCCGCGCACCCGCAGAACACAGGAGCGGCAGACGCCCAGCCCGCAGGCCATCCGGCGCTCCACCGAAATCTCGCACCGCACGCCCCCGGCCGGCAGGCGGTCCTGCAGCGCGCGGTACATCGCCTCGGGGCCGACGGCGAAAACGCGGAAGGGCCCCTCCGCCTGCTCCATCCGGCGGTCCAGAAGCGCCGTCGCCGTGCCGTGAAACCCGCGGCTCCCGTCGTCCGTGGCCGTCGACACGGTGATCCCGAGCGCCTCGAACGCCTCGAGGGCCGCCAGTTCCGCGCCCGTGCGCGCGCCGTACACGAGCTCGCAACGATCCCGCGAAAACGCCCCCGTCGCGAGACCCCGTTGCGCCAGAAAGAGAAGGGGCGCCGCGCCCATGCCGCCCGCCAGCAGAAAACTCCTGCCCGCGAACGGGTCCACGGAAAAGCCCCGTCCCAGCGGGCCGAGGACCTGGACGCCGTCCCCCGGCCGGAGCCGGGTCATCCTCGAGGTGCCCCGGCCGCATACCCGGTAGAGGATGGAAAAGCCCTCCGCCGCTTCCTTCGAGGCGGATCGCAGGCGGTGAACGCTGAAGGGACGGGGGAGAAGGGGGTCCGTGCCCCAGGCGGGACGCAGGTGGACGAACTGGCCGGGTTCCGCCCGGCGGGCGATCCAGGGGGCCTCGAGGTCCAGGCGATGGACGTCGCCGGCGAACCGCCGCTGGGCGATCACCCGGCCCGTCGACCTGTCCGCCTTGCATGCAGGGGCCGGCGTCTGGATGGGCGTTCTCCTTTCTCGATCACCAGTTTGCGTTCTTCTGGGCCTCGGGGAACACCTCGGCGATGTACTCCGCCAGCTTCTCGTTCGTGGGGCCGTACCCCTTGTCGTACATGTAATGCTCCAGCGCCTGGCCCATTTCCCGGGCGGTCTTGTAGCGGGACTCCGGATCGAGCTGCACGGCCTTCATGACGATCTCGTCCAGGACCTCCGGCACGGCCGCGTTGACCTTCCGGACGTGCGGGATGCGGAAGCGCTCCATCTTGTCGATCAGGGCGTCGATGTCGCGGACCTTGTAGACCATCTTCCCCGTCAGGAGCTCGAAGGCCACCAGACCCAGGGAGAAGATGTCGGACCGCGCGTCCGTGCCCTGGAACATGACCTGCTCGGGGGACATGTAGGGGAACTTCCCCATGACCGTCGTCTTCTCGTTCGGCGTGCGGTGGGAGAGGGCCTTGGCGATGCCGAAGTCCGTGAGTTTGACCACCCCGCCGTAGTTCACCATGATGTTGCCGGGGGTCACGTCGCGGTGGACGATGTTGAGCGTTTTGCCCGTGTGGTCGACCTTGTTGTGGGCGTAGTGGAGGGCGCGGCAGACGCGGCTGATGATGAAGGCGCCGAGCTCGGGATCCACCGCCTTCCCCTCCTTCTTGAGACGGGCGATGAGCTTCTCGAGGTTCTTCCCGAAGACGTGCTCCATGACGATGTAGTAGCCGCCCTCGGACTGCCCCAGCATGTAGATCTGCAGGATGTTCTCGTGGATCAGGTCCGCGACGAGCTTGGCCTCCCCGACGAACATCACCTTGGAATCGCGACGCTTGACGAGATCCTGCCGGACCATCTTCAACGCCACGATCTTCCGGAACCCCACCGCCCCCTGCCATTCCGCGAGGTAGATGGACCCCATCCCCCCTTCCGCCAGCTTCCGGAGAATGCGGAAATTCGTGTCGCACAGGATGTCTTCCATGCGTCCTCCCACACGTTGGATCCGCGGCGGATCCGAAGACCCCGCCGGATGGAGCGGAGCCGCGCCGACGCGGGCCACGGGCCCCCTCCAACGACATCGTGGAACCGGGAGTATACCACGACTTCGAGGGAAGTCGCCCCCGTTTTCGAGGCTTTCGCGGTGTCGGCAAGTCGTGGTCCTCGCTTCCTTTTCACAGCTCCCCTTCATGGAAATACCATAGAGCAGCAAAGCCGCAACCACAGCGGGCCAGTC
>CAZDSO010000337.1:0-2863 GCA_964508045.1 uncultured Planctomycetia bacterium | reverse complement strand
GATCGCGCTTGTACTGCTCGGCCCGGTCCTCGGCCAGCTTCGTCACAGTTGGCTGGGTCGAGTACCAGTACCGGACACCGTCCTGGTACAGGTAGGTGGCCGATCCCGCAAGGCGGCGAAGGGCGTCGCCGAACACGGAGGGCGATTCCCCCGGCATGACGCAACCCAACCGGACCCGTCTGTCCTCGATGCCAAGGTTCGCGGCAGTGGGGGTCGGGGCGGAGCCGAGGTAGATCGTCCGGGACACGCGCCTGCAGGCGGAGTACTTGCCCAGGTTGGGGATCTCCCCGTCCATCCGGATGGGAAGTGAATTCGGACCGTCCACGTCCTTCTCGATCACAGGAACCCAGTTGTCCGAGAGGTACCGCGTCAGCTCCGATTGTACCCTGGGGTCGTCGATGGGCAGGTTCGACGGCATGATCATGGGGTTCTGATCGCCCCGCTCCCACAAACAGTGGATCACCGCGGCCATGAGCCGCAGAACGCCCCGCGTCCGCTGGAACTTGAGCAGGGTAGACCAGTCGCCGTACAGGCGGTCGAAGACCTCGGGATGGATGGGGTAGGCGGCTTTCAGGCGCCTCTCATACTCCCCGTTCCTGCATTCCGCCGGAAACTCCTGGTGCTGGGTCCGGTAGATGTCGAAGAACTCTCTTGCCGCGGTGTCGCGCCCGACGAACTGGTCCTGTTCCGTCATGGGCTCGAAGAGGCGCCTCCTCACGATCTCGAAGCCCTCGTCGGCGCTCGCGGGACGCCAGGGGGTTTCCATGCGGCCGATCACGTTCCGAAGCCGGTCCAGGGCTTCCCGCCCCCGCGCCCCGCCGACCTCCGTGTCGTCGGCCTGCGCGTGGGGGGAGCTTCCCTTCTTCGAGGCCGGAAGGCTCACGACCACGAGACAGTTCTTGGCAATCCTCGCGCATTCCGTCAGGGTCTGCGCGAAGGTGAACTGGGTCTCGAAACTCCCGGCGGGCAGGTCGCTCTGGTCGTGCAGCTGTCTCGCGTAGGCCACCCACTCGTCGATGAGGATCATGCAGGGCGAATGTTCGTCGAAGAGGTCTTTCAGCACGCCTCCCGGGCTCGTGGCGTTCTCGTCGTCGGCCCGGATGCGTTCGAAGGCCTCCCTGCCCCCGAGCTGCCAGGCGATCTCACCCCAGAGCGTGCGGACGACCGTCCCGTCCTCCTTCTTGACGGGATTTCCCGGCGAGATCTTGTTCCCCACGAGGACGACGCGCTTCGCCTCGGGCAGCGTTTTCACTTCAGCAGCCTGAAGGATCGGTTCGATGCCGGTGAGTTCGCCCGGCTTGACGCCGGAAAAAAGATGGTAGAGCGCAAGAAGGGAATGCGTCTTCCCGCCCCCGAAGTTGGTCTGCAACTGGACGACGGGGTCGCCCTCCCTTCCGACGAGCCTCCGGATCGAGCTGAGGAGCAGGCTTGATAGGCTGTCGGTGATGAAGGTGCGGCGGTAGAACTCCACGGGATCCCTGTACTCGGATGTCCCGCCGCCGTGATGGACCTGCCACAGGTCGGCCGCGAACTCGGCCTGCTGGTAGCGCCCGCCCGCCACGTCCTTGTGCGGGTTCACGACCTCACGCCAGGGGCGGACCTTTCCGGTCGTCTTGGCTCGGATCGTCGTGGCGGCGCTTTTGCGCTTGACCGCCCTGACCTGCTCGTCGTAGCGGAGGCGAAGGACTTCCGTCTTCATCTTCTCGACTTCCCCTGCTTCGGGAGCGGAGACGGCTGCGAGCAGGCGTGCGATGGAATCGAGCGCCCTGTACGTGTCGTCGCCGGAAAAGGCCTTCTGGTGGGCCCAGCTGTTCCTGACGGCCCGAATTTCACTCACCAGGCTTCTTTCAGCGTGGCCGAGGACGTTGCGGAAGATCTCGTTCCAGCCGTTCCACATGAGTTTCAACAGGGCCGCTGCATCCCAGTCCTTGAGGGCGACGCCGGCGAGCAACCGGTCGTCGCCGGTGATGCGTTCGGCCTCCTGCCGGGCCTTTTTCTTGAAGAGGTGGGTCAGTTCCCGCTCGACGAAGGGGAAGAGCCCGGTCTTGAGGAGTTCGAGGCTCTTGCCGACGCGTTCGTGGTTGGAGAGAGACATCACGGACCTCCCTCTGACGGCGGCGCGTCCGTTTCCGGTTCATTCATAGTCATTTCTTTGAAAATGCGGTCTACGCCCAAGACGAAGTTCAAGAAGCTACTGGATCGGTTGTTTTCCGGAGACAGTCTCGACGCCATGAGCCGCCCCCCCGATATCTTCTGGAATTCAGGCACGAGTCTCTTCAGTTCAGCCGATGGATTCACGATGGAATCCGCGTCTCGATAAGTGGCCCTTTCGTCGAGATTGCGCAATTCGGGCCGTCCGAATCCGGTCGCGATCGCGCCGGGTTCGCCGAAGTACCAGGCTTCCAGTTCCTGGCAGGCGATCCGAACGAGCGTGTCCGGCCTACTCCCCTTGTCGCACAGGCCGAGGAGACGATTCTTGACCATCACGCAGTCGGCCGCGTCGTTGTCCCGGACGACGACGAACCTGACGCCTGGTTCGCGCCACGCGCGCAGCTTCCGAGGGACGCTTTTCTCGAGGTCCTGCTTCCCCTCGTGGGGGATGCACAGGAACTCGAGGCCGGGAAACACTCTCGGCAGCATGCCCTCGAGGAGCACTCTCATCGACCGTTCTTCGAGGAGGAACACGATTCGCTTCATGAGAGGCGCGCCCCCTCGAAGAGTCCCTGTTTCCACAACGTCCCTGGCAGGTCCCCTTCGGCTACGAGGTTTTGCAGGAGCTTGCTTTCGGAGGCGCGATGGGGCTCTGAAAAGCCGTCGGATTTGGCGAGCCAGAAGATCTCGTCCAGTTCCGCGTGGTTGAGGA
>CAZDSO010000336.1:0-2863 GCA_964508045.1 uncultured Planctomycetia bacterium | reverse complement strand
TGAGCTACGAAAAGGAAGGGAGGGACATGACCTACGTACACCGCGAAACGCTCCTCAAGCCTCCCCATGGACATCCCGCGCGCATCTGCTACGCTATGTTCTTGCGACATGCTCGACATTCGATGCGACGCGTGAAAGGAGGACGGGATGAATCGCTTGGCGGCAGGCATCCTGGCGGGCGTTCTCGTCGCCCTGTGGGCCCCGCCCGCAAGAGCCGGCGGAGAGGGAAGCGACGGGCGCGCGCTCAAGAACATGGAGACCCGGGTGATCCGCCTGGCGGAAAGGGTGGGGCGTTCCGTCGTGGCCGTGGAGGCCTCGAATCGCGCCCTCGCCGACGTCCTCCAGGCCCTGAGGGGCGACCCTCCCGAAAAGGACTCGGACAAGTATGACGAATACGTCCGCGCTCTCGAGAAGCGCTTCCTCTTCCAGAACGCGTGGGGGGCGGGCTTCGCCGTCGCCCCCGACCGCATCCTCACCTCGGGGCGGGTCGTGCCGCCGGGCGCCGACAAGGTCCGGATCATCCTGCCGAGCGGGAAGCCCGTCGGCGGCGAGGTCCTCGGCCGCTCCGACGAGGACAACACGGTGCTGGTGAAACTCGAGGGGGCGGAACTTCCCCCCCTTCCCTTCGCCTCGACGCCCGCTCGCGTCGGCGAGCTCGTGATGTCCGTGGGCAACTCCTTCCAGGTGATGCACCGCATGTGGCGCAACGCCTGTTCCCTGGGCGTGGTGTCCGGGCGGTACGACATCGAGGACGGATTCGACGCCTTCTACGCCGGCGAGGTCATCGAGACCGACGCCGCCGTCAACCCCGGGAACTTCGGCGGCCCCCTGGTGAACCGCCGCGGCGAGGTGGTCGGCATGGTGACCTGCGCCTTCGCCTTCCGCCGCTGGCTCGGTTGCGCCATCCCCGCCGGCCGCCTGACGCGCGCCATCGCCTCCATCACCGGCGAGGGCCCGTCCCCCGGCGCCGGGGAATCCTTCCCGGCGGACCCGCTGGGCGCGACGCTGCAGGCCGCGAACGGCGCCTGGATCATCGAGGCGGTCGACGAGGGCGGCCTTGCGGACCGGCTCGGCTGGCGCGAGGGGGACCGCATCCTGGCGGTGAACGGACGGCCGGTGTCCGGCGGGCGGGAGCGCGTCTCGTCGGTCTTCGCCCCGGGCCGCCGCGTGGCCGTGAAGGTCGACAAGGACGGATGGCAGGTGCTGTACACGTTCGAGATTCCCGGACAGGAAAACGAGGAAGCATTCTGAGGAGGTCCAGATGGACGGAGGCGGGTTTCTGCGACGTCTTCTCGTGTCGGTTCCGGTGATCGCCCTCCTGGCGGTTCCGTTCGCGGGGCCGGCCCGGGGCGAGGGGCATCCCCTGGACGCTCTCGGCCGCGCCTTCCGGCACGCCGCCGGGACGGCGGCGCCCGCGGTCGTCCAGGTCGTGGCCGACCGCGTGCCGGGAGGCGATCTGATGGGCCCGGGCGAGCTGCCGGTGGCGTCCGGTTTTCCCTACCCCACCGAATTCCTCGAGAAGTTCCAGGAAAGCCGGAGGCTGTTCGTCCGCCCCGAGGGACCCGCCTCCGGCGTCGTGGTGGCTCCCGACGGGTACGTGCTCACCTCCCTGTACAACATCGCAGGCCGGGTGAGGGGCGTGCGCGTCGTGACGGCCGACGGGAAGACGTACGACGCCGAGATCCTCGGGCGGGACCCGAACAAGGACGTCGTCCTGCTCAAGATCGAGGCCGAAGACCTCCCGTACCTGGCGCTTTCCCCGGACGCCGAGGCGGTGCCGGGCCAGTTCGCCGTGACGGTCGGCCGCGGGCAGGACCCCGCCCGCCTCAACGTCAACGCCGGGATCATCTCGGCCGTGATCCGCTCTCGCGGCGACGCGATCCAGACCAGCGCCCGCGTGAACTACGGCAACAGCGGCGGGGCGCTCGTGGACCTCGAGGGGAAGCTGCTCGGCGTCCTCGCCAAGATCGGGCACGACACCGAGCGGAATCGCTCGGGCATCAACACGGGCGTGGGATTCGCCGCCCCCGCCTCCACGCTGGCCGATCTGTTCAAACGCCTCAAGAAGGGCGAGAACATCCCGCCCCGCCCCACCCCGTTTCTCGGCATCCGGTTCGACCCCTCCTACCCCGCCACCGCCGACCAGAAGGGCGTCAAGATCGAGTACGTCTACAAGGGCTACCCCGGCGCCCGGGCCGGGTTGAAGACGGGGGACGTCCTGCTGAGCTTCGATCACGTCCCCATCGAGAAACGCAACGACCTCATCTTCGTCATCCGGCAGTGCGACCCGGGCCAGCGGGTCACCTTCACCGTCCAGCGGGGCGACACCGACCTCGACCTCGAAGCCGAACTCACCGCCCGCCCGGGGCCGGTGGAGAACGCCCGGATGTCGCTGGAGTATTTCAAGTGGAAGGCTCCCCGCACGCTGGGCCTGCGGATCGACCACGGCTACGCCGGACCGGGCGTTTTGGTCAGCCACGTCCACGAGGGGTTCCCCCTCCACGAGGGGGGCCTGCGCGGAGGGGACCTCATCACCTCCGTCTACGGGTTGAAGAACTACCCCTTGTGGTTCCCCGTCTTCCGCAAGGACCTGATCGACCGGGTTCTCCAGTACTGCATCACGGGCACGGAGATGACCTTCCGCGTCCGGCGGGGAGACCGGTCGCGCCTGATCACGGTGATCATCGGGCGTCCCGCCGGGGAGGAGAGGCTCGCGGCCATGGACCGCGAATACGAGGCCACCGAGGGGAACCGGCCCGCGCCGCCGACGGAGGCCTCGCGCGAGACGCTGGCCGAGGACCTCGTCCGCTGGAATCTTTTGATCCGGCTGGGCATCCGTCTGGGCGAAAAGACGGAGGACGGG
>CAZDSO010000335.1:0-2884 GCA_964508045.1 uncultured Planctomycetia bacterium | reverse complement strand
GGGGGGGGGGGGGGGGGGGGGGGGGGGGAGCGGGAGGGGGGGGGTGTCCCCCCGCAGGGCGCTACGAGCAACCTCAACCGAGGGTCGCCTTCAGCTTCGATTGTTTTACACGCTTTCCCCGAATCGAAAAATATTTTACACAACGGTTCGAGAAGCGCTCGACGGTGATATGTGGCAAACCTTTTCATTCATGGAGGTTATCGTTATTTTTCAGGAAACCGACAGAATGGCACGGATTTTTCTTATGGAACGAGAACGTAGTGTGGCAGAAACGTTTTCAAACCCTTTTTTGAGGAGCTTCATCATGCGGACGTTTGCGCTACTTTCTCTCACGGCGCTGGTCGGCTTCGCGCTCGTCGGATGCGGCGGAGGCCCTGGCAAGGAAGACGTGGAAAAGGTGTACATGGGCGCCATGGACAAGTACGTCGAGGCGTGGAAGAAGGCGGATTCCGACAAGCGGGCGGACGTCGACTTCAACAAGTACCTGGACGAGGCGAGCAAGGACGCCGGGTACGAGAGCTGGAAGGACTTCTCGACGAAGGCCGCCGAGGCCATGGGCGAGGAGTGGGGAACCGTCAACACGGATCTGAGCAAGAAGCTCACGAAGAAGATGGAAGAGCTCGGCAAGTGGGTCCAGGAGGAGGCCGAGAAGAAGGCGAAAGGCGGCGAATAATCGACGTCAACACGTCATCCAGAGCCCGGCCGAAAGGCCGGGCTTTTTTTATGCCTTCCGGACCACGACATCCTCGATGACGAGGGCGTCGAGGCCGGTGGAGAAGAAGGTCTGGAGGGCGTCGCGAGGGGACGCGACGATGGGCTCGCCGCGGGCGTTGAAGCTGGTGTTGAGCACGGCGCCGACGCCGGTCGCCTCCCGGAAGCGGCGGACCAGCTCGTGGAAGCGCGGGTGGTGTTCGGGCCGCAGGATCTGGGCGCGAACGGTGCCGTCCACGTGGACCACGCCGGGAATGCGCTCGCGGGCCTCGGGGGAAGCGGAGAAGGCGAAGAGCATGAAGGGGGAAGGGGCTGTTTCCACGAGGAACCGGCCCTGTTCCTCCTCGAGCAGGACGGGGGCCAGGGGTCGCCAGGGTTCCCGGCCCTTGATGCGGTTGACGCGGTCCCGCAGGGCGGTGTCGCGGGGATCGGCCAGGATGCTCCTGGCGCCGAGGGCGCGGGGTCCCACTTCCATGGGCCCCTGGAACCAGCCGAGGATCTCCCCCTCGGCGAGGCGTCTCGCCGCTTCCGCGGCGGGATTCCCGACCACGTCGAATCGCTTCCAGCCCGTGCTCTCGAGCAGGTCCAGGACGTCTTCGGTCGAGAAGCGGGGACCGAAAAAGGGATGGTGGAACCGGGCGGGGGCGCGGTTCCCGGTGGTTTCGCGGTGCACGAAGAGGGCGGCGCCGAGGGCGGTGCCGGCGTCGTGGGAGGCGGGCTGGACGAAGATCCGCTCGAAGACGCCGGCGCGGAGCAGGGCGCCGTTCGCCGCGCAGTTCAGGGCGCATCCCCCTGCCAGGCAGAGGTTTTTCACCTTCGTTCTTTGCCGGATCCACTTCGCCATGGCGATCAGGCCCCGTTCGAAGGAGGCCTGCAGGGTAGCGGCGAGGTCCCGGTGCTCGTCGCGGATCTCCTCGTCGGGCCGGCGCGGGGCCAGGCTCGCCAGGTAGCGCTTGAAGGCCTTCTTGTCGATGCGGGGGAGGTCGGCGTCCCAGTCGACGAAGGGGAGGCCGCCGGGATCGGGGGTTCCGAAGGCGGCCAGCCCCATGACCTTCCCCTCGTCCTGGTGGGGGGTGAAGCCGAGCGTCTCGGTGAGTTTCCCGAAGACGTATCCCCATGACTCGCGGCGATGCAGGGTGGCCAGGACCGTCACGCCGTCCCCGTTGCACGAGCCGAGGAGCGCGGATTCGTTTTCTCCGGTGCCGTCGAAGGAGAGGACGGCGGCCGCGTCGAACGGCGAGGGGTCGAATCCGCTGAGGGCGTGCGTCAGGTGATGGCGCACGTAGCGGATTCTCGGGTCGGAGGGCTCGAGGGGCAGCTGCTTGAACTGGTAGTCCCACACGACCTTGTCCCGGCGGCGCTCCCACGCGTCCACGTCCCAGCCGACGCCGATGGCGTCGACCTCGTCGAGCCCGATCCCCGCCTCCTCGAGACACCGCTGAAGGGCCTTCAGGGGCGCGAGTCCGTGGGACTGCTTGAACCGGTTCAGCCGCTCCTCCTCCACGAAGAGGGCGACCTCGCCGTCCACGAGGAGGCAGGCGGCGTTGTTCCACGCCATGGGGTGGGTGAGACCGAGAATGTACATCGCTCGAGGGCTCGCCTTTCGACCGCGACTGTCCACCGGGGGATTGCAGATTGTACAATGGAGAGGCCATGGAGAGGAAGTTCGGCAAGTACATCGTGCAGGAGGAGATCGCGCGGGGCGGCATGGGCGTGGTCTACAAGGCCCGGCACAAGAGCCTGGGCAAGACCGTGGCCCTGAAGGCCCTTCTCCACGCCCACGAGGCCTCGAAGGACGAGGTGGATCGTTTCTTCGCCGAGGCGAAGTCCGTCGCGAGGCTCCGGCATCCCCACATCGTCCCCGTGCACGACGTGGGGGTCTCCCAGGGACTTCTCTACTTCACGATGGACTTCATCGAGGGGACGACGCTGTTCGATCTGATCGAGCGACGGACGCTTTCCCCCCGGAGCCTGGCCGGAATCCTGGCGCTTTGCGCCCGCGCCCTTCACTACGCCCACGGGCAGGGGATCATCCATCGGGACGTGAAGCCCCAGAACATCCTCCTCGGCCGGGACAACGAGCCCTACCTGACCGATTTCGGCCTGGCCAAGGACGTGGAAGGCGATCGCGGATCCTCCGCCAGCGGTCCGATCATCGGAACGCTGGAGTACA
>CAZDSO010000334.1:0-2890 GCA_964508045.1 uncultured Planctomycetia bacterium | reverse complement strand
CAAGGGCTATGGCGGGCAGGCTGCCCGGGGCTAGTCATGTGCCCGGTTGTACAACCGGACCGGATCCGGGGTTGTTCTGACGGCCTGCTCTGTTGGCAGTTTGGCAAGGTCGTTGTGTGGTTGGGTGATTGCGTGGTTGAGTGGGTGAACGAGCAGCGGTGAACCGATGCCGCGTTCCTTATCCCCGCTCCTCTCCTCTCGCTTTGGCGCGCTCCGCATTATAGGGTAAAATGGCTAGCGTCGACGTGCATCCTCTCGGAGGTCATCGGATGGCCAGGAAAACCTACGCGGCCCCCACCGTCTCCCGCGTGCAGGGCGCGCTCCAGCAGGCGTTCGGGCAGTCCTGCGTCAACGGCCCCGACAACACGGGCGGGCTGTGCAGCCGGGGCTTCCAGGCCCAGTCCGGCGGCGTGTGCGGACATGGCGCCGACGCCGAAGAGGGCACCTGCTCCCGCGGCTTCTTCGCCGTGGGCGGCGAGTGCGCCAACGGCCCCTTCGCCGGCGGAAACGAATGCAATGCCGGCCTGGCCGGGTGAGCAACCCACAGCATGCTCGCTGCAGGGCGGTGTCTGGTACCTGTCACCTGTAACCCGTGTGGCCGTGCTTTGCTATTCATGGGTCGTGACAACCCACAGCATCAAACAGGTTACGGGTTACCGGTTACAAACAACCCAGATCCAATTGCCGGCGTAGCCGGCATCAGGGTGATCAGGGGATGCTCCAATCTCAAATCCCTCCGCGTCCCCGCTCCTACGCGTTCCCGCTCCGGCGCGCGAATGGCTCGTTGCGCGAAATCCCGGCCCTTGATACCGTTTCCTTGCAGACCGGTCTCGCGCTGGACATCGCCATGAACCGGGACACCGACCTCATCTTCGCCGTTCTCGCCCTGGAGCAGGGTCTTCTCGCCCCGGACCCGATCCTGGCGTGCGCCTCCGCCTGGGCCCGGGAGACGACGCGGCGCCTGCCCGATCTGCTCGAGGAGGCCGGCGCCCTCGACGAAGAGACGCGGGCGACCCTCGAGGCGCTCGTCGCCTCGAGGATGCGGGACGAAGAGGAAGCCGGCGGAAGCCTCGAGAGCCTTCTTGCCGGGGAGGACCTGGAGGATTCCCTGCTCGCCCTGGCGCCGGGCGAAAACGAGCCGGGGGACGGGACGGGAGAGAAGACCGTGCCCCGTCCCACCGCTTCCAGACGCCTTCCGACACGCGCCGGAGAACGCTACCGTCCGGGCCCCGAGATCGGGCGGGGGGCGCTGGGGCGCGTCTTCAAGGCGGTCGACACGGTCCTCGGCCGCGAAGTGGCGGTCAAGGAGATGCTCCACGGGACCGGTTCGTTCAAGCTCCTGGAGCGTTTCCTGCGCGAAGGCGAAATCGCCGGAAGACTGAGCCACCCCAACGTGATCCCCGTGCACGACATCGGCGTGCGGGAGGACTCCGATCCCCCCGACGGCGCTTCGCGCCAGGTGCCCTACTTCGTGATGACGCGGATCGAGGGGCGCGACCTCTCCGAGATCCTGCGGGCCGTGAAGCGGGGATCGTGGGAGCGCGTGGAGAATGTGCGTGACGGCCGACCCTGCACGGGACGCGCTGCACCGGATGCTTCTTCGGATCCGCGGAAGGAATTCTCCCGCCCCCGCCTGCTCCGCATCTTCCAGGACGTCTGCCTCGCCATGGCCTACGCCCACGACCGGGGCGTGATCCACCGCGACCTGAAACCCGCCAACGTCATGGTCGGGGAGTACGGCGAGGTCTACGTCGTCGACTGGGGCCTCGCGAAGGTGCAAATAAAGCCGGATGCCCCTGATTCGAGCGGGTCCGCCGGCACACCGGCCGGATCCTCGGACGTTCGGGGCACGCCGGCCGGCGAAACGCCCTCCAGCCGAGAGACCGTGAAACTCGATGCCGAAGCCGGGGGGGCTGTTTCGGACCCGGCTGATCAGGCTCCCCAGCTCACGTTGGAGGGGGACATCCTGGGGACGCCGGCCTACATGCCGCCCGAGCAGGCCGAGGGGCGCCTGGAGGACGTGGACGAGCGGTCCGACCTCTATTCCCTGGGCGCCATCCTCTACGAGATCCTCGCCTTCCGGCCCCCCTTCGAGGGCGCGTCCGGCGCCCACGTCCTGGCCCAGGTGGTCCAGGGAAACGTGACGCCCCCTTCCCGGAAATCCTCGATGATGTGGTTGCGCCGGAAGGACGACGACGACACGCAACAGACCCTGCCCCCGGGGACGCCCGAGGATCTCCCGGCCTTTCCGTCCCCGCCCGCCGGGACGGCGGGCCTCGCCCAGGAAGGCCCCCGCTTCGTTCCGGATCCCGTCCCGCCCGAGCTGGAGGAGGTGGTCATGCGCAGCATGGCGCGCGATCCCGGGAAGCGGTTCGCCTCCGCGCGGGAGGTCCACGACGAGATCCAGAAATACCTCGAAGGCGAGAAGGAGCGCGAGCGGAACCGGAAGCGCGCGGAGGAAAAGATGGCGGAGGGGAGGAAACTCGTCGAGGGGCTCGAGCGCCTGAGAGCGGAACGAAAGACGAAGGAGGAGGAAGCGGAACGGGCGAAGGAGTCGATCCGGCCCTTCTGGCCCGCGGAGAAGAAGAAGGCGTACTGGAAGCTCCTCGACGAAGTGGAGACGCTGCACCGCGACGTCGTGAAGACGTTCGGACGGGCCGCCGCGAGCTTCCAGGAGGCGCTGGGATTCGTGCGCGATCATCCGGGCGCGAGGGCGTCCCTGGCCGACCTCTACTGGGACCAGTACCTGCGCGAGGAGGAAGCCGGCGACAAGGGACAGATGGTCTACTTCGAGAACCTCGTCCGCGAGTACAACGACGGACAGTACGACGAGAAGCTGAAGGGCGACGGGACGCTTGCGGTCGCCACCCGGCACTTCCCCTGCCGCTGC
>CAZDSO010000333.1:0-2900 GCA_964508045.1 uncultured Planctomycetia bacterium | reverse complement strand
GGAGAGGTCGGCCCGGACGCGGTTGCCGCCCACGTCCACCTCGGCCGCGTCCCCCTCGACCGAGACCACCTTCACGGGAACGGCGAGACACATCGTGCAGCCTCTCAAAGCGCAAACGCCGGGACAGGGATTGCCGATTTCCGATTGGAGATTCCAGCCGCGATCCCGTTGTGCCCGCTTCCCATGTGCAACCCGTTCAGTCCTGGCACCGTCAGGATCGTAGCGGATGGAAAGGGTGGAAGGCAATCCGCGTCTTTGTGACTTCGCGCGTTGCCGAGGTGCGCGGGCAAGTCATCCGCGCCCAATCAAGACAGCGACAGCGCGAAACGCTCATGAGCCGTTTGCACCTCGCCATCGCCTTGCGACTTTTGTACCATGCCTGTTCGCGGAGAGGCCGGGCGCCCCTCCCCCTCGACGTCTTCAAGGGGACGGCATGACCGACATCCAGATCGAACTCCACGACACGGCGCTCCGCCTCTACCACCCGCCCGTCCTGATGGAAAACCGCAAGTACGTGGCCCTCGTCGAGAAACTCTGCGAGATCTATCCCGCCCAGCGCCGGGAAGCCGACGCCTTCGAGTTCTCCCTCTCCCCCGCGCAGACCGCCAAGATCACCCCCCAGATGACCTCGGTCGCCGACCTGTTCGAGAACGACGTCAAGATCGCCACCCGCCGCGTCTTCCGTATCCTCGCCACCGTGCTCGAAGTCATGGATGCCGAGCGGATCGAGACCTTCGACCACATCCTCTCCTGCCGCGTGAAGCCCGGGGGCGAAGGATCCCGGAAATCCTACGACGAATTCACGGCCGACCGCTTCATCGAGGAGGCCTTCTTCAAGAAGATCGACTTCTCCCCGCTGGCGCCGGAAGGGACGAAACCCGCGAGCGGCGCGAGCTGGTTCTACGAAATCGGCGAGAAGAGCCTCTCGATCAAGATCGAACCGTACCCCGAGGACCGGGAAACCGTCTTCGCGGAGCTGTTCGTCCAGCATCCCCCGGGGAACATCTCGCTGGGGGACGTCCGCGCGGCCGTGGAGGACGACCTTCGCTATCTCCACGAGGACGTGGTTCGCTTCCTCCAGAACGCCTTCGATTCCAGGAAACGATGAACGGCCCCCCTCCGGAACCCGCCAACCGCCGGCCCCGCCCCCTTCCGTCGGCCGCCCTTCTCCTCTCGGCTCCCCTCCTCTTCGCCCTCGCGGCCTCCTGCCGGACCTCGCCGGCGCCGCTCGAGAAGAAACGCGAGGACGCCCGCGCCTTCCTCCGCTCGGACGACGTCCTCCTCCTGCTGGCCGAACCCGCCCTTCCCGCGAGACTGAAACCGGAACGGACCCGGCCCGGAAACGCCGGCCGGGACTACCTGCAGGCAATGGCCGACTACCGGCGCGGCGCGCGCCCCGACGACCCGGAGAGGGACGTCACCCTCCGCCAGCCCGACGCCGCGCGGGAAACCTCGAACTTCGCGCCCTTCGCCGAGGCCGAGCCCGTCCGGCGGATCCTGGAAGGATCGCAGAAACGCTCCTGCAGGCTCACCGGAGATCTGCTCGAGATCGGCAGGTGGATCGTGGACGGCGAGGTCCTCTCCCAGGAAGCCTGCTGGAAATGGACCTTCGCCCTCGTGGAAAGGGCCCGGCGTCTCGAGCGGGCGGAAAAGCCCGCCGAGGCCGAACAGACGCTGATCCGGACCCTGTCCTTCGGCATGCACCTGGAGAGCGACCCCGCCCTGGCCCACATCGTCACCGGCCGCCTGGTCCAGGAAGAGGTCGTCTTCTACCTCGAACGGTTCTACCGGCGGCGGGGACGCCGGGACGCCTTCCTCGACGCCCGCGCGTACGCCCGGGACCTGAGACGCTACGGAAAGCCCTGGCGGATCGCGCCCCACCTCTCCATCCTCTGCGTGGATCCGGAAGGCGTCCCGGAAGCCGTCGAATGGGTGATCCGCCACGAGAACCTTCCCCTGGCGCTGCACGTGGCGGCCGCGGCCGCCCTCTCCTACTTCCGGAATCTCGAGGAGCGCGCGCGCGGCCCCGCCGCCGAACGCTTCCAGGCCCTCGACCGCCTCCGCGAGACCTTCGACGACCCCGCCCTGGCCGGGATCGCCGACCGGGCCGAGACGATGCTCACCTGGCCCCGCGCGCGCATCGAAGCGTTCGTCAAGGCCTTCATGCAGGGCGTGGAGGTCTTCGGCGGCTGACAGCGCGCCCCGACGCCTCGCTTGGAGATTTCAGCCGGGGGAGCGGGGACGCGTAGGGATTTTAGATTTTAGATTTTAGCGGCGGCACTCTTGTACCCACCCACTCAACCACTCAATCACCCAACCACCTGGATTCCTGGCCACTCAATCACCCAACGACCCAACCACAGAATCCCACCGCCGAGATCGCGGAGATCGGAGAGAGAGCCGAAGGTCGAAAGTCGGAAGTCGAAAGTCACAAGTCGGAAGTCGAAAGCATATAGACCTTGGACTTTGGACCTTGGACTATAGACTTCTTCTCTCTGCGTCCTCCGCGTAGCTCAGCTTGGTTTCAGCGTTCTCAGTGTCGAAGCGTCACCCCGGGTTGCCCCTCGTATTCTTGATCCTCAGAGGGGTCCATGGGTTTTTTCGAGACATTCCACTCCATCGCATCATCGCGAAGAAAAGAAGATTGCAACCGTCAAAGTGAACCACGGAGCCGAAGGCGGAGTGCTGCAAATGTTTCTGCACCTCGGCAACGCTGCTGCGCCACTCCGCCCTTCGACGCAGCTCAGGGTGGTGGTGAGCCAGGTCGAACCACTTACGCTCCGTGGCTCACTACGAACGTCGGCCCGCGCCCAGTTAAAACAGCCACAGCGCGAAACGCTCAGCCTCGAGGTATTCGCGCTGTAGTCATTTTCGAGGTCCGCCGGCCTGCTCCGGCCTGC
>CAZDSO010000332.1:0-2932 GCA_964508045.1 uncultured Planctomycetia bacterium | reverse complement strand
GAACCTCATTATGGTCGGATCCTGGGGACTGTTCGCGGAAGCGGGAGCGGGGGCGGGGCTCGGCCTGGCCGTCGCGGGACTCTCCCTCGCGTTTTCGCGGGTGAGCCGTCTGTCCCGGCGACTCGAGGAGGAATTCCGCGGCCTTCTCGGCCCCCTGAAACCGGGGGAGTCGATCCTGCTCGCGGCGCTGAGCGGTGTCGCGGAGGAGGCCTTCTTCCGGGGGGCGCTCCAGCCCGCCGCGGGAATCGTGGCGACGAGCCTGATCTTCGGCGTTCTGCACACGGGACCGAAGCGCGTCTTCCTGGCCTGGACGGGATTCGCCGTGGCGATGGGATTTCTGTTGGGGTGGCTCTTCGAGGCCAGCGGAGGGCTGGCGGCGCCGACGGCGCTTCATGTCGTCGTGAACGCGTTGAACCTCTGGAGGATCGGCGGTGGCGAGGGTCCGAAGCCCCCAGCCGCAAAAAAGCACAGCCGCAGCCACAGCGAGAGGACACGCACCGCCGAGGACGCCGGGGACGCAGAGGGTCCGGAGGGGCGATCCCCTGCCAACAACGCTGTGATTTCCGCGGTCTCTGCGGTGGGATGATTCTTTCCGGGTTATGGTGTTGAAGCGGGGGCCCCTCCCTGGCAAACTGATCGCTCGGGCGGCACCGGGCTCGCCGTCTCGGCGAGCCGGTACCGAGTTCCTTTTCGCCGCTCAATGACAGGAGGTTTTCCATGGAGCGCCTTTCGGAGAAAGTCTGGAAAGACGGGGAGTTCATCGATTTCGACGACGCGAACATTCACATCATGTCCCACGTGGTTCATTACGGTTCCTGCGTCTTCGAGGGGATCCGCTGCTATGACGTGAACGGGACGCCGGCGGTTTTCCGCCTTCCCGAGCACGCGCAGCGGCTCCTGGATTCGGCGAAGATCTACCGCATGGAGGTGCCGTACAGCCGGGACGACCTGGTGAAGGCCATGCTGGACACGATCAAGGCCAACAAGTTCAAGGCCTGCTACATCCGCCCGGTGATCTTCCGGAGCACGGGGGGCCTGGGCGTGAACCCGTTCCCCTGCAAGGTGGAAACCTGGATCATCACGTGGGAGTGGGGCGCCTACCTCGGCGCGGAGGCGCTGGAGCAGGGCGTCGACGTGCAGGTGTCCACCTGGACGCGGATGGCCCCGAACACGATGCCGGCGATGGCCAAGGCCGCCTGCAACTACATGAACGCCCAGCTGACCAAGATGGAGGCGATCACCAACGACTACGTGGAAGGGATCGCGCTGGCCACGGACGGGTACGTGAGCGAGGGCAGCGGGGAGAATCTCTTCGTGATCCGGGACGGCGTGATCCATACGCCGCCGCTCGCGGCCTCGATCCTGGGCGGGATCACGAGGAACTCGGTCATCCAGCTGGCCCGGGAGGAGGGCATCGAGGTCCGGGAGGAGAAGATTCCCCGCGAGATGCTCTACATCGCCGACGAGCTTTTCTTCACGGGCACGGCCGCGGAGGTGACCCCGATCCGCTCCGTGGACAAGGTGAAGGTCGGCTCCGGAAGCCGCGGCCCCATCACCGAGACGCTCCAGAAGAAATACATGGATATCGTCCACGGCAAGGCGGAGGACCGCTACGGATGGTTCACCCCCGTGGAGTGAACCGCAAGACCCGTGCACGGTTTTCGATGCCGAATTCCTCCATCCGGATGATCCAGGGATTTTCGCGGATGCCTGTACTGCGGGTGAAGAACGGGCCCGACAAGGGCAAGGTCCTGGAAGTGGTCAACCAGCCGCTGACCATCGGCCGGGACGCCACCGAGAGCCTCCAGGTGCTCGACCAGGGGGCGTCCCGGCGCCACGCCGAGATCTTCAAGATCGGGGAGATGGTCTTCATCCGGGACCTCGGATCGAAGAATGGAACCTTCGTGAACGACGAGCGGATCCACGAGGAACTGCTGCAGCTGGGCGACAAGGTCAAGATCGGGACCACGCTGCTGGCCTTCGAGGAGGGGATGAAGGGCGAGGAGGAGGAGCAGGACCGGATCGTCTTCTCGGGCGTCGAGGCGCTGGAAGCGACGATGGAGATCGACCTCCACGGAGGCGGGGGCACGTTCGAGACGGGCGGGGAGGATTCCGGCTGGGGGAACAGTCTGCGCACCCTCTATGCGCTGGCCCAGGCCGCGGCCACCGAGCAGGACGAGAAGGCCCTCATGGAAAAGGTGCTCTCCCTCACCGTGGAGGCGGTGGACGCCGACGCGGGCTACATCTTCGTGCGGGACATCGACGGGCGCCTCGTGCCGCGCGCCCTGCTCGAGAAGCGGGAGGAGGAGGGACGGAAGATCTCCAGGACCATCATCAAGCGGGTCTTCAAGGACGGGAAATCGGTCCTCACCTCCGACGCGGGCTCGGACACCCGCTTCCGGGAGCACCAGAGCGTGGTGATGAAACGGCTCCAGTCGGTGATCTGCGTTCCCCTGACGGCGTTCGAGAAGATCCGGGGCGTGCTCTACCTTCACGCCTCGCGACTCGACAAGGGCTTCACCCAGCAGGACCTGGAGTTCGTCACGGCCATCGGCGTGCAGACGGGGGCCGCACTGGCGAACCTCCAGTCCGCTGCACTGCAGCAGAAGATGATGATGGGCGCCGTGAAGTCCCTCATCGCCACGTACGAGCTCCGCAACCCGGAACGGCGCGGGCATTCCGGGAGGGTCTGCATCTGGTCCACCGCCATCGCCAACGAGCTGGGCCTGCCCGTCCACGAGAACCGCAACCTCCAGCTCGCCGCCCTCCTGCACGACGTCGGAAAGATCGTGGCCAGCGAGAGATCCTCCGTCCAGACGGGAGATTCCGTCTTCCGCGAACAGGACCACGTGCTCCTCGGCGAGGAGATCATCCGGAACATCGAGGGCATGGAAGGCATCCTGCCCGGCATCAAGCACCACCACGAGCGCGC
>CAZDSO010000331.1:0-2950 GCA_964508045.1 uncultured Planctomycetia bacterium | reverse complement strand
GGACAGTGGGGGGAAGGCGTGGCGTTCTTCGAGGAGCCGCCCCCGTCTCTTCCGGCGGGAGGGGGGGAGAGCCCGCGGGGCTTTCCCGTTGCGGAGGGGGAGATCTCCTTTGTCGTCCGGGAGCCGGAAAGGATCATCCTCGACTGCGATGCGCCCCTCCCCTCCATGCTCGTACTGGCGGAGACGTTTTATCCCGGCTGGCAAGCGACGGTGGACGGCAACGAGGCGGAGGTCTACCGGGTGAACGGCGTCTTCCGGGGCGTCCCCGTGCCTTCCGGCGCCCACCAGGTCGAGCTTCACTACAGGCCCCTCTCCTTCCGCGCCGGTGCGGCGGTGAGTGGAGCGGCCCTTCTCCTGTTTCTTCTCCTCGCCGTGCGCTCGATTCGCTTGAAACACGGCGGCGATCGCTTAGGCTCGACGGCATGATCCGGAGAATCTCCATACCCGTTCTCTTCGTCGTCGTCGCCCTTCTTTTTTTCCGAGGTTCGGTCTTTCACGGGCGGGTGGAGATTCCGTGCAACACCAATCGCTGGCAGCCGTGGGCCGCAAGCGTGTCGCCGGAGGAGCTCCGGCGGCCGGTGGTCAACACCGACTGCGCCCTCGCCTACTACCCCCGGCGCGTCTTCGCGACGGAGAGGATGCGCGCCGGCGATCTTCCTCTTTGGGATCCGTACAACTTCTCCGGCCAGCCCTTCCTGGCCAATTTCCAGTCCGCCGTCCTCTACCCGGTGAACCTCGTTCTTTACGGCATGGACCCGAAGAGCGCCATGGGGTGGTTCCTCGTCTTCCACTTCGCCCTGGCCGGATTCCTCGCCTACCGGTTGGCCCGCGCCTTCGGGATGCCCCGGGCCCCCGCGGTCGCCGCCGCCCTCGTCTTCGAGCTGAATCCATTCTTTACGACCCGCGTCGGCCATCCCACCTTCGTCGCCACCGGAGCGTGGGCGCCTCTCGTTCTTCTCGCGGGCTACCGAGTTCTTCGGTCGCCCGGTCTTTCCAAGGTCCCCCTTCTCGCCGCGGCTGTCGCCTTGGCCACGCTCGCCGGTTTCCCACAGACCTTGATCCACATCTTCTACGCTCTCTTTTGGCTGGTGCTGTGCGAATACACGCTGGGAGAGGGAAGGCGGAAAGGGCGCGCCGTCCTGCTCGCCGGGGCGGGGGTTTTTCTCGGCGGCGCCATCGCCGCCTTTCAGGTCCTTCCCACAGCGGAGTTCCTCCGCCATTCCACGCGGGAGTTCCTCGATCTTCCCTCGTTTCTGTCCGGCACGCACCACCCCGCGATGTCGATCAAGATGGTCGTGCCCGACTTCTTCGGAAACCCGATGCAGGAGAACCTGTGGTCCACCCTTTTCTCCAGGGGGAACGGCCTCTTGCAGCAGAATTATGTTTCCACTGTGAACTATTTCGGTGTGGTTCCCTTGATCGTCGGAATCTACGGAGTGTTCGCGGGGCGGAAGAGGCTCTTTCTCGGAGGGCTTCTCCTCTTCGGTCTTCTCGTGCTCTGGGGCACGCCCGCGGCGCAGGCGGCGTGGCATCTTCCCGGCTTCCGCTACTCCCGCCCGGACCGCCTGATCCTCCTGCCCCTTCTCGCAACGTCGATCGGCTTCGGTTTCGGCTTGGCGCGGCTCGCCGCGCCTAAGAAGCGGGTCGCGCCGCACCTTTGGATCCTGACCCTGTTCTTTCTGGTCGCCTCATCGGCGATCGCCGTCTTCCGCGACCCGCTCGTTCTCTTCTTCTCCCGGGGAACGATGTTGCCCGAGGAAGTGTCGCACACCGTTCTCCGTTCGGCGCTGACCACCGCGGCGGCGGCGGCTCTCTTCCTCCTGCTCCTCCTCTCGCGGCGCCGTATCGGACCGACTCCGTTCGTGTGGGGGGCGATTCTCGTCGCCACGATCGATCTCTTTCTTTTCGGCCAGCGGATCCATCTCGACCTTCCGAGGGACTCGGTCTTTCCCGCCACGGCGGAGGTCGAGCGTATCCGCGAGCAGATCGGACCTTTCGGCCGGATGGCCCGGTACGGGCCGGGCGGAATGACGCTCATGCCGCCATCGTCCGCCAGCCTGTTCGGCATATGCGACGTGGCCGGCCTGAACACGCTTAACCTGGAGTTGTATCGGGAGCTGATGGAACGGGTCGAGCCGGGGCTCCACGGAAACAGGAGGTACCTCCCGCTCAACCGGGTCGACAACGCCTCGTCACCGATCCTACGGCTGCTCGGCGCGAGGGTCTTCACCCAAGACGGGGAGGGCGAGATCGTCACGGTCCCCGCCGCCCCCCTTCCCAAGGCCTCTCTCTATTACACGTGGGAGAGTCTGGGGCCGAAGAAGACGCTTTGGCGCATGGGCCGGCCCGGCTTCGATCCCACCGTGAACCTGTTGATCCAAGGGGAGGCGCTCCCGCCGCCTCCGGCGGAAGGGAAGGGCTCGGCGGAGATCGAAACGTACGAGCCGGACCGGGTCGTGGTTCGCGTGGAGACCAACGCCCCCGCTTTCCTTCTCCTTACGGACATCGTGTATCCAGGATGGGAGGTGCGGGTGGACGGGGAGAAGGAGAGGCTCTACCCGGCGTACTATGCTTTCCGAGGCGTTCCCGTTCCGGAAGGGCGGCATGTGGTAGACTTCCGATATCGTCCGGCGTCGTTCCGCTACGGTGTGGCGCTCTCCGCCGCGGCGCTGGCGCTCTTCGCCCTGCTCGCGTGGGTCGGAAGAAAAAGGAGGAGTTCGTGAGCCGTGTCTTCGTGATCGGGATCGACGGCGTCACCTTCGACACCTTCGATCCTTGGATGGACCAAGGGGTGCTGCCGTACCTCGCCTCTCTCCGGGAGAAGGGGGTGCACGCGTCGCTCGGCTCCGTCTTTCCTCCGATCACCGCGCCCGCATGGGTCTCCTTCATGACTGGTATGAACCCCGGGAAGACGGGCATCTATGACTTTTTGTACCGCCGTGAGGGAAGC
>CAZDSO010000330.1:0-3019 GCA_964508045.1 uncultured Planctomycetia bacterium | reverse complement strand
GGGTTGTGGTGAGCCTGTCGCCCTTCGACGTACCTCAGGGCGATGGTGAGCCAGGTCGAACCATCGAACCACTCCTGGCGAGCCATGATTTGGGCTCGGGAGGACCCTCGCCCTCCAAGGCGGTCACAGATCATGTTTTCTTTCGTATTTTCGGAGCAGGAACTCAGGATCATGGATGGGAGTAAGGTCTCTGCGACTCTGCGAAGGGATCCCTCAGCGCGTGAACCGTCGCCCCAGCATGATCGGCTCGATGCCGCCGATCTTGCCGAACTTCTTCACGCCCTGCATGACGGACGAGAACAGGGCGTCGGGACGGACGACGCGGATGCCGCCCAGCAGGTCGGCCCCGTGGTCCAGCAGCACGTCGTTCATGGGCGTGCTCGGACCCAGCACCACGCTCCACGCGTCCCGCGAGAGCTCGAGCAGCCGCGGCAGGGACTTGTTGATCAGCGCCGTGGCCGTGATCACCGCCACGTCCACCCGCGGCAGAACCTCCTCCACCGCAAAGGGAGGCAGCTCGTCCCCGGTGGGCTCCGTCTCGAAGAAGAAGGCCTCGCCCGCCCCGGACGCCACGCGCCCGTTGAAGGGGAACCGGCCGATCACCGCCACCGAACGCCCCGGGATCGCCTCGAGAATCGCACCGTTCACCGAACCCGGCTCGCCCCGAGGCTCGATCAACGAATTGAGGGACGCGAGACCCAGGCTCGCCTCCAGCGGCTCCCAGTCCCGAAGACGCGATGATGTCTCCAGCGCCCCCAGCCCCTCAAGGCTTCCCGATCCCGAGAGCTCCACCTTGCGGTGCGTCTTGTAGGTGTGCGACATGCCGGCCGTCCGGCTCTCCACCGCCGTCCAGTGCAAACCCACGGCCGCCCGCAGGATCGGGACCTCCCCGCCTCCCGCGCTCTCGATCAGGTCCTCGACGAGCTTCACGCGATCTCCTCGTAATAGGCCCCTCGCGCGCAGGAGAGGCACAGGGGGCCCTCGTCGGAAGGCAGGTCCTTGCCGTCGAAGATCTTCTCCCCGCACCGGACGCAGGGTACGGTGCGATTGGGCTTGCTGGGCAGCTCCTCGGGCCGGAAGTTCACCTTCACCTCCCGCCACGCCAGCAGTTCCTCGTCGGGCGCCCTCATCGCGGCGAGCTTGGCCTCGGCGTTCGAGGCGTTTTTCGTGTCCACATGCCGCACGTTGACCCGGTAGGCGTGCCCCGTCGTGAGATTCCAGAACGTCGCGGCCATCTTTCCGTAGTCGACCAGCTTCATGCTGCGACGCCCCAGACGCGTCCCCGTGACGATCTGGATCGCGTCCGCAATGCACCGGTCGTTCTCCACCGCCACCACCAGATCCTTGCGGCCGGAAGGTTTCGCGAGCTCCAGACCCTTCAGGGCGATGCGCACGCCCAGCGTCTGCCCCATGCAGTTGTGGCCGTGGTAATCGATGCAGCGCTGGAGCCACTCCTCGCGCGTGGGTGTCTCGTCCATCGTCTCATCCCGTTTCGAAAGCGCGTTCGCCTGCAAGAGCAGGATTCCGCTCGAGGCTCGCCAGGAGGAACGCCCCGACGACTTCGGGTGAGGACTGTCGCTCGCCCTCCCCCTCGGCATCTTGGAGGGCGAGGGTCTCCGAAGGACCCGCCATAGCCCCCGCTTGTGCAGGGCCGGCGACGGCGGGCCTCCCGGGCCGGAGGCGCCCGTCGCCCCCTGGGAAGGGCGACCCTATCGACTTCCGGTCTCGTTTCCGGCGGGGGCTTGCGTGTCCGCATCCTGGCGCTCCCTCATCTCCTCGATGAGGCGCCGGATCCGGACGGCCGTGTAGAGACCGCCTCCCGCGACGGAGAGCGCCGTGAGACGGGCCAGGGAAAGGCCGAGGGCGTGAAAATCGGCGGGACCGCACATGTCTTGTTCCTCCCGGTTGTAGAAACGTTTCCCGGATCACCGAAGCGTTATATTATTCCTTGAATAACGGGGGTCAAGAAGATTTTCCCGATTTTTCCATACGGAGGAGGGGGGCGAGAAGACGTCCGGCGGGAAGGGCCGCGCTTCCCGCCACGAAGCCCCCGCCAAGCGCCAGCGCGAGAAGAAGCGGAACGTCCTTCCATGCCACCCACCCGGCCACGGGGGGAAAGATGACGACCCAGTAGAACGCCAGCAACACGCCTCCCGCCGCCGCCCCGGGAATTCCCCCCGCGATCCAGAAGGCTCTCTTCCCCAGGATGCGGACCCCCAGCGAGAGGACCGCGCCGGTCAGGGCCACGCCCCCCATGAACGCCGGGCTTCCGAATTTCCCCTTGGCCTCGCCCTCGACGCCGGCCAGGGCGAATACGCCCATGGCCAGCGCAAAGACCACGGCCGTGAAGAAGGCACTCCAGGACCGGGCCGCGAGGCGGTACGAAAAAAGCGCCGCGAAGACCGCCCAGGGACCCAGGATCACGGCGATGCCCGCGCCGGGGCCGGGCAGGTGGAGCACCTCGTGCATCAGCGTCGTGATCGCCCCTTTCGGAAAGACGAAGACGAACAGCACGGCCGCGAGGATCCCCGCCACCGCCACGACGATCCCTCTTTCATGCGCTTTCATTCTCAGAGCGATTCCTTCAGGCTGCGTTCGAATTCCCTCTCGGCGCAGGTCAGGACCTTCTCCTGGAACCTGCGGAAGGCCCCGATCAGGGATCGGGCCTCGTCCGTGAGCTCGGATCCGCCCCCGTCCGGGCCGCCGGTGGAGCGCAGGACGAGCGGGTGGCCTGTGTTCGCCTCCAGGGTCTTCACCAGGCGCAAGGCCTTGGCGTAGGACATGTCCATCTCCTTCGCGGCGCGCTGGATCGACCCGAGACGCCCGACCGCCTCGAGCAGGGCGACGGGGCCGGGGCCGAGAAAGGCCTCTCCGTCCCGGTTGAGCACGCGCAGCTTGATGTCCACCTTCATGGGTGCATTCTAACACGGACGGTGTGGACAGAACGAGTCGAGTCACGGATGGCAGGGAAGGGCCACAGATGGCACGGATGGCAGGGAAGGGCCACAGATGGCACGGA
>CAZDSO010000329.1:0-3073 GCA_964508045.1 uncultured Planctomycetia bacterium | reverse complement strand
ACGTAGGTGGATGTGAAGATCCCGTGGGCGATCGCCTCGTCCACCGCGCCGGCCACCTGTTCGACCGTGAAGTGCTCGGTCAGGGCCCAGAGGTGCTTGATGTGGATCGGGTAGACCGACTTGACCCGGCGCTTCAGCCCGTCCAGGAACGCCTCCCGACCGGGGAACAGCCTGTGGAACAGCGATTCGCACGCATGCAGCGGAAGGTGGCGCTTCGCCCGGCGGAGCTCCGCGTAATGCGCCTCGTCCACGACCAGGCGCCCCTTGCCCTCCGGCACGTCGTGCCGCGCGACGAGACGGCGACCTCCGTCGTACATGCGCACCTCCACGGGCGTGGACGCCACCGTCACCTTCTTTCCGACGTGACGCGGCGGCACCGTGTAGCGATTTCCGGCCACCGACACCGTGCAGTCCTTGCCCACCAGCCGCTCCTCGATCCGGGCGGACAGGAAGTCGGCGGGGGGCGGCTCGATGAGCAGGTCCCGCTCCTCGAGCCACATGTCGCAGGGCCTCCTGCGCGTCGTGCCGTGGAGGCGGAAGTTCCCCGTCCCGTCCTCCTCGCCCTCGAGCCAGGCCCGGAGCTTGCACCGCAGGTCGGACAGGGACTCGAAGGCGCGGCCGGGGAAGAAGTCGGTCTCCAGGTACCCGAAGGGCCTTTCCACGCGCCCCTTGCGCTCCTTGTCGTAGGGAAGGCAGATCTTCGGCCGGAAGCCGTAGTGGGCCGCGAAGCGCTCGAACCGCTCATGCAGGACGGGGCGGTTCCCGATCCGGCAGACCACCACCGGCGTCTGGTTGTCGTACCAGATCACCGCCGGGATCCCCCCGATGTATCGGAAGGCCTCGACGTGGCCCTGGAACAGGGTGTCCTGCTTCTCGTCGAGGAAGGCCTCCACGTACTGGTACCGGCTGTAGGAGAGGATCATCGAGAACACGTGGATCACGGTTTTCCGCCCCCCGACCGACACCTCGTACGGCGACCAGTCCATCTGCCCCTCCAGCGCCGGCGGCGGCTCGTACCGGGCGAAGGCGCGCCGCGTCCGCGTCGCTCCGCGGAACTCCCGCACCAGGTCGCCCAGGATGGTCATCCCCCCGTCGTACCCCTCCTTGCGAAGGGTGCGGTAGATGCTCTTCACGCTGAGGGAGAGCTCTTTCCTGCCCACCTTGTGGGTGGACTCGGCGAGCTCCTTCACCCGCTCCCGGAAGGGATCCAGCTTCGAGGGCCGTGGCCGCGGTGGCCGGGACTTTCCCGGGGAATGCCCCAGCCACTTCTTCACCGTGTCGCGGTGCGCCCCAAGGGTCCGCGCGATCTCGCGGATCGAGCGGTTCTCCTCCGCCATGGCTCTGGCGAGCCTGGCCATGGCCTCCCTGTCCTTCATGGTCGGACCTCCTTTCCGTCGGTTCGATGTCCTGTAATGCCTCCAGCAGGAGCGACGCCTCCCGCCGGGTTCGCTTGATCGCGGAGTGCAAGACCCGCGCTTCAATCCCGTCGAGGTCGCCGGACAGTCCCCGCACCTGCTCCCGCGCCCGGCGGCATGTGCGTACCGCGCCCTCCAGCTCCTCCAGGGCCTGGGAGACCTGCGGCGAGAACCCCGGCCGGGGGGCGTTCACGGGCGGTGGCGAAGGCGCCACATGCTTGCGGGGCCGGCGCACGACCCTTTTCGCCTCCCTCGGAGAGAGGGAGAGCGCCAGGGAGACCGCCGCCTCGGCTTCGGCCACGGTGAGCCCCTCCTCGCGCGCGGACAGGAAGAGGGGCATCTGCAGGTCCCTGGGAAGACGGCTCAGGTGATAGGCGAGCGTGGGGCCGAGGGCCCCGGTCCTCAGGAACGCGAGGACCGCCGGGTCCAGCCGCGCGAAGAGGCCGGCGCGCTTCGACACCCAGGACGCCTTGCGGCCCAGCAGCTTCGCCGCGGCGGAGAGGGAGAGCCCCTCCTCCCGGCAGAGATCGGAAGCGAGCGCAGCTTCCTCGTAGTAAGTGAGTGTTCTGCGCCTCGCGTTGAGAGACAGCATCATGGCCTTGGCTTTCATGGGCTCCCAGTCCTGGATCACGGCGGGGACCGTCTTCGCCCCGGTTCTCTGGAGGGCTTCGAGCCGCTTGAAGCCGTCGACGATCTCGAAGACCCCCTCCACCTCGATCACGGTGAGGGGCTCCTCGATCTCCTCCGGCCTCCGGCGGGAGGGCCGCCCCCCGTCTTCGCCCTTGAGGTAGGCGAAGCCCGTGCGCACCTTCTCGATCGGGATCTCGGCGAGCCTCACCGGACGTCCCCCCTCGCCACGAGCCGCTCGACGGCGACGGCCGAGCGCACCGGCTTCTTCGGCAGGGCGAGGACCTGGTAGAAGGGGAAGCGGAACGCGATCAGCTCCAGCTCCTCGAGGACCCGCACGGCGCGGTCCAGTTCATCGCGCGTGAGACCGAGCAGCCTGCAGATGCGGGCCGGCCCGTAGAAGGAGACGCCGAACCGGTTGGAGACGGTGACGAGGAAGAAGTAGAGGGCGATCTCGTCCTTTTCGAGGTAGACCAGGAAGTTGTCCGTGACGATCCTCCGGTCGATCCAGGAGAAGGAGGAGGGGATCGTTCGAACGCGTTCAGGAACGATGGGCAGTGCGTCCTTCATGGGATGTCCTCCAGAGGTGCTCTTGCTTTTTGCCTTTCTGGAGGGTAATTGGAACGTTGGAATTCGTACGTTTTGAGCCGATTCGCGGGGTTCGAAGGAAAATCGGCAGGGAGATCCCGGACCCCGCGAGGGGAGCGCGAGGCCATGGCGGACATCGGGATCTATACGTCGGGCGTGACCCTGGCCCACAAACTGGACCAGGCCGAGGACGGGAAGGGCAGGGAGGCGACCTGGAACATGGGGCGGCTGCCCCAGGGGCTGGGCAAGGGGGAGGGGCCCGACCGCCTCTTCTTCGCGGCGGACGGGTGCTGGCGGGGTTACTTCGTCCTGGCCGAGGACATCCTCTACAACCCGGACGACGAGGAGAAGCCGTACTCCCTCATCTTCGACGTGACCACCTGGACCGAGATCGCTCCGGTCCCGGTCAGGAAGTTCCGGGGCTTCCGGTACCTCGACGGCAT
>CAZDSO010000328.1:0-3127 GCA_964508045.1 uncultured Planctomycetia bacterium | reverse complement strand
CCTGGCAGGCGGCTTCCTGGTTGGGCGCGAGGGCCTGGTACGCGCCGTAGGCGCCCGAGGCCAGGACGCCGTACGCTGCGCTCGCCCGGGCGGCCTTGCCCAGTCTCTTCTTCCACGTGCTCTTCGTTCCGGTTTCCTCGGGGCTCATCGCTCCTCCTTGTTTCGGGTCGCGCGGGACGTTCGCTTGTCGCGCTCCACTGTCCCGCGGAAAGGGGGATCTGTCAAGGGAAGGAAGAGTGGACATCCAAAGGATCGCCGTCCAGGATGCGTGCACCTGAAATACCGGCCCCTCTTGGGTGTACAATCGGTTCCGGATACGGCAGGAGAAGAAGCGATGGCGAATGGACCGAACGGCAGGCCGGCCGCATCGACCGGCCCGTGGCGGCGGGCCGGTCTGTGGGCGTGCCTGGCCCTATTGCTCGGCCCGGGGATCGCGCAGGCCGGGCTGGAGAGCGGCATCCGGAAGTGGATGCGGAGCCTCTATCTGGGCCAGGAACAGTTCAAGAAAGACCGCGTCCTGGACGAGAACGGAAACGGCGTGGGGGAGTACGGGACCCTGCGCGATCTCGCCGGGAGCCGCAGGGGGCCCTACGTTCCCCAGCTGACGCCCGACCGCATCGACGACGGGGGCATCGGCGCGCTCGAGGGCTATCTCGTCGCGGTCTACTTGCCCGAAGACGCCGGTCTCCGGGAGGAGAACTGGGTGGCCTACGCCTGGCCCGAGACGTACGGCGAGACGGGCTTCCACGTCTACGCCGTCGATCCGTCGAGGCCTCCCTCCCGGGAACTCTGCGTGCTGGGCGCGTCCATGCCGGCGTATGCGGGCCGGGGAATGGAAAAGGGGTCCCAAAAAAGGTATTCGCCGCGTGAACGAATCATGGCCCACTCTTCGGACGTGGAGCACAACGGCGATATTTACCCCCGCGACTTCTACGTGGAGCCGGCATGGAAGCTCGGGAGCATCATGGAGAGTTCGTGGGAGGATCTCCTCGCTTCCCCGCGGTGGCGGGCCTTCGGCGAGCGGGAATCGCCGGGGGCGGCGAAATGCGAGACTTGCGGCCATCTCGACCTGTGTGCGGGAGACGGCCCCAGACGCTGTTGCGTCGGCCCGGGAGGCGGCGCGGCGCGAAGTCGGCTGTGCGAGGGATGGAAGCGGTTTTTCGACCGCACACGGGGGGACCTCGAGGGTCTCGGGGGGGGCCCTCCACGATCCTTCGGAACCCGCGGAGGAGGAAAGCCCATGAAAGAGGACGCCCGGTTCATGTGAGGGTGGCCATCACGTCGGAAGGGAGAAGGACCCGGTCGTCCCGGGGGGCCCGCGTCTTTTCCCGCAGGAACAGGGCGCGGACGATCTTCCTTCCCTTCGCATGGGGAAACCGGGCCGACTTCGCGGAGAGCGACGCGGGTTTCTGCGCGGCCCCTTTTCCGCTTCCCCACGACGCCTCGCCGACCAGGATCGCTTCGCCGTCCGTGCTGGTCGCGACGACGTCGATCTCGAGCGGAGCGCGGTCCGATCCCGGACCCCAGTAGCGCGACGCCGCGCCCCAGGACTTGCCGGCGATCTTCATCCGGGGGACGCTCATCCGGGCAAGATCCTCCCAGGCGGCCGAGACCACGCCGGGAAGCCCGGAGAGGACTTCCCGGGACACGCGAGGGAAATCGCCCGCGTTCAGCAGGGAGCGGTTGGGCTCCACCAGGCGGAACCAGAAGCGGAGGAAGGGGTCGTCGATCTTGTAGAGGGACCGCTTCGAGGCTTTCGGCGACGTCCCGAAGGGCGTCTCCCGCCGGAGAACGCCCAGTTCCACGAGGCGGGCGACGGGGCGCGTCATGGACGTGGCCGGCTTGCCCAGGCGTCCCGCGATCTCCGAAAGGCGGTGCGCCCCCCGGCCCACCAGGGTGAGGATCGACGCCGCCTGGGCCACGTCGCGCGTGTCGTCGAGGAGGAGGCGGCGCGGCTCGGCGTGGAGCGGGCCCTGCGGATCGAGGACGAGGGTCGCCGCCGCCTCCTCGACGCCGTCGAAGGCCCGGGCGAGTTCCCAGTACCGCGGCACGCCGCCGAACACGCTCCAGGCCGCGACCGCGTCCGCCGGCCTTCTCAGCCCCAGGGCCCTGGCGACATGCCCCGGCGGCAGGGGGCCGATCCGGAGGATCTGGTCGGCCCGGCCGTAGAGGGGGGCCCCGGCGTCGAGCACGAGACCCTGCATCATCCTCTGGGACGAGCCGCAGAGGACGAGGGTGACGTCGCGGGTCTCGTCCCTCTCGACGAAGGTCTGCAAAAGGCTCGGAAGGGCGCTCTCCTGGGCAACGAGGTGGGGGAACTCGTCGAGGACCAGGATGAACCTCCTGGGATGGTCCCGGACGAGCCGGTCGAGCAGGGCGTCCCAGCCGGGGTATTCGACCTCGTCGAAACCGGGGATCGCGGCGGCCAGGGAAGCGGCGAGGGCGCGGATCTGCAGGGGCGTTTCGCGCTCGTCCGCGGTGAAGAAGACGGCGTTGCGTTCGTCCTTCACCGCTTCCCGGATCAGGCGGGTCTTCCCGATCCTCCTGCGGCCGTACACGACGGCCATGCCGCCGGCGCGGCGCCGCGCGGGCTTCAAGCGCTTGAGTTCCCGTTCGCGGTCGAGGAAAGGCAGCTTCCGCAAAACAAGCTCCTCTTGCATTATGTATCATAAACATAATAAATCCGACCGCCCGCCGGTGTCAAGGGCGGGTGGGCCGTTGCGGGTTGTTCCGGGGTTGTTTGTAACCGGTGACCGGTAACCTGTTCAGTGCTGTGGAAGGCAATTGGGTGGCGATTGAAGAATTTCGTATTGATCTGAGGTATTCGCGCTGTAGCCATTTTCGAGGTCCGCCGACCCTCTCCGAAAGATTCCTTTCTGTCATTGAACCCGACCTGCCGGGGGTGAGGCGCACGTGAGAAAAAGGCACGGCCTGGCCAGCAGGAGAGATGCAACGTCTTGTCGGCACGGGAGATATGTCTGGCATTCAAGACGTGTTCTTGTTTTCACCCGTGAAAACAACGAGAACTCTTATTTTCATTTTGACATGATATCGAAAACAAGTGAAAAGGGCCAGTCCTAGCCCGGATTATTCATGAAGACGTAGCGAGGTTGCCGCAAGTGCCTGA
>CAZDSO010000327.1:0-3170 GCA_964508045.1 uncultured Planctomycetia bacterium | reverse complement strand
CGGCGTCGGTCATTCGGGGCACCATCATGGCGCCCATGTTCGACTCTACGATTTTCGCGGCGGCAACCTCCTACCCAATCAGTCAACCACTCAATCACGCCCCCCCCGCTTCCTGGCCACGCAACGACTCAACGAGCGCTTCCGACCTTCGCCCCTCTCTGCGATCTGACGGCCCTTCGACAGGCTCAGGACGGTGGTGAGCCGAGTCGAACCGCTGAAATCTGAAATCTACAATCGAGAATCCCCTTTCACCCCGCTGCTAGTACCGCTTCTTCCCGAGGTAGCGATCCTGCGTCCAGAAGGCCTCGGGATCGGTCTGCTTTCCGTAACCGAGGAGCGTGTCGGCGAGGAGCCAGAAGCGGTTGAACCAGGGCAGGCGGTGGATGAAGAAGCGTGGCACGGCGTGGATCCAGCCGGGGTTCTTGGTGTAGGGGCAGACGCGCACGCAGTTGGAGCAGTCGGCGGTGTTGGCGGTCCAGAAGGCGTAGCAGCTGTCCACGTTCACGTACCACTTGAGCACGCCCGGATTGTTGGACGGGGTGTCGTGGGGGCTTTCCCAGGTGGGTTCGCGGTCGAAGGAGATGGATTTCGAGGGGCAGTGTTTCGCACACCTCATGCAGGTCATGCAGAAGCGCTTGGCGCCGAACTCGATGGGGCGGTCGGTCGCGAGCGGCAGGTCGGTGAAGACCTTGCAGATGCGCACGCGCTGGCCGAAGACGGGATGGATGAGCAGCCCGTTCCGGCCGAACTCGCCCAGCCCCGCGTCCACGGCCAGCGGCACGGAGATCGCCGTGTCGTTGCCCGAGGCGATGGCTCGAAAGCCCAGGTTGCGGATGAACTCGGCGAGGCAGGCCGTGGCGAAGGCCATGCGGCTGTAGCCGTTGCCGGTGGCGACGGCGCCGGCGACGGCCGGGGACGCGGCGAGCCCGAAGTCGTCCATCTCGATGAGCATGACCACGGCGGTGTCCACGCCCTCGGGGAGGTCGCCCGGTTCGCCGGAGAGCCGTTTCGCGTAGAGCCAGTCCGGATTCACCCTCGTCACGCCGGCCGCGCACGCGCCGAAAACCTGGGCCGCGCGCTTCACCTGGGAAGCCATGGAAGCCGGGTCCTCGACCGGGTGGGGCCCGAGCGCTTCGGTGAGCGGGTCCTCGGTGCGCTGGACGGGCCCCTCGCTTCCCTGCATGTCGCCGATGCGCTCCCGGGAGAAGGCGCCGGGGTAGGTGTCGTAGAGGGTCCAGGAAGCGGTCTGCAGGGCGTAATCCACGCGGGAGCAGCCGGGGACGTTCCGCCGGACGCGGGCGGGCGCCCCCTGGTTGATCGGCTTGCCGTAGCCCTTGTAGGTCTCGTCCCAGAGGACCCTGGCGAAGCCGATGTACTTCTCGTCGAAGCGTCGGTAGCGGTTCTCGTCGACGCGGTAGGGCGCGTTCAGGAAGTCCTTCACGGGGGCCTCGCAACGGGTTCCGGTTTCCCGGGGACTGTAGGGGGTGGGGGAGCGGGCGTCAAGGAGGGGGGGGGCGCGCGCCAGGGAGGATGCCACCGCGGAGAGGGGCGAAGGTCGGAAGCGGTCGTTGAGTCGTTGCGGGACCAGGAAGCGGGGTGGTTGGGTGGTTGGGTGATTGCGTGGGTGCGGGAATGTCCGCGGTCCAATCTGTTCAGAAAATTCGGAAAAAACCATGATCGGCGACCGCCTTGGAGGGCGAGCCTCTCCGCCGCCGCTCGAGGGCATGGCCGAGAGCTACGGAGGAGGAGACCCTCGCCCTCCGAGTTTTCACGGTTTCTTGGAGAGCCGAAGGCCCATGGCTGACTCCCATCTGAAATCTGACGCCTGAAATCCCTTCATTCGCAATCTCCAATCCCTACGCGTCCCCGCTCCTGCGGGCGAGCGGAGCGAGTCGCCGTGCCCGCTTTGTCGAGGAAAACCGGGCCTCGGAGTTGAGGCCGTCGGCCTGGATGCCTACAATGGCGTGACACGATTCAGCGCCGGAATGTGGAGGACGCGTATGCGCTCGAAGAACCTGATCTTCCTTCTCTTGCTGTCCCTGCTGGTTTTCCTGGTTCCGGGGACGGTTCGGGGCGACGTGACGATCGAGGACATCGAACTCGGCGAGCACGTCTGCGGCGAGAAATGGACGACGGAAGCCCTGAAGGGCCACACGGTGCTCCTCTTCTTCTGGGACGCGGGGTGAGGGGGGTGCATCGCGGACCTCACGCGTCTTGTGAGGGTCTACAAGCGGCACGACGACGACGGTCTGGTGATCCTCGCCATGCACCGGGAGGGGGGGGCCAACCCGAAGACCTCGTCGTGCGAGCACTTCTCGGTGGCGGGAATCGCCCAGGTGCCCTACGTCAAGAAGTGGCCCTATCCCGTGTACAACAAGGGGACGGTGAACAACTACGAGATGGGGGGCAACCCGCAGATTTTCATCTTCGACCACAGCGGCAAGATGGTCTACGACCCGAAGTACGGGATCGACTACGAGCGGAAGGTGGCCAAGTACGCGTCCCAGGCGCCGGACTGGCTGCTGGGCGACCGCGAGTTCGAGGAACTGTCCGCCGACGCCCGGAAGGTGGAGAGGCGAAGGGACCTGGGGGGGCTTCTGACGGAGCTCTCCGAGAAGGCGCAGAGCGGGGAGGGGAAGGAGAAGGAGGAGGCCGCCTATCTCGTGGAGCGGATCGAGTGGTACGCGAAGTGGATGAACCAGAGGGCGGAGCAGAAGTTCGCCGACGGTTTCCCCTCGGAAGCCGAGGAGATCTACGACGACCTGGAGGACCAGTTCCGGGGCCACGAGATCGGCGAGAAGGCCAAGGAAATGGTGGAGAAGTTCAGGAACGACGAGGCCTACCGGAAGGAACTCGACGCCGAGAAGGCGATCCGGCGCTTCGAGCGCCCCTACTACCGGATCAAGCCGAAAAAGGAGGGCGACGATCCGGACCGCTGGGAGAGGCGGTACGGCCGCTACATCCGCCAGGTCAAGGACCAGCTGGAGCGGATCGGCAAGGACCACAGCGGGACCCAGGTGTACGAACGGCTGAAGAAGCTGGCGGCGCGGATCGGGGTCAGCTAGAGGCCCTTCCCGGCCAGAAAGAAAAGCTTGGTTTGTGATTTCAAATTTCAGTCAGCCATGAGCCTTCGGCTCTCCAAGAAACCATGAAAACTTGGAGGGCGAGCC
>CAZDSO010000326.1:0-3244 GCA_964508045.1 uncultured Planctomycetia bacterium | reverse complement strand
CCATGTTTCCCCAGCTGTTGGCGCCGTGGCGGGCGCCGTTCACCATCGTCGCCCCTTCCGGAACCCCCTCGGCCAGACCTTTCGCGTTGCCCGGGATGTTGAACAGGATCCAATGAACCCACGTCCCCCCCGGCGCGTCGGGATCGCCGCAAACCAGAGCGTAGCTCTTCGTTCCCGTAGGAGCTCCCGTCCAGGCGAGAGCGGGAGAGAGGTCCTCACCGTCACACGTGTGCTTGACGGGAATCGCTCCTCCCTGTGGGAAGGCGGTACTCCGGATTTCGATCGCCTGGGCGCCCTTCTCCCCGGGAGCCTTCTCACCACCACCGCACGCGAGCGCGAGCAGGCCGACCAGCAGAACAGCCGACAGACTCCAGGAAAACGACCTCTTCATCCGTTCACCTCCTTAGGCAAGCTCCGCAAAACGACTCTTTTGCCGGTTCCGGACCATCCAGAAAAGACCGGCGGAACACCCCATCACCAACGTAGCACGAATCCCGGGAGGCTCGGATCCTTTTTCGAAGTCGCAGTGCCGCGCGGCCTTCGGATCTGGTAGAGTGGGGCGTGGAGAGGAGGAAACGAAATGGCCGAACCGAAGATCGCCGACACGAAGCCGGCCCTCGTGGATCTCGAGCCCGGTACGTACTGGTGGTGCGCATGCGGCCGGTCGAAAGGCCAGCCTTGGTGCGACGGATCACACAAAGGCACCGAGTTTACGCCGATGAAGATCGAGGTCACCGAGCCGCAGAGAATGGTCCTCTGTCAGTGCAAGCGGACGGAGAACGCGCCCCATTGTGACGGAAGCCACCGGCGGCTGAAGTAGCGCTAGAGACCCAGCTCGTCGGAGATGCCCTGCATCGCCTCGATAACCGTTTCGATATGTTCGTCCAGCGGCACGCCGAGCTCCTCGGCGCCCTGAACGATCGCCTCCCTCTCCACGCCTGCGGCGAAAGCCTTCTCCTTCCACTTCTTCTTCACCGCCTTCAGATCCACGTCGGCCAGCTTCTTGCTCGGACGGACGAGGGCGACCGCCACGATCAACCCGGTCAGCTCGTCCACCGCGTAGAGGGCTTTCGCCATCCGCGTCTTCCGCGGCACTCCGGTGTGGTCGGCATGGGCCAGGACCGCCTCCACCACATCCTCGGGCCAGCCCCGTTCACGCAAAACCCGGGCGCCCTCGGCGGGGTGTTCCCGGTCGGGAAGCCGGTCCGGGTTGGGAAAGCGTTCATAGTCGAAGTCGTGGATGAGGCCGAGGGCTCCCCAAACCTCCTCGTCCTCGCCGTACCGCCGCGCGTACGCCCTCATCCCCGCCTCCACGGCGAGCATATGCTTGATTAGGTTCCGGTTCTTCGTGAACTCCTCCACGAGGGACATCGCATCGGATCGCGTCATCTGCGCCTCCTTGACAGGGACGGTTTTTCTAACTGTACTATGAATAGGCCGCGGCGGGGAAGATCGCCCCCGCGCGAACCGGTCCGCCAACAGGAGGTAATTTCCGATATGGTCATGACACCCTCGACGATGCTCCCCCTCGGCACCCAAGCGCCCCCCTTCCTCCTCCCGGACACGGAGGGAGACAGGGTCGGCCTGGACGATTTCAAGGAAGCGAAGGCGCTTCTCGTCATCTTCATGTGCAATCACTGCCCCTTCGTGATCCACGTACAGGAAAAGCTCGCCGGCCTCTGCTCCGAGTATCAGAGGAAGGGCGTGGCCGTGGTGGGGATCAACTCGAACGACGTAGAGAACTATCCCGACGACAGCCCGGAGAAGATGAAGGAAGAAGCGAAACGGGTCGGCTACACCTTTCCCTATCTCTACGACGAGACACAGGAGACGGCTAAGGCATATCGCGCCGCTTGCACCCCGGATTTCTTCCTCTTCGACGGCGCGCGAAAGCTCGCCTACCGGGGACAGATGGACGGCGCGCGCCCCGGGAACGACACTCCGATCACCGGAAAGGACCTACGCGCGGCCCTGGATGCCGTCCTCGAGGGCCGCGACGTACCGGCGCAGCAGATCCCGAGCATGGGATGCAACATCAAGTGGAAAGAGGGAGGCGCGCCCGACTACTTCGGCTAGCCGCCCAGCTGCGGAATCGCGATGCCCACACCGAGGAAAACCTCGAAGTACTGCGGGTGAATCTCCAGCGACTGGTCACCGAGTTGCTGGGGAACGCCGAAGCTCTTGACGAACCGGACGCCCGTGTCGATCGACCACATCCGGTGGAAATTCCAGTCCATGCCGACGGTGAGGTCGTAGCCGAAAACATCGTCCCACTCTGAGTCGAGATCTTGACGGATCTCGTTCTCCCGGGAGCTGTCGTCGGGGATGACCACATCCGTCTCGATCCAATAGAAGACCCACGCCACGTGCGCGGCCACGTAGGGTCGCAGGAAACCTCTGCCGTGGGGGCCGAGCTCCCCGCCTAAGTAGACCCTGCCGTAGTTCTGGTTGGTCTGCTGCTCGACGCGCAGCATGGTGATCGGATCTTGGAACCGGACCGTTTCCACGAGCAAGTTGACGAGCTCCGCGCCGAAAGCGCCGGCGAACAAGCCCCCCGTGGAGGGGACGGGCGCCACGAGCCTCGCACCGCCTCCCCAGCCGGGCCGGCTGTAGTCTTCGGCGTCATCGCCGTATGGCTCCATCCGAATTCCGTAGATCGTTACCTTGCCGGCCGCCGCGGCGGGCGGCGGACCGAAGGCGACAGCGGCCAGAAGAGCGAGCAAGAAGAGGGCGGGGGCGCGGCGCGAAGCCGGGATGTCTTTCATCTCCTCCTCCATGAATCGACGGGACGACTCCGAGACACCGGTGCTGTTTCACGTTCATGAAACCAGAAACGGCGGCGCCCGACCAGTTAAGATTCGCGCACCGACCGGCTGCGATACCAAAGCCACGCCGCCTGCGCTCCGTTCCCAGCCAGGATGGCGGCAAGGCCGAAGAAGAGGCCGGTCGCCTTCCCGTAACCCACACCCACCGCGAGGATGAGCGCGGTCAGGCCGAGGTAGAGGACCACCGCTTCCGTAACCTCCCGGGTCCGGTGCACATGAACCAGGTGCCCTTGAAAGTAGCTCTGGACCACGCTGAATGCGGGCATGAGAAGAGCGATCCAAAGGCCCCGGCCCGCCAGGCGGGAGAGCTCGGGCGCCAGAGCGGAGACACGGGCGAACCACACGCCGCTGAGAGGGGTGACCGTTACCAGAAGCAAGCCGAAGGTGACTGCGCCCCCGAGAAGAAGGGCGAAACGGCG
>CAZDSO010000325.1:0-3253 GCA_964508045.1 uncultured Planctomycetia bacterium | reverse complement strand
GGCCGGCGCCGTGCCGAGCCGGGACGGCGTGGCGCTCTCGTTCCCCCAGGGGATTCTTCTCGCTTCGCGGGAGCCGGAGGAGGACGTCCGCCTTCCCGGCACGGGGCAGTGGGTCGAGGGACCCTCGGAGGCATCGGGATTCCCCCTCGGTGACCGGGGAGATGCCGGGAAGGGAAGGACCAGCTTGTTTCCCGTCACGAAGCGCGGGGAGAGATGTTTCTCCTTCGAGGGCGTGCGCGTCCTTCCCGGCGAGCGGAGAGGCGGAAGATGGGCGCGGTCCCGGACGCTCGTCGCCTGGCGCTTGGAGGAGGCGGAGGACAAGCGCGTGCGGCTCTGGAGACGCAAGCCTGAGGAGATCCTCGATGGAGCCCGGCGGGGAAGGGCCTACTTCCACTCGGCGCCCCTGGCGGGCGCCGGGCGCGTCTGGATCCTGGTGGCGGAACGTTCACGATCGCCCGCCATCCACCTCGTCTGTCTGGACGCGGAGACGGGAACGGTGAACTGGCGGAGGTTCCTGGTCGCGCTCACCGGCGAGCGCCGGGGCTTTTTGGGGGTGCGGTTTCCCAGCTTCCCCCCCCGGGGCGAGATGCTCCTGGCCGGGGGCGTTCTCTACGTCCAGACCAACGCCGGGTTCCTCGCCGGCATCCGCGCACGCGACGGAAGCCCCGTGTGGGGCCACCGGTACCGTCGCCGGGACTTCCGGCCCCTGCTTCGCCGGGGCCGGTTTCTCCGGCTCGCCGTCCTGGGCTCGTTTCCCGACTGGGCCCAACTCGGCGCCCCGCTCGCGGCGGGCTCCCGCATCGTCTTCTGCCCGTGGGATTCCCCCCTGATCACGGCCGTGGAACGGGGGGGCGTCGTTCCCGAGGTGGTGTGGAACGCTGCGGAATGGAGCGGGGTCAAGAACCTCACGTCCGTGGTCGGCGCATACGGATCGAAGCTGATTCTCGCGGTGGAGGACCGCCTCTTCGCCCTCGACGGCGACCGGGGATGGGCGCCTTCATGGACGCTCTTCGGGGCCGACGCGACCGGCGGGAGCGGGTTCCGGGGGCGCGTTCTGGGCCGGGCCGTCTTCGCCGGGTCCCGCTGCTTTTTCGGAACCACCCGGGGCGTTTACCTTCTCGACTGCGAGCGAGGGAGACTGGTGAACGGGGGGAAGGGCGCGTATTGCTTCGGATGGTCCCGCGAGGAGGACCTGAGGCTTCACGCCGCCGGAGACCTGCTGGTCGCCGCAGGTACGAAAACAATACGTATCTTCGAGGTGAAGTGACGTACGCGTTTCATGGGCCATTGGAACCGTATTCCTTCTGCAAGCGAAGGAGGAGAGGCTCGCCCTCCAATGACCAATGACCCGTGCCCCCCCTCACCGCGCGCGCAGCATCGTCCCCCTCAGGGTGACGGCGGCCTCGTCGCCGTGCGACATGAAGATCCGAAAGCCCTGGTGGGAGAGGTGCGAGCCCTCCAGGCGGAAGTGCATCCCCTGGAAGACGACGTGGCGCCCGCGCCAGCCGAAGGGAACGGGAAGATCCAGCCCCGTGGGCACATCCAAAAAGCGCCACCCGGTCTCCACCCGACGCACGCGGACGAGGATGTCGTCCGGGCCCATCGCCCGCACGCCGGCGGCGCGGCGGTCGAGCTGCTCGAAGAAGACGGTCTTCTCGAGGTCGCCGGGAAGCGGAGCGGCCTCCAGGACGCGGAAGCGTCGCCGCACCTCTTCGGCCTCCGCCTGCCGGCCCAGCGCTTCGAGGGAGGAGGCGAGGGCGGGAAGGACGGACAGGACGCCCTCGCGATGGGCGCCGGCCTCCTCGAATCCGGCCAGCGCCTCCTCGAGGCGGCGGACCGCTTCCTCGTGACGGCCGGCGTCGGCCAGCGCGCGGCCGGCGGTTTCCCGCGTCCACGAGGCGCCGAGCCGGTCCCCGATTCGTTCCTGGACCTGCAGGGCTTCGCGAAACCGGTCCAGCGCCTTTTCGATCTCCCCTTGACGGGCCCAGGTCTTGCCGTCCTCCAGGATGTAGAGGGCGACGCCGTAGAGGTACCTCTCCTCCCGGCTCCGCGCCTCGAGCCTGGCCAGGGCCTCGTGCGCCTCGGCAAGGCATCCGTTGCGGCGAAACGCCTTGACCTGCGTGAACAGGACGCGGTCGAAGAGGTGCCACGCGCCGGAGGCCTCCACAAAGGGCAGCAGGCGCGCGGACACCGAACGCACGAGTTCCAGGCGGCCTCGCTCGCCGGCCTCTTCCATCAGCAGGGTCAGATTGTCCACGACCTTTCGGCGGATTCCGGGAAAGGCTCGTCGTGCGATCTCGAGAGCCTCGAAGAGGCGGGAAGCGGCCCGGTCGAGCTCCCCCGCCTGCAGGAGAGCGTCCCCCATGTTGTTGAGGGTCCAGCCCTCCCCGTCCCGCCGCTTCAGGGCGCGGTAGCCGGACAGCGCCTCCCCGTAGACTTCCACCGCCTTGCGGGGCCGGCCGTTGTCCGCAAGCACCCAGGCCGTGTTGTGCAGGCTGTCGGCCTCGAGCTGACGCAGGCCCCGTTCCCGGAAGACCTCGAGGAAGATCTCGAGAAGGCGGAGAGCTTCACGCTCCTTCTTTTCGCCGGAAAGCGCGAACACCAGGTCGCGGTGCTTGGACAGGGCCTCGCGTGCGATCTCCTTCCAGGAGTCTCCCTCGCCGTCGAGCGCTTGCACGTACGCGGAAAGGAGGTAGCGCGTCCCCCGCTCCGTCTCGCCGGTTTTCACGTACCATACGCCCGTTTCCACCAGCAGGCGGGCCGCTTCCCGGTTCCGGCCCCGGTCCCGCAAGAGCATGATCGCGACCTCGGCCTTCTCGATCGCCCCTGCCGGGTCGTCCGCACCCCAGCGCCGGCGCGCCTCGGTGACGGTCTCGTCGATGAGCCGCCGGGCCTGCGCGGTCATGGGGAGAGGGGAGGCGGAGTGCGTTCCGTCTGCGAGAGTTCTGTCAGGGCCCTTCGTCTTTACTTTTTCCACCGGGAGGGCGAGCACGGCGTAGAAGACGATCAGACCCGCGCAGAGTGCGATCGCAAGCAACGTTCTTGGAAGAGCCTGGATCATGATCGTGATTGTAACGGTTGGAGAGGGGCATGCACCAACGCGGGAATCCCTTCTCTGTTCGCGCAAGAGCGTACCTCCGGCAAATCAGGGTAGACTCTTCGGCAAGGGGCGAAAGATTCCGTGTCCAGGTGTAAAAAACTTGCAATCAGGCGGGGGAGGACAAGCGTTTCCCTCGAAAGGAATGATGTAAAC
>CAZDSO010000324.1:0-3300 GCA_964508045.1 uncultured Planctomycetia bacterium | reverse complement strand
ATACCGTCCCGGACATCCTCCGGGTGGACGAGATCCTGGCCGTGGGGGATGCCGCTTTCTCGGAAAAGTGCCTGGCGAAGATGAAGGCGTTCATGGAAGAGGGCCGGACTTTCGTCCTGGTCTCTCACAGCGGGCCACAGATCGTGGAGATGTGCAAGCGGACGATCCTGCTCTGGAAAGGAAGGATCATCGCCGAAGGACCGTCCGCTCCCGTTGTGGAAAAATACGCCGACGTCCTGTCCAATGGAGGACCGGACTGGGAAGGGATCTGGCACCCTCCCACGGAAAAAGCCCCATTCTGACTAGATGCCCATGGACGTACACGCTTCACGTGAAAGGGACACCCCCGGCCTTACCGTCATCCTCCCCACCCGGAACGAGTCGATCCTGATCCAGCGCTCCATCGAAGCCGTTTATAGACAGGACTACGCGGGACCGATCTCCGTCCTGGTCGTCGATTCGGGCTCCACCGACGGTACGGCCGAAGCCGCCCAGGGCGCCGGCGCCGACGTGCTCGAAACCGATGCCAAAACCTTCTCCCACGGACGCACCCGGCAGCTGGCCGCCGAGAAGACTCGCACCGAACCCCTCGTCTTCACCGTCGCCGACGCCGTCCCGGCCGATGCACACTGGCTCGAGAATCTCGTCGAGCCCCTGGAGAACCCCGACGTGGCCGGAGCCTACGGCATCCAGATCGCCCCCCAAGAAGCCTCACCCGTCACGCTGCGCAGGTCGAGACGTAGGGAAAAACTGGGACCCAGGACCGTTCGCCTGCCCTCTGCAGAAGCCTGGGAAGCACTTCCTCCGCGGAGGAAACGAGACCTCGCCTCCTTCGACAACTGCACCTCCTGCATCCGGAGATCCCTCCTCCTCGGCGACCTCCCCTTCCCCGACGTCCCCTTCGGCGAGGACATGTTTTGGGCCGCGCGCGCCCTGAAGGCCGGCTTCGCGATCGTGCGCGTGCCGAAAGCCCGCGTGATCCACCAGCACGCCGACACCTTCGGCTACCTCCTGCGGCGCATGACCGTCGATGCGGCCCTCTGCGGACGCCACTTCGCGTACAGACCCGTCCCCAACCTGCCATACCTCCTCCTCCGCCAGGCCCTCGCCTGCTTCGAAGCCCTCCTCGCTTCCGGCATCCGGGGTTATGGCATCCCCCTGCATCGCCCGGACCGGAGAATCCTCTGCACGTTCAAAGAATCCTGGCACGCCCTGGGCGACCTGCTCGGCAAATATCTGGGTAGCCTGCCCCCTGCCGAAGACATCCCTTCCTGGAGACCCTTCAAGAAGTGGCTGTCTGAAACAGCAAGGCGGATCGTCGAAAAGGCGGGTCCCCTCAGGCGACCGGACATCTCCAGATGACATGAATCGGGAGGCGTCCAAGGGCGGATCGCCGTGGCCCTGGGGTGGGAGACCGCGGGGCCCGGGATACGCGCGCCTCTTCGAGAAAATCCCAAGTCTCAAATCCCAATCCACAACGACAGCATGCGCGTCCCTTTCTACCGCTGAAATCTGAAATCTCCAATCTGAAATCCACAATCCCCATCCCCCCCCTCACCTCTCGAGTGCCCCCTTCAGATCCCGCAAGCCCAGGCACATCGCCCCGGGCGCCTTGCGCTTGAAACTGCGCGCAACGAGGAGGAAATGCTCGTCCACCGGCCCGCGACCCCTGGCGACGCCCGAGGTCTTGCGGTGCAGCGCGCGAAGAAGCCGCGAAGCGTCCACCCCGCGGCTCCATTTCACCTCGCCGAACAGGATCCGCCCGCCACCCTCCCCCAGCGCCACCACGTCGATCTCCTCGCGCCGGTCCCACCACCGACCGATCCGCTCCGGACGGAATGGAAGCGTCCCCGCCTCCCCAAGCGATTCCACCGCCTCCCGGACGACTCGCTCGAATACGGGACCGATGAAACCGCTCAGCGCCGGCCCGATCCGCCCCTCCACGATCTCGTCCACACGCCCACGCTCCACGCGCTGGATCGACGGATGGACGAACCGGAACCAGAATCGGAAATAATCGTCCGAAAGACGGTACAGGCCCTTCCGGGAACGGTCCGGCTTCCGTTCCGTCACCGGCACCTCGCGCTCCACGAGATGAAGGTCCGACAGGATCGCCAGATACCTCGTCACGACGCCCCGGTCCAGGCCCGTGTCGTTGACGATCTCCGAGAGACGCGTCCTTCCCCGCGCGATCGCCGAAAGGATCGAGAAGTGGTTGCGAAGCTCGCGGAGTTCCTGGCGGAGCAGGAACTCCACGTCCCGGAAGAGCAACGCGTCCTCGCGCAGGAACGCGTTTCGGATGTTTTGGAGGATGCCCCTGCGCGGGTCGTGCTCGAGAAGACAGGCCGGGGTGCTTCCGAACACCGCCTGCACCTCCACCGCCTTCTCCAGGTCCCCTCCGGTCCATTCGAGCACCCCCGAGAACGGAAGGGGACGGAGCCGGATCTGCCCCGTCCGGCGCCCGTAAAGCGGGCTCTTCGCGCCCAAAAGACCCTCCATCATCCCGATGCTCGAGCCGCACAGGATCAGGAAAAGCCTTCCTCTCGAAAGCCGCCGGTCCCAGTGATCCTGCAGGATCGAGGGCAGGGAACGGTTCGCCGACACGAGGTAGGGGAACTCGTCCAGGCAGAGGACGAGGCGGCGGTTCTCCGCCTTCCTTGCCACGTAGGCGAAGAAGGCGTCCCAGCTCGTGAACGGCTGGGCTTCCAGAACCTCGTCCTCGAAGAACGCCGCCAGCTCCCCGGAAAACGCCTCCAGCTGCAGCTTCTCCGACTGCTCCCGGGCCAGCAGGCGGATGCCCCCTGTTTCCTCGACGAACCGGTCGGCCAGCTCGCTCTTGCCCACGCGGCGCCGGCCGTAGAGGACGAGGCATTCGGCGCGCGGGCTTTCGTGCCTCCGCCGCAAGACGTCCATCTCCCGCCGCCGGTCCAGAAACATAAGAGTATCCTCTTTAGTATAATCTTGCTTATACTATAAAATCTGGCGCCGTCAAGGAGAGATGGCCAGCGCCTCGCTCCTCCCGGCACACATGCCGCCTCTTCGAGAAAATCCCGAATCTGTTCCTGATTTTCGGAACAGATGGGAAAGTAGAGCGCGCCCGCAACGGCTTCATGCGCTCGCGTGTACAACAAGGCGGGGTCCGGGGATTTTCAATCGCCACGCCCGCAGGATGCAATCCAACACCGGCAGACGTTCCTGCGGTCTGGGCGGGGGCAAGCCCCGCCCCTACTCTTTGCTCCAACCTGAAATCGTAGAGTCGAACATGGGCGCCATGATGGTGCCCCGAATGACCGACGCCGG
>CAZDSO010000323.1:0-3313 GCA_964508045.1 uncultured Planctomycetia bacterium | reverse complement strand
AGGGGACGCTCGCCCTGCAGGTAGAACTCGTCGGCCAGGAAGGCGAAGCGCGTCGAGACGTCCCCGCAGCGTCGCCGGATCGGGGGCCGTACCCGTTTCGGCCGCCAGCAGGGCCGTAGCGCCGACGGCCGCGGCCGCGTTGCCGGCCTGGTGCCATCCCGCGAGCCCGAGGGGAAGGCGATCGAAATCGCCCCGGGGCGTCTTCACGTCCAGCTCGATGCCGAATCGCCCGTCGGCGCGTTCGCGCGTCTCGAAGGCGATCTCCCGACCCACGCGCCAGAGGGGCGCGCCCACGCCGTCCGCCGCCCGTTCCACGACGCGGAGGGCTTCCGGCGGCTGTTCGGCCACCACCGCCGGGACGCCCTTCTCGAGGATGCCCGCCTTTTCCGAGGCGATCTCCTCCAGCGTGTTTCCGAGCACGTGCGTGTGGTCCAGGGCGAGGCGGGTAATGACGCAGGCCCGGGGATGGAGGACGTTCGTGGCGTCGAGCCGGCCGCCCAGGCCCGTCTCCATGACGGCCCAGGCTGCGCCGCGTTCGGCGAAGAGGAGGCAGGCGAGGGCGAAGATGCGCTCGAAGAAGGTGGGCGGTTCCTCGCCCGCCGGCCCGGGCGTCGCGCAGGCCGCGGCCACGCGCGCCATCCCGGCGCAGAGGTCCGCTTCCGGAGCGGGTCGTCCGTCAAGGCGGACGCGCTCGGCGAGGGAGACGAGGTGGGGGGAGGTGAAGAGGCCGGTGGAGAGGCCGTGTCCTCGAAGGACGGTTTCGATCATGTGGCAGACGGATCCCTTGCCCTTGGTGCCGGCGACGTGGACGGCTCGAAAGGCCCGCTCGGGGTTCCCGAGCCTTTCGAGGAGACGCCGTGTGCGGTCGAGGTTGAAGGCGCGCTCGTGGTAGGCGAAGCGGGCCATCTTCTCGTAGTCGGTGTGGTCCGCCAGGTGGCGTTCCACGTCGGCGAGGGTGGCGAAGGTCGGTTTCATGGTCCCGTATTGTAAGGGGGTTTTTGTTTCTTTGTACCCCTGCGCCTTGAAATGTTGTTCTTGCGAGAACCTTTTTCAGGCCCGTGACGCAGGTCATGGAACACAGAGGGATCAGAGGAATCAGAGGAATCAGAGGGCTCAGAGAGGGCCAAAAGTCGAAACAGGGCTTCCGACTCAGGACTGGCGCCACACGATGATCTTCCAGCTTCCCTCGTGCACGTCGTTGCTGTGTGGTAGACCGGGCAGGTCGATGACGTCCTCTTCCATCCGGCGGTCGTAGGTCAGGTCGAGGGGATTGTGCTCGGTGAACTCGACGGACCATTTGTTTCCGTCCTTCTTCATACGCCGGTAGGTGACGAGCGGATTGTCGACGTTGTCGTCGTCGGTGCCGGGGGGATAGTAGTAGGTCTCCCCCGGGACGTACCGCCATCTCCACCGCCTCCAGTCGAACTTCCACTGGCCCTCTCCCGTGCGGCTGTAGGTCCAGTCTTCAGGTTTTCGGTTGACCTTCCAGCTCTGGTCTCTGAGCCAGCCTTCGGTGTTGCGGTTCATGTAGATGCGGTTGCCGGCGGTCATGTTGCCGAAGATGTAGGGGTTCTGGTCGCCCTGGCTGGTGTCGGCGCTGATGTCGAGGAAGTTGTTCTCCGCGAACATGAACGCCTCCACCACGCCCACGGGGCCGCAGATCGTGTCGCCGAAGACGATGTTCCCGGAGCCTTCCATGCGCCCCCGGTAGCCGTCGGGGGCTTGTAGATGGTTGTTCGCAGCGGGCTCGGGCTTGTTCGGTTCGTCGCGGCCCACGATCGTCTCGCCCGTGTACGGATCGTACTTCCCGTTCTTGTTCAGGTCGTTGAAACTCTCGCCGTCGGACATGGCGATCAGGGCCAGGCCGGAGTCGGGGTCGGTCATGTCGTAGGCCTCGGCCCAGGTCGACCCTCCGATGTTCCGCCGGTACTGCTGGTCGTTCACGCGGTTGGTGGTCGTGAAGATCTGGTCCCCGATGTAGATGTTCCCCTTGGCCACGATCGTAATGTTCACCTTCTCCACGCCCTCGCCCGGCACGAAGAAGATGTGGTTGGAGCCGTCGCTGTCCACCCACAGGTTTCCGTCAATGAAATAAACTTTTTCGTTCATCTCCTTTGTCACCGTGATGACCGAGTGGCCGCCCCCGTAGAGACCGTGGAGATCGCCGCGGTCCCGGCTGCGCTCGCCGCCGCCGTTTCGCTGGCCGAGATAGAAGTTGCCCGTCGCGTCCATTTGCTCGTCGTCGGCGGAGGAGAAGGTGTCGGCGAAGTGGTTCTGATAGTCCTTCATGATGAAGTTCGCCGGCGACCAGGCGTCGCCCTTGCCGCCGTCCGGCAGCGCCGGGGCGTGGTCGTTCCACTCGGGCTTCTCCCCGTACCATCCGCCCTCGGCGTCGATCCAGACGTTCCACATCTCGTCCGGATGGTTCCGCTCGTAGTAGGCATATTCCTCGTTCACGTGCACCACGTCCCTTCCCGCCGTGTGGGTGGAGGAATCCCAGGACTGGTAGCGCCGTTGCGGCAGCTCCCACCCCTGCTGCTCGAGGTTCGGGGGCTCGATCGAATCCTCATCCCCGCCCCCGAGGTCGTGGTCCGGACGGCCGAGAAGGTCGAGCTTCGCGATCTCCCCCGTGGCGGAAAGATCGCCGAAGCGGTGGGCGTGGGCGTCCCCCCCCAGCCAGATGTCGCCCTCGATGTGGATGTCGCCGTCGATCTCGTCGGCGCGATCCTGCCCCCCGTGGTTCACGCCGCCGAACTCCTGGTGGTAGGCGCCCCCCTGACGGTTCCCCGCGTACAGGGCCTTGTAGTAGAGGTTGTGAATCTCGTACGAGTCGTTGTACAGCGTCACATCGATGGTCGAGGTCGCGGTCTTGCGGGTCGGCGCGGCGGGATCCGGAGCGGGGTACTCCCCCACGGCGATGATCCGGCCGAGCTTGCCGACCACGTTGCCCCGGGCATCCACCTGCAGCCTCGTCTCGATGCTCAGGAGGCCCTTGTTGTAGGCCAGGGACCAGCTCTCCCCCATCGTGCGGTCTGCGTAGGCCAGCTCGTGCGGCTTTGACATTCTTTCACTTTTAAACCGCTCTTTGCATTTATCAAGCATTGCCTGAGAGTAATCAAGGCCTATAAGCTTTACATCTTTTTTTACAGCCTTGTCTATACTCATAAGTGTGATACCGGTCGAACAACCAAGGTCATATATATTTGTGCCATCCTGCGCAAATTCTGAAGCTATCTCGCCGATCATCCGCTGTAATTCGTTATACAATGGCACACTCCTATCCAGCATGTCATCAAAAACCTCTGCTGTCTTG
>CAZDSO010000322.1:0-3400 GCA_964508045.1 uncultured Planctomycetia bacterium | reverse complement strand
CGAACAGCTTGGCCACGCCGACGCCGACCAGATAGAGGATCGCGAGGGGAACCGACAGGGCGACCTGAGTGAAGACGTCCGGCGGCGTGAGGACGGCGGAGAAGGCCACGATGATCAGGATCGCGTACTTGAACTTGCTGAGCAGAAACTCGGCGCTCACCAGCCCCAGCCGGGCCAGGAAAAAAATGAAGATGGGAAGCTCAAAGGTGATGCCGAAGGCGAGCAGGAGCTTGGTTGCGAAGGAGAGATACTCCCCGATCTTGATCTGGGCCAGAAGCTGCTCGGTCTCGAAGCTCTTGACCAAAAAGCCCAGCCCGAAGGGGAAGACCACGAAGTAGCCGAAGGCCGCGCCCCCCACGAAGAACAGGGTGGCCGCCAGCACGAAGGGGATCACCAGGCGGCGTTCCCTGCGGTACAGTCCCGGCGCGACGAACTTCCAGAGGTGGTAGAGCACGTAGGGGCTGGAGACGAAGATGCCCGCCAGCAGGGCGACCTTCAGGTAGGTGATGAAGGCCTCGGCCGGACCGGTGAAGATCATGAAGCGGTCGTCGCCGATCACCTGGATCAGGGGCCGCATCAGCAGGGCGAAGAGCTGTTTCGAAACCGCGTAGCAGGCCACAAAGCCCACCAGCACCCCGGCCACCATGCGGATCAGCCTGGACCGCAGTTCGGTGAGGTGCTCGAAGACGCTCATGGTCTTTTTCGGGCCCTCTTCGACCTTTTGCTCCTCAGCTTCCACCCTCGTCCTTCTCCTTGTTCTCCTCGGTTTCCGGTTCCGGATCCTCGGGCTTGTCGTGCAATACCCGGACCTCCCCGTCGGATTCCCCTGCCTGCTCCTCCGACTTCGGTCCCTCTCCCGCCTGCGCCGCCGCGTCGTCCTCGGGCTCGCCGCCCTCGATCTCGCCGGGATCGTAGCCCAGGATCGGGTCCGTGGGCGGAAGCTCCTTTTTCTCTAACTCTTCTTCCTTCTCTTCCGCGGGCGGCTTGGCGTATGGGGGCGGTTCCTCCTCGCGCATGGCCTCGTCCATGCTGAGCCGGAACTCGGCGGACATCCTCCGGACCTGGACCATGACCTTGGCCAGGGTGCGGGCCGCCTGCGGCAGCTTCTCGGGCCCGATCAGGATCAGGGCGAGCACCAGCAGGACCGTCAGCTCGCCCATGGAAATGTCCAGCATTGCTTTTCCCCGACTACCGTTTCAAAGCACAAGAGATTTTAACCCTAATTTTTTCGCCCGGGGCTGTCAAGAAATTGTTGGCCAGCCCGGTTTGACCCCGCATTGAAGACGGGGGAAAATATCTGAAAAACTCTTCATGAAAGGAAGGCGGAGATGAACCGATCGCGACGTCTGCGGATCCTTCTTATTGTTATCGCAGGGTTCTCACTGGTTCTCTCCGCGGCCGCGTGCAACCCGGCCGACGACGATGACGACGACGACCGCGAGCTGACCGGCCCCGGGTCATGGATAGAGCGCGCGCCCATGCCCACCGCGCGTACGAGCCTGGCCGCGGCGGCGACCGGCGGGCTCGTGTACGCCATGGGGGGATTCAATTTCCTCCAGGTCCCTGACCGACCACTGGACGTGGTGGAAATCTACGATCCCGAGGCCGATTCCTGGTCCGTCGGTCCTCCCCTTCCCGAGCCGCGCGGGGCGGCGGCCGCCGCCGTGGTCGACGGCAAAATCTACCTCGCGGGCGGATACGCGTACGAGGGAACCGCAGACTGGTATTCGGCCCGGCTCGACGTGTTCGACCCGCAGACCGGAGCGTGGACGCAGCTTCCCTCCATGCCCACGCCCAGGTCCCTGCCGGGTGTCGCGGCCCTGGACGGCAAGGTCTTCGTGATCGCGGGACGAAACGACTCCGGAAAATCGCTTACGCAGGTCGACGCGGTCGAGTCGTACGATCCGGTCTCCTGGACCTGGACCGCGATGAATCCGCTTCCCGAGCCCGTGGAGGCGGCGGCGGCGACGACCGCGGGGGGCTCGCTGTTTTTTGCGGGCGGATGGGACGGAACCATGACCGGATACCTGAACCGGCTGCTCGAATACGATCCGGCCGGCGACACCTGGGGTGTTGGGCCCTGTTTGGGCGAGGTCCGCTGTTCCCTGGCCGCGGCCACGCTGTGGGGGCGGTACGCCTTTTTCGTCGGGGGCTACCTCGACGCCTGGCCCCCGTTCCGCGACGCGGTGGACGCCCTCGACGCGGAATCCGGGGCCTACGTGAACGTGGCGCCTCTTCCACAGAGGCGCGGAGGCGCAGGAGCGGCCACCGTGGACGGCCGCCTGTTCGTCTTCGGCGGAGGGGACTACGACGAGGAAACACACACCGCATGGAATCCCCGAAGCGAGGTCTGGGAGTTCGTGCCCGAATAGGATCCCTGTCCGACCCGGAAGCTTGACCGCGCCGGGCGCGCGCACCTATAATCCCTGATCAACCGCCTCCGTGGGAGGGGAAACACGCATGGACCTGAAAGCCGACGCCCTGCCGACCTCCATCGGCAGCTTCCCGCACACAGACCCCGGGGCCGCGCTGCGCCTGATCGCCAGGCGCCTGCCCGAGATCCCAGGCTGGCCCCAGCTTCCGCGGTTGGGCTACAGGGAAAACATGTACGTGCAGTACCTGCACAAGGCGCCCGCGGCGAGGATCGACCCGGAAAGGGAGGTCCTCTACTTCGATACGTCGGCGGACTCCTCCCGTGAAATGGAGATCTTCTACGAGAACGTCCTGGCCGGGAACGCGGACCCCTTCGCGCTGGAGCCCGAGTACGCCCTGGGCTTCGGGGCCTTCCTGGACGCCCTGGGGCGGGACTTCGACGCCGGGAGGATCGTCGCGGTCAAGGGGCAGGTCACCGGGCCGGTGAGCCTGGGCCTGACGGTCACCGACCAGAACCGCCGGTCCATCCTGTACAACGAGACCTTTTTCGACGTGGTCCTCAAGGCCTGCCGCATGGGCGCCGCCTGGCAGGTGGAGCGGTTAAAGGACCTGTGCGACCGGGTGATCCTGTTTATCGACGAGCCCTACCTGGTCTCCTTCGGCTCGGCCTTCGCGCAGTTTTCATCGGAGAACGCCACGGCCTGGATCGACGAGGTCGCAGGCGAGATCCACGCGCGAGGCGGCATCGCGGGCGCGCACTGCTGCGGCAACACGGAGTGGCCCATCATCCTCAATTCCCGCGTGGACATCCTCAGCCTGGACGCCAGCGCCTATTTCGAGGGATTGACCCTGTACCCCGGGGAGCTGAAGGCCTTTCACGAACGGGGCGGGGTTCTGGCCTTCGGCATCGTGCCCGCCTCCGAGGACGCGCCCGGTCTGACGGCCGACGCGCTGACCGGGGATCTGCTTGGAAAAATCGACAGGCTCTCGAACGTGGCGGATGCGCCCGGCCTGCTACGCCAATCGT
>CAZDSO010000321.1:0-3406 GCA_964508045.1 uncultured Planctomycetia bacterium | reverse complement strand
GGGCGCCGAGCGGACCCGCAAGGGTCGGTTCGAGCTGGCGGACGGCGGCACGCTCTTTCTCGACGAGATCGCGGAGATGTCGCTGGCGGCCCAGGCGAAGATCCTGCAGACCGTCGAGTATCACGAGTTCCAGCGGGTGGGCGGCGAGGAGACGCACCGGACCGACGTGAGGATCGTGGCCTCCACCAACCGGGACATCGAGCAGCTCGTGGAGCAGGGCGTCTTCCGGGCGGACCTCTACTACCGTCTGAACGAGGTCTCCATCCGGATCCCGTCGTTGCGGCGGCGGAAGGACGACATCCCCCTGCTGGTGGATTTCTTCGTGAAGGAGTGCAATCGCAAGTATCGCAAGTCCGTCGAAGGCGTGGAACCCGCCGCCCTGGAGCGGCTTCTCGAACACGACTGGCCCGGCAATGTCCGGGAGCTCAGGGCTTGCATCAAGCGGGGGGTCGCCTGCGCGTCCCTAAAAACGGTGCGCGTCGACGACCTGGGGCTGGAGGTCCGGAAACTGGAGCGCGAACCCGCCGCGCCGCAAGCCCAGGACTGGTCGCTCCGCGCGATGGAACAGAGGCACATCCAGCGGGTTCTCGAGGTAACGGGGGGGAACAAGAAGGAAGCGGCGAGGATCCTGGGCATCACGCGTCCGACGCTCGACAGGAAGATACGCCAGTTCGACCTGAGCGTCCCCGAAAAGAAACCCCGGGGCACCTAGATAGATAAGGAGAGGCGCCATGATTCGCTTTGCCGGACTTCTCGGCACGGGTCTGATCCTCCTGGTTGCGGCCCGGACCGCCGGGGCCCAGGAGGGCAAGCCCTTCGAACCCGTCTCCTTCTCGGAGGCGGAGCGCAGGAAGTGCGAGCCGATGATGGAAAAGCTCGCGGCCTTCTTCAAGGAGTACGGCCAGAAGGTTCTCGACGCCAAGGTCGCGGGCATGCTCGGAGGAACGCTGCCCGAGGGGGCCCGGATCGAAGGCTCCGGGTGGCCCGATCCACTCGAGGCCTGCGTGGCCATCCAGCGCATCTTCGCGTCCGATCGCAGGGTACGGAGCCTGAGGATGCGCCGGTACAGCTACCGGGGACTCAGCGCCCTCAACCAGCGGATCAACCGGCGGCTCGAGCGGGGGGGCTTCCACGCCTACTTCTCGGAGCAGCCGTCCAAGGGCCGCGTCCAGCTCGTCTGCGTGGCGGGCGAGCGGCTGGACTTCGGGCGCGACGGGCCGTTGAAGATCTGGGGCAAACGCGTGGAGACGGAAACGGTCGTCCTCGGAAGCCTCCAGGTCCGCTACCCCCCCAAGGTCTTCGAGAAGAAACCCTCCTTCACGAGCGACCGGGGCCCCGTCTACCACCTGAGGGAAATCCATCGCCCCTGGGCGAAAAAGATCTGGAACCGCCTGGAATTCCTCCGCAAGAAGAAGGTGGACCTCGAACAGGATGAAATCACCAGCGAGCTGGCCCTGAGCCTTCTCAAAGGCCTGGACGGTCTGACGACGAAATTCGCCTTCGGCGCCTGGCGGCGCCTCTTCGCCGAAACGAGGAAGGCCGGAAACGACGACGAGGCCCGCGACGCGTTCATCGGGCGCTACCTCGACACCGTCATCCGCGACCTGGACCTCTACGAAAGCGTCCAGCGGCGGGACCTCGAGAGAAGGAGGGTCCGCAACGTCGTGGACGTGAAGACCCGGGCGGCCCTCGCCCAGATCGCTCACGCCCTCAACCCCCTCGAGTGCCTGCGCACCAAGGCCGTGTGGCTCAGCTACGAGAAGGAGAATCCCTACCGGCGGGCCGCCGACAAGTTGATTCCGGCCCTGCTCGACGCCCTCGAAGAGACCGAACAGGCCCAGGCGCTGCTCGGACCGGCGAAGGAAGACGATACCCTTTTGCACAGGCTCCAGGAGGCCTACCGGCTCTCCCCGGACGTCCTGAGAAACGCGGCGACCGAAGCCTTCGACGAACTCTACACGTTCTAACCCCCTCGCCGGCAAGAGGAACCGCTGGCCCATGGCGCGACGACCCAACGAAGACGGCGGTCGCCCGGAAAACGCGGCCCCCCCCTCCTTCGAGGAGGTCGCCTCCCGCTACTACGCCTCCGTCTATCGCGTGGCGCTGCACCTCACCTCGCGTCACGAGGACGCCGAAGACGTCTGCCAGGAGGTCTTTCTCTACCTCCACAACCACCTCGGCGATTTCCGCGGCGAAGCCGCCATCTTCACCTGGATCTACCGCATCACGAGAAGCACCGCCTGGCGGATCCTCCGGAAGCGCGGAAAGGAGAAAGCCACGGACCTGCCCGACCTCGCCGACAACGAGGCGCGAAACGGCCCCGCCGAACGGGCCGAAAAACGAAAGGCCATCCTCGACGCCGTCTCCAGCCTCCCGGACAACCCGAGAATCGTCGCGACCTTGCACCTCTTGGAGGACATCCCCCTGAAGGAGGTGGCGGACATCCTGGAAGCCTCCCAGGGGACGGTTCGGTGGTGGATGTTCCGGGCCCGGGAGATCCTGCAGCAGCGCCTGAGGAAATGGCTCTGACAGCCCCAGAAGACGGAATTTATTCAAACGAAAGGCCCTCACCGGCCCCCTAACCTCTCGAGATCGGACGCCACGGTCCTGTGGAACGCAGGGTATATGGACTGCAAGGAATACAAAAAAGAGATCTCCGACAAGATCTCCGGGGTTCTCGAGCCCGAGAGGGAAAACGCCCTCGACCGCCACCTCGAACAATGTCCGGCATGCCGGAAAACGCTCGAGGCGTTCGAGGCCCTCGACCGTTTCGTGAAGGAAGAGCGACATCCGGGCCCCGCGAGCGAAATCTCGGCGAGGAAGATCGACGCGATCGCCGCGAAAGCACGGACCGAAACGCCTCCCCGTCCCGCCCTTCGCTTCCCCGTCTGGCTCGCCCCCCTCGGCGCGGCCGCCGCCACCGTCCTGATCCTCGCCGTCCTCCACGCCGCCGGCGTCCTGACGGCCCCCTCTCCACGGCCCCTCGGCGCCCCCACCGAATGGCGGGAGAGCGAAAAGCACCGGGTACCCGGCGAGACGAACCGGCCGGATCATCCGACACCGCCCCCGTCACCCCGTCCGGGCCTCCGGCAGGCCGAGGCGCCCTCCACCGAGAAGCACAGCGACCCCCCCGCGTCCGCGCCGACCGGCAAGACCGCCAAGGAGCACGGCCGCCAGAACAAGCAGGATACCGGCGTCACGAACCCGCCGGCGCCGGCGAATCAGCCCGTCCCGACGCCGCCGCCCGTTCCCCCCGAAAACAGGCCCCCTCCCGCCCCCAAGGCAAGCGAGTTGCCGACCCCCACGCCTCCGGAACCGGCTCCCCCCCCACCGGCGCCCATGCCCGCCCCCAGTCCGACGCCGACGCCCAGTCCGACGCCGACGCCCAGTCCCACGCCGACGCCCA
>CAZDSO010000320.1:0-3450 GCA_964508045.1 uncultured Planctomycetia bacterium | reverse complement strand
TTCCCCCCCACAACATGGGGGAGGTCTGTGACGCGATCATCATGATGATCGACAACCCGGACGTCACGCTGGACGAGCTGATGTCCGTGATCCAGGGGCCGGACTTTCCCACGGGCGGGATCATCTGCGGCCGGGAGGGCATCCGGGACGCGTACGCCACGGGGAAAGGGCTGGTCACGTTGCGCGCCCGGATCGAGCGGGAGGAGAACAAGAAGGGGCGGGTCTCTTTGGTGGTGAAGGAGATCCCCTACCAGCTCAACCGCACGAAGCTGATCGAAAAGATCGCCGAGCTGGTGAAATCGGGCAAGATACCGGAGATTTCGGACATCCGGGACGAGTCGGACCGCCACGGTGCGAGGCTCGTGATCCAGATCCGGAAGGGCGAAGACGACGACATCGTCCTGAACCGTCTTTTCAAGGAAACGCCGCTCCAGGAAACGTTCGGGGTGAACATGATTGCGCTGGTGGAGGGGCGCCCGCGGCTTCTCGCGTTGAAGCAGATTTTCAGCCACTTCATCGCCCACCGCGCGGAGGTGATCCGCCGGCGGACCCAGTATCTCCTCGAGGAGGCCGAGGCGCGCGCCCACATCCTCGACGGCCTGCGGATCGCGCTTTCCGACATCGACGAGGTCGTGCGGATCATCAAGACGTCCCACGACACGGCCCAAGCGGCCGGGGCGCTCATCGACCGTTTCCGTCTCAGCCAGGTGCAGGCGGACGCCATCCTCCGGATGTCGCTGGGCAAGCTCACGGGCCTGGAGCAGGAGAAGCTGGAAAAGGAATATCACGAGCTGCTCGCGAGGATCAAGGAATACAAGGGGATCCTGGCCGACAAGACGCTGGTGATGGACATCATCAAGGAAGATCTGTTTGATCTGAAGGAGGAATTCAGCGCCCCGAGGTGCACCGAGATCACGGAGGAGGTGCAGGCCTTCCAGGTGGAGGACCTCATCGCCGAGGAGGACATGGCGGTGACGCTGTCGCACGAGGGGTACGTCAAGCGGCAGCCCATGGCGGTCTGGCGGAGACAGAAGCGCGGCGGGAAGGGGATCACGGGCGCTTCGATGAAGAAGGGGGATTTCATCGAGCAGCTCTACGTGGCCTCCACGTACGATACGCTCCTCTTCTTCACCGACCGGGGACGGCTCCACAGCCTGAAGGTCCACGAGGTCCCCAAGCTCTCCCGCCAATCGCGGGGACGCTCGCTCCAGAATCTCCTCCGGCTGCCTGCGGACCATTTCGTCACGTCGGTGATCCCGGTCCGTGATTTCGACGACCGCTACGTCTTGATGGTCTCGGAGAAGGGCATCGTCAAGAAGACGGTCCTCTCGGCCTTCCAGAACATCCGTCGCTCCGGCATCATCGCGGTGAGCGTGAACAGGACCGACCGGCTCGTGGGGGCCGTTCTCACCTCGGGAGACAAGCGCGTCCTGCTCGGCACCCGCAAAGGCATGGCTCTCCAGTTCCAGGAGACGGACGTGCGGCCCATGGGGCGGACCGCCCGGGGCGTACGCGGCATCGCGCTGCAGCCGGGGGACGAGGTCGTGGGGCTTTGCGTCGCCCTGGAGGGAAATTCCGTGCTCACCGTCTGCGAGAACGGCTACGGGAAGCGGACGGCTTTCGAGGCCTACCGCGTGCAGAAGCGGGGCGGCAAGGGCATCATCAACATCCGAACGGGAGCGAGGAACGGCGACGTCGTCGCCGTGATGGCCGTGGAGGACGGCGACGACCTTCTGGCGGTCACCGCGCAGGGAATGATGGTCCGCATGCCGGTGAACGCCATCTCCGTCATCGGCCGGGCCACCCAGGGCGTCCGCCTCGTGTCCCTGAACGAGGGGGACCGGCTCAATTCCCTGGCGCGCGTCGTGGACGTGGAGGTGTAGATTGGGAGGGAAGGCGTTGGCGAACGGGATGAAACCTGGCTGGGACGGCACGGAGCGTAGAGCGGGCAAGCGTTTCGGCGTCAAGGACGCGACGGTCCAGTACACCCGCGGAGGGGTTCTCTCCTTCCTGAACCGCCTTTCCGAACGATACTACCTCCTCAACCTGTCGATGGGCGGTTGCTACTTCATCACCCGCCAGCCGCTGAAGCAAGGGGAGTCGTTGAAGCTCGTGATCGAGGCGCCCCTCTCGACGTCCCCCATCCATGTCCGCGGCCAGGTGGCGTGGGTGAAGAAGTCGAGGGAATTCGAGGCCTGGCGCGTGGGCGTCCAGTTCACCCGGATGGGCGAGAAGCACGGGAAGCAGCTCAAGTACGTCCTCGACAACACGATCCTGAAAAAAGTGGACGTCTCCACCCGCGCCTACCTGCGCGACATCGAGAAGCTGTGAGCCGGCTTCAGGATCGATCCTTCCCCGATGCGGGCGCCTCGAAGGCCTTCGGATACGCTGCACGCGTGTCTTCGAGGATCGCGTCGAAGGGGACGTCGTCGTAGCGCCCCCGGTCGCGGACGTATTCCATGAAGCTTCGCCCGTCAAGGTCGGTCGGCGGCATGAGAGCGTCGTGCTTCCCGTCGAAGCGCACGGGTTCGACGCCGATCTTCCCGCACAGGGACTGGTTGAAGGCGGGGGTCGCCTTGATCCAGCGGCCGGAGAGGCGAAGTTCCGCATAGCCGTGCCAGACGAAGAGGTCGGTCTCCATGATCTCGCGGAGGCGCGGGGCGTTGAGGTGGTTGATCACGTCGGCGAAGCCGAGGCGTGCGGGAATGCCCGAGGCCCGCGCGCATGCGGCGAGCAGGACGGCCTTCGTCACGCAGTACCCGCCCCCCCTTTCCAGACAGCGGCTTGCGCGAAACCCCGCCGCCTCCCACTCGATGCCGTAAGGGTCGTAGAGGATGTCGTCGCGCACGGCGAGAAAAAGGCGCCGTGCCTTCTCGACGGGTCCCAAAGCCCCGCCGGCTTTCGCGCGCGCGAACCCGCTCACCGCGGGATGGTCGCCGTCCAGGAACGCCGTGGGTCGAAGGAACCGGTCTTGCCCGCCGGCGGGATCGTCTTCCAGGGCCAACGCTGCCTCCTGTCCGAAAAGACGGATTCTTTGCTTCGCTTCCATGATACCCGCTGGCACCTCGTTCTTTCACGGGCTTCCCGCTGTCGTTTGTGGGAGGCGTGTGTCCCGGGCCACGGGAACACCCGGTCCGGGACCACGGCGATCCCGCGGCCGCGCTGCATGGCCGACTGAATTCGGAATTCCTCAATTCTGAATTCCTAAATTCAAAATCGCATTCTTCGTGCCTTGGTGTCTTCGTGCCCTCGTGTTCAAGGCGATTTGGGTCCGGCTTTGCTGCTTTATGATCAAGGCAGCGCCTATGGGGTGTCCCCCCGGGGCGCTCTAGACAAAGGTGGGCTATGGAAGGTGGGAAAGACCCAAGACTTGCCGACAGCGCGAAACGCTCGTCTTGAGGTATTCGCGCTGTAGTCATTTTCGAGGTCCGCCGGCCTGCTCCGGCCTGC
>CAZDSO010000319.1:0-3450 GCA_964508045.1 uncultured Planctomycetia bacterium | reverse complement strand
CGGTCACGAACCATGAAACAGACGAAACAGAAGGCAAATCGCCGTGGTCCCGGGCTGAAATCTGAAATCGACGACCCGTCACCGGAGCCCGTCCGCGGTTTCGTGTATCATGAGGGAAATGCGTTCCACCTGCATGCATGCGAAGAGAGGGCGGGGCCTCCCTCTCGCGGCCGCCGTCCTGATCGGATGCGCCGCCCTGGCCTCCCCAGGCTCCGCACGGGCCGGGGAACGCCCCTTCGCCGAAGAAAACCTCTGGGCTTCCGCGCGCCGCCTCGCGCTCGAGCTCTCCCTGTTGCGCCTCGAACGCGGACTCCCCCCGCTTCGCTGGTGCGAGCGCATGGCCCTGCCCATGCGGCTCCACCTGGACGCGCTGCTCGAGGCCGGCTACCGCGGCGTGGGCACCCCCCCCGCCTCCGTCGGCCGCTGCGCCGAGCGCGCGACGGAGAACCACCGGTGGAGAGGAGGACAAGTCTACGCCAACTTCGGGCTCGCCGATCCCGAGACCTACGAACCCCGCGAGCAGATCGAGCGCATGCTCGAAAGCCGCAAGATCAAGTCCTATACGGATCCCGAGCAGAACGCCGTCGCCTGCGTGCTGCGTCCCCTGTCCGATCATCGCGTCTTCGTCTACCTCGCCGTGGCGAAGGCCGACCCGGAAGCGATCGGGAAGGAACTCGACGCCGTCGCCCGGCCCGCCCCCTGGGTCTTCGGCGGGTCGAGACGCGACGAGAAGACCGCCCTCGGGCTCCTCGTCGCACGCGCCAGCCCCGAAGGCGTCCCCCTCTTCCTCGCCCTGCTCGCCGATCGCGACCCCTCGAGACGGCGCACCGCCGTGCGCGCCCTCGAGAAGACCCGCGACCCCGGCGTCGTCCCCGTCCTGCTCGACGCGCTGGAGGACCGCGACCCGGAGGTGAGGGCCGAGGCCGCGGACGCGCTTCGCCGTCTCACCGGCAAGGAGGACGGACCTAACGCCCCCGGGTCGTGGCGGGACTGGTGGGCGTCGGCGCGCGACGGTTTCCGGCCGCCCGACCTTCCAGAAGAAGCGCCTCCCCCGCCTCCCGGGGAAGGGGACGGCAGGGGGGAGGAAGCGGACGGGGCCGAACCGCCGGACGAGGAGAAGCCGGCCGAAGCGAAGCCCTTCCCGATCCGCGGAAGCGCGTCCCGCGTCGCGCGGAAGGCCCTGTCCGCGTCCGATCCGAGGGCCCGCCTGTTCTGCGCCCGGGGGTTGAGCCTCGATGGCGGCGGAGGAAGCGCTCTTGCCGGCCTGCTCTCGGACGCTTCCTTTCCGGTGCGGCGGGAAGCGGCGCTCGGCCTCGAGCGCGTGTCCGGGAAGCGGCTGTTCCCGAAGCTCGCGAGGGCTCTCTCCGGGGCCGGAAACGACCCGCTGGTCCTCATGCCGCTGTACCGGGCGCTGGGGCGGACGGGCGACCGGCGTGCCGTGAGGATCCTGGACGCTTCCGCGCAGGAAAACGCTTCCGTCGCCGTGCAGGCGTCGATCGCGAAGGGGCTCGGGCGCATCGCGGACAAGCGGGCGGTGGACGCCCTGCTCGGCCTGCTGAAGCGCGCCGAATCGTCGGGATCGAAGGGGCTCTCGTCGGCGGCGAGGAGGGCGCTTCTGGCGCTGACGGGGGCCGAGGCGGGCTCCTCGGCCGCGGACTGGGAAGCGTGGTGGCGCGAGAACCGGCGGACCTTCCGCTTTCCCGACTGATGGAGCCATTCGCGCTGTGGCTGTCTTTCTTGGGCGCGGGCTGACGTTCGTCGTGAGCCACGGAGCGCGAGCAAAGTGGCGCAGCAGCGTTGCCGGTGTGCTGCGGACAGGATGTCCCTGTCTGCCGTCGCTGACGGCGACAGGCAGGCGCGATCCGACCTGAAGTGCTGCCGGCTGGAAGCCGGCGGTCCTCGTGAGCGTTCTGCTTCAGGGCTTCGTGCTCCACGAAGAAGTCCAAAGTCCAAGGAGGCGGGCTACGAAACGAAGGGGAGTCCAACGACTTGCCGACACCCCGAATGGCTCCAATTGCGCTTGCATTTCGGGGACGGTTCGAGTATCTCGATGTCCGGTTTTCCCTCTCTTTCTTCGCAGGAGGACCGTCCATGGCCGCGAAAACGAAGAAGACCAAGATCGCGCTCTGCACGGGCGGCGGCGACGCGCCGGGGCTGAACGCCGTGATCCGGGCCGCCACCAAGACCGCCTGGCATTTCGACTGGGAGGTCTACGGCATCCTCGAGGGCTTCGACGGCCTCCTGAAGCGCGGAAAGAAGATCGTGCGCGTGGACCCCGTGGACATCCGGGGCATCCTGAACCGGGGCGGCACGATCCTGGGCACGACCAACCGGGGCAACCCCTTCAAGTACCCCGTCAAGGAGGGACGGAAATGGGTCGAGAAGGACGTCTCGGACGAGGTCGTGAAGAACTTCAAGCAGCTCGGGTTCAAGGCGCTGATCGTGATCGGCGGCGACGGGACGCTGGGCATCGCGGACGGCCTTGCGAAGAAGGGCGTCCCCGTCGTGGGCGTCCCCAAGACCATCGACAACGACCTTTTCGGGACGGACGTGACGTTCGGGTACGACACGGCCGTCAGCTTCGCGACGGACGCCATCGACCGGCTCCATTCCACGGCCCAGGCGCACCGCCGCTGCATGGTGGTGGAGGTGATGGGGCGCTACGCCGGATGGATCGCCCTCAACGCGGGGGTTTCCGGCGGCGCGGACGCGATCCTCTTGCCCGAGATCCCCTTCGACGTGGAGGAGGTCTGCCACAAGGTGCGCGAGCGGGACCGCAAGAAGAGGTTCTTCACGATCGTGGTCGCGGCGGAGGGGGCGATGCCGAGGGGGGGCCAGCGGGTCGTCCGGGAAGGCGCGCAGGCGGGCCACGTCGAACGGCTCGGCGGCATCGCCGAGTGGGTGGCCGAACAGGTCCGCCAGCGGACGGGCAAGGAGACGCGGTCGCTCGTGCTCGGCCACCTGCAGCGCGGCGGACACCCCACCACCTTCGACCGGCTTCTGGCCACGCGTCTGGGCGCCGCCGCCACCCGCCTGGTCCACCAGGAGAAGTACGGGCGGATGGTCGGGCTGAAGACGCCGAAGATCGTGTCCACGCCCCTGGCCAAGGCCATCAAGAAGATGAAGGCCGTGCCGAAGAACCACGACACGGTCATGTCCGCCAAGGCCATGGGCATCTGCTTCGGCGACGGGAAGGGCGTGGAGCACTTCGACTTCTGACGCTGCGTTGTTTCCGCGAGTGCAAGTATTCGGTGAACCCCGAATACGTACGAGCCTCCTTGCGAGCCGGCTATGTTGTGGCTCGGGGGGACCCTCGCCCTCCAAGGTTCCCCCCGTGAATTTTTTGCATGAGCATCCCACCGCAGAGATCGCGGAGCTCAAAGCGTATGAATCCTACAACGCGAAACACGTGGCCCCAGCAGCACCCAGGTCCTTCGACCCTGATTCACC
>CAZDSO010000318.1:0-3454 GCA_964508045.1 uncultured Planctomycetia bacterium | reverse complement strand
CAGGCGCCCGGCGCGCGCGTCCTCTCCGGCGACGGCCGTCGCCGTCAGCATGCCGAGGCAGGATGCAAGGGCCAGCGCCCCGATGACCGCGTGTGCTCCTCGTCCCATGTTCGATCTCCTCTTTCAGTCAAGCGGAAGTCGCTCGGCCCCGCCGGTCCCGGCTTCCTTCGCGGGTGTCCCCGCCCGGGTTCGTCCTAATCCTCCGTTTCCGCATTCTCCGTCTCGAGCAGGATCGCCCAGAGGTTCCAGTCTCCTTCGCTTCCCCGCCTGGACTGGAAGATCAGGCTGTTGTCTCCGGGCAGCCAGTCGGGGTAGTCGTCGTCGGCGATGGATTCGGTGACCCTTTTCTTCCTTTTCTTGTTCTCCGGGTTTCCCAGGTCGAGAACCCAGATGTCCCGGTTTTTCCGCTTGTTGCACATGTAGGCGATGCGCGTTCCGTCGTGCGAGAAGCGGGGACGGCGACAGAGGATTTCAGGATGATTGTTGTCCGTGAGCCGCCGGGGAGTTCCGCCGTGGCGGTCCACCATCCAGATGTTCTCGGCGCCGCCCTTCCGGCTCGAATAGGCGACGAACCGGCCGTCCGGGGAGAAGGACGGGTGCTCGCCGTGGACGAGTTCCGTCACGGCCTGGCCGTGGAGGTCCATGACCCAGATCGTGGGCCGGTCGTTACGCGAAAAGACCGTGTAGCAGACCATCTTGCCGCCCTCGTCCATCGCGGGGTCCTCGTAGGTCTTCCAGGGGGAGCCGTCGGTGAGCAAGGTGATGCCCGGTCGTCCCAGATCCTTGAGGACCAGGTCGGTCCCGGCCTTTTCCGTCCTCAGGCAGTCGGAGGCGAAGATGAGGGTATCGCCGGGTCCCCAGACGGGGTAGCGGTCCACCGTTCCCCGTCCGGCCGAGGGGAAGGAGGAGGTGTCGAACCCGAGGCTGGGCTTTCCGTCTCCGGTGAAGGAGAGGGTCTTCCACCGGACGCGCATCTCGGGTCCCGTGCGGCCGTTCACGCCGGGCATGGGGACCGGCTCGCCCGAGGCGGGGTCGTAGGAGAAACGGTACGTGGTGAAGCAGACACGTCTCCCGTCGGGGGAGACCCGCGGCTGGACCTCGTTTACGAAGCGGTTGGAGGTGAGCTGGACGGCCGCCTGCAGGTCCTCCCGGACCGTCGCCACGGTGAAGGAGGACGTCTCGGACCAGTCGCTGCGCCCCCCGCCCGCGAAGAGGGCGCGGACCTTCCAGGCGTAGACCACGCCCATGTCGAGGTTCCTTTGTGGACGGAACCAGGCCAGGATCACGCCGTCCTGCCCGGGGCCGAGGGGAATGTGTTCCAGCTGCACGGGGACGACCCGTGTTCCTTTCAACGGTTTTTCTTGTTCGCCGGCCTCGCCGTTCTCTCTGGGGGGGAGGGTGTCCCTTTCGGGCTCTGCGGCGGGCCGCAGGAGGATCTCGTAGGCGACGGCGCCGAGGCAGGGGGTCCAGGCGAATCGCGGCGTCTGGGCGAAGACGATGTTTTTCCCGGGCCGCTTGGGCTCGGGAACGGGGTAGGTCATCGTGAACTCGGCCGTTTCGGACCAGAGGCCGGGCTGGTTCCGGGCGACGGCCGCGACGCGCCAGAAGTAGGGTTTCTCGAAGGCGACCTGTTCGCTGGCGTCGAGCTGGTTGGCGCCGGTCCGTCCGTGCAGGACGGCGGTGTCGAAGGAAGGGTCCTCGGCGAGGTGGACAACGTAGGCCTCGGCACCGGGGACGCGTTTCCAACGCAGGACGGCCTCGGGCCCGGTGACGGGCCCCTTGGGCGCCTCCAGGGCGGGTCCGGAGGGCCGCAGGTCGAAGGGGACGACTTCGGACCACTTGCCTTCCTGTTTCTCGGTGCGGGCCTTCACGCGCCACCAGTAGCGGCGTCCGTACTCGAGTGTGACGGGATAGGTGTAGCGTTTCTTTTTCACGACGGGCTCGACGAGGGGGACGGAGAAGTCGGGGGAGGCGGAGACCTGGAGGAGGAAGGAGATGTCCTCGGGCCCCTCGTATTCCCATCGGAACTCGGGGAGTCGTCCGCTGGTGACGCCCTTGGGCTGGAGGGTTCTGGGTGGGGAGAGGATGCGGAAATGTTTCATGACGGACCAGGGGTTGGGGAGGAGGAGGGAGTCGGAGGCCTTGACGCGCCAGAACAATTCCTGGTCGGTGGGGAGAGGGGAGAGGACCTCGAAGCTCTCGGTGGTCAGCCCGGGCTCGTCGACCTCGAGCTCGTCGAAGTTTTGCCCGGTGGCGACCTGGAGGTGATAGGACATGGCCATGGGCGTCCGCTTCCACCGGAAGACGGGGCGTTTCCCGGAGAGGTCGACTTCACGCGTCTGCACGCGGACGCTTCGGCATCCGGACGCCAGGGCCAAAACGATCAGTAACCAGGGAAGGGACCTCCGTGCTGCGATCATGCCCGGCACTCCTTTCCTCTTCACGCCTTCGGAGCAACAACGTACTGCATAAGGAGGTGCGTGGTCAACATGTGATTCGGAATTTTCACGGACGTTGAGAAAACGTCGGATAGACTGTCGCGACTTGAAAACGCTCACTACCGATTTCGACGTCGAATTCCTGCACGACGAACGTCGATTCGTAAGATGTTGAAGCGCGTGAAGAGAGTGAACCAGGATTCCGGCCGGTGCCGATGACGACGGGAACGACGCCGAAGCTCATGGAGCCGGCGGTCTCGAAGGGCGAAGGACGAGACGTATGCCGGTATTCCGGTCCGCGTGCGAAGGCACGTCTCCGTGGCGAACACCCGCTCGGGCCTGAAGGGGGGCATGACTCCATGAACCGCCGCGGACACAGCGGTGGCCGATGAATCCTCTCGCAGGTGCGTTCAAACACCACGTGTACACATTCCCCGCCAGGTCCTGGATTCCATACGGCGATTCGTCCGCCGGGAAATCCCCGCATTCCAGGAGACGGGCGCTTTCCCCGAGGGATCCCAACGTGTTGCTGTAGGTTCCCTCGTATTCGTCGCCCCAGGGAAAGACCCGCCCATCCACGCCCCGCGCGGCCTTCTCCCATTCCTCCTCGTGCGGAAGGCTGTACACTCTTCCGTCCTTGCGTGATTTCCAGGCGCAGAAGGCGAGGGCGTCGAACCAGGATATCCCCATGACGGGCATGCCTTCCGTCAACCGGAATCCAAGCAAGGATTCCTCTTTCCCTCCGGGCAGCCTCCATTCCCCTTTCTCGTGGATCGCGAAACTCGCATCTTCCTCCCGCGGCGGGCGGCCGCATGCCCCTACGGAATCGATGGTCGCCTTTTCGTTCAGGAAAGCGATGTATTCTCCGAACGTCACGGGGCGCCTGGCCATGAAGAATTCTTCGGTCTTCAGGACGTGTTCGTCGCCGCCTCCGGCCTTCTCCCCGCCGGCCATGAAGGGGCCGCCGGGAACATGGCGAAACCCCTCCGGGATCTCCTCTGTGCGGTACAAGTTCA
>CAZDSO010000317.1:0-3480 GCA_964508045.1 uncultured Planctomycetia bacterium | reverse complement strand
GGCGCTTCTTGGGTTCGGGCTGGCGGCCCTGATCCTCGTTCTCTGGTTCCTCGGCGTGCTCCTGGTCCGGGGGAGCTCGCGGAAATTCATTCGGCGTGAAATCGCTTCCGCCTCGGAAAAAACCACGGAGATCAAGGACCTTCTGGACGGACTCCACGAGAGCGTAGGGAATGTTTCGGACTCCCTGGAATTCTTCCGGGAAAAAGTCAACAGCCGCCTGGGCTCGATCGGCCGGTCGCTGGAATCGATTCCCCGGATCAACGAGAACATGGCGAAGATCCGCGAATCCATTACACAGGTCCAGGAGACCGCCGGCGCGGTCTCGGCGGCCGGCGGAGAGGGAGGGGAGCCCCCTCCCGAACTCGTGAAGCGACTGGAGGAAACCGAGGAGGCGTTGAAACTCAAGGAGGGCGAGATCCAGAGGCTCCAGGAGGAAATCGCGGGGTTTCACGAAACGCTGCAGGCGTCCGCCCTTTCCGAGGAAAAGGGTGACGAGTCGGAGATCCTCGAGCGCAATCGACGCGAGATCGAGGAAGCACGCGAGTCCCTCGAGAAGGAGAAAGCCTCCTTCGAAAAGAACCAGGCCATGATCAAGGCCCAGATCAAGGAAGCAGGCGAGAAACTCAAGCGCGCCAAGGAAGAGGCCAGGATCGAGCGAGAAGCCCTGGCGAATGAACGCGCCGGAGAAGGCGCCGGCGTTCCAGGCGGGGAAGCGGCCGATCTCGGGGGGGAATGGGAAAAGATCCAGCAGGAACAGGCCATCCTCAAGGGTGAAAGGGAATGGCTGGAATCGGAAAAGGAAGCCATGGAAGAGGAGCGGCAGGAATTCGAGAAGACGCTGGAAAAGATGCAGGAGGATCGAGAAACACTCGAAGCCGAGCTCAGGGCCCTGCAAGAAGAGGCGGGAGAGGGGCCCGTTGCCCGGGACGAGGAGGAGGACGAAGAAGAGGACTACGAGGAAGACGAGGAAGACGAGGAAGAGGAGGAGGAAGACGAGGAGGAAGAGGGGGAGGAGGAGGAAGAGGGGGAGGAGGAGGAAGACGAGGAGGAAGAGGAACTCCCGGAGCCACAGGAACCCTTCCCATCGTCCGTCTCCAACGAGGCCGCGGGGTCCGCATCCCCGCCGGAGGAAAGCACTTCATCGAGCGACCTGACTTCGTGGGGCTATTCCTCCCTGGCCGAGGAAGAGGCCGGCGAGGACATCAAGACGGCGGACGAGGAGGACATCACGTCCCTGGCCGAAACCGCCACCGACGAGAAGGACAAGGAGGAATGGGACGAGATGCTGGCGGGAACGAAGGACGAATCGAGCGGTTTCGCCCCCGCGGAAACCGTCGACGAGTCCTCTGGTTTCGAGGCCCCTCCCCCCCCCGGCATGGAAGGCTTGCCGGGCGAGGAGGAAGCGCCGGAGGAAGACCTTCCAGGACTCTCCTCACTGCCGGGCGGGACGGAGGCCTCGCCGGCGGAAGATGTGGACGCGAGTCCGCTTCCCGGGGCACCCGAGGAAGACGAGATCGCGGAGGCGCCGGAAGAGGAACTGGGAGCCGGGGAAGAGCCGTCTCCCTCCCTTCCCGCCCTGGAGGAGGAAACGGGGCCGGCTCCCGAGGCGCCCTTCGAGGCGGACAAGAGGGCCCTGGCGGGCGCCGGAGTGGATCTGTCGTTCGCGGACCGCTCGAACGGGATCCTGACGGCCGAGAGCGGCGACATCCTCGTCGTCCTCATCGATTCGGAAGAGGTGAAGAACGAGGAGGCGCATGCCCTCGACGAGGTGATTTTCTCGGAGACCTCGGACAAGGAGGACAAGATCCTGCTGGATCTTTCCAAGGTGAAGTACATCAACAGCCGGGGTCTCTCCTCGGTGACGAAAGTGGCCGTTCAGCGTTCGGCTCACGTGGTCCTGACGAACGATAACGTCTTGAAGATCATGGACATGATGGGTTTCTTGCCGCTTTTCACGCTTTTCGAGACGCGAGAGGAAGCGCTGGACGGCTTCGCGTGATCGTGGCCGTCCGACGTGCGGCGGCGTCCCTCATCGCAGTGTGAGGGCCGCGCGAAAACCGACGGCGTCGTGGCTGGCCCCCTCCTGTTCCATTCCCCAGCGGTTCGCCGACCGGCAGGAAGCGGCGTTGTTGATCCAGGAACATCCCCGGATCACCCGACAGGTGCCTCCCTCGCCACGGATCGGGTCCGGGCGCGTCGCCTTCTCCTTGCCGTAGAAATCCGTGTCCCAGACGTCCTCGCACCATTCCCATACGTTTCCGATCATGTCGTAAAAACCCCAGGCATTGGGGGACTTGCCCCCCACCGTATGAGGCCCTCCGTACTCGAATTCATATTGCTTTCCGTGAAAATGCTTCATGGCCCCCGCCGGCCGGTAGGAGACCTCGCAGTTTCCGCCGTACCAGGCGATCTTGTCGAGCTCGGGGCTGTCGAACACCTTGCGTATGGTCAAATCGCCCGCATAGGTGTCCGTGGTCGTGCCGGCCCGGCAGGCATATTCCCATTCCGCCTCGGAGGGCAGGCGAAACCTCACGCCGAGTCTCCGCACGCCCTCATCCATGGACTCGTTGACCTTTGCCAGGAAACCCTTCACGTCCTCCCAGGAAACGCGATTCACCGGGGACCCATCGCCTGCTTGCGGGAATTTGGACGGATTGTCCCCCATCACGTCCTTCCATTGTCCCTGGGTGATCTCGTACTTTCCGAGATACAAGGGCCTCGTGATGCTGACCGGGTGGGCGGGTCGCTCCCATTGACCGACAAGTTTGGCGTCCGCAGGCGTCCCCATCGTGAAACGGCCGTCCTTCACGAGGACGAATTCCATTCGGGGCTTCTGCATCCAGATTTCGTAGGGCAAGCCGGTTTCAGGGTCGTTCGATTCGCCGTTCCGGCACACCACGGGATTTCCGTACCGGTCCTTGCCGCCGCCGGGAACGTAGAAAACCTTCTCCAGGTTCTCCAGGAATTTCCTGTAGGTTGACGTCCTCGCGGGCGCCGGCTCCGGTCCGGGGTCCGGTTTCGGACCCGGGTCCCGCTCCCCCCGGTCTTCCCGCGACATGCCTGCACCGAGGTATTCCGCAATGTCGTCGGGCCGGTTGCTCGCCACGGTGGAAGCCCGGTCGATGCGGGGCCGGGTGGATTGCCAGAGGATGCCCCCGCCGCCCGGTTCGGGAAGAAGGGATTCGTTCTCCCGGATCGCGCAGTTCTCGATACCACCCATCGCGTTCATGACGAACAAACCACCGCCCTTTCCGCGGTTCCCGGCGATGGAAACGTTCTTCAAGAGGTATCCCTTGGAAACACCGTTCACATGCGCCCCTCCGCCCCACGAGGCGGCCCGGTTGTCCAGCAGACGAACGTTGCGGAGCTCGACACGCGTGACGTTTCCTACCTTTTCCCGGGATCTCCCCTCGAAAACGAAAGCCCCCCCCTTGTCCAGGGATTCGTTGCCCTCGAATCCGCCCCCTTCCATGACGAAGC
>CAZDSO010000316.1:0-3527 GCA_964508045.1 uncultured Planctomycetia bacterium | reverse complement strand
CTCTGAAAAATATGCCGTAACCTGTTGGACCAACGAAAGATACCTGAGGAACTCGAAATATTCGTGATTTTTCTACAATAAAAATATTCGTAAGGGACTAACGAAGGTTGAGGACCGCGATCTCCTTGAACGCAGCCTCGCCGTCTTTCACGCCGAGCAGGATGTTTCCCTCGTCGTTGACATCCCCGTCGTCGTCCGTGTTCACCAGCGAGGCGGGTCTTCCGTCCAGGGTCGCCTTCACGTCCTCACCCCGCGCCGTGATCTCGACGCTGTGCCAGCGCCCGTCGGGCGCGGGGCAATGGAGCAAAAGCCCCTCCCAGTTCCGGCGCACGGTCACGCGGGGCCCTGCGCCGCGGAGGGCCTTGACCTTCAGGACGAGCTTGAAATCGGCGAAGGAGGTTTCCGAGCGGGCGCGCACGCGCTCCTCCCCCGCCTTCCCCCGGAGTTCCTTGCCCGTCGCGGTCCAGCAGTGGATCTCGGACGGGGGAATGTGCCAGCCCGCCAGGGATCTGCCGTCGAAGAGGGAAATCCAGCGGGAGGTCGGCAGTTCCGGGAACGGCAAGGCCTTCACGCGGACCTGGAAGACCGACGCCCGCCCTTCCCCCATCAGGTGGAACCGGAGTCTTCCGGCCAGGCGGGTTTCCGCGATCCGTTTTGCCATCACGGGAAAGCCGTCGAGCGCCCCGAAGAGGAAGGGGCCGGACGCGGTGACGGTGAAGCGGCGCGGGGACGGGGAGGGGGGGATCGAGAAGAGCGCCCGGCCCTCTCCCTGCCGGACTTCCGCCAGGAAGCGGCCGGGACCCTCGAACTTCACCATCGCGTCGATCTTCCCGTCCGCCAGGACGGCCTCCGACGTGAGATGGCTCCGGTGGCCTGGGGAGGGATGGACGACCGACCAGCCGCCGCGCTCCCGGGTCCACCGGTCCTCCGGACGCCGGCGCCAGCCGGATCCCCTGTTCGAGGGAAGCCACGATGACCAGGGAACCGCCTTGCACCTCGCCTCGCCTGCTGCGCGCGCGCCGGCGTGCCGCTTCGCCTTTTTCGCCCAGGCCGGATCCAGCGCGGCGCCGAAGACCACGGACCGGAAATCGCACGAGCCTCGCGACGCGTGCAGCGCCAGGCGGCCGCTTTCCCCGGACGGCGCCGCAGCGGACAGGCGGATGTCCCGGCCCAGGGAAACCTCCAGAAGGCCCGCCGACCAGCTCAGGCGAAGCGGGACCCACGCACCGGCCGCCAGGGGCTTGCCGGCGGTCTCCCCCACGCGCCCTTCCTGCGGGGAGGTCCTGAGGACGAGCGTGCGGTCCGTCCCGCCCTCGTAGCAGACGTAGTACCCCGGCAGCTGGAGGGCGAACCGGGCGCTGGGGGATGCCAGCCGGACCTCGAGGCGGAGATCCACGGGACCGGCCAGGCGGCTCCGGTGGTAGAGCGCGGCGGCCCGGAGCCTGGCGCGCCCCGCCCCCGCCTCCCAGCCCCCGGGGGCGCCGGCGTAGGCGGAGGGGCCGAATCCCCAGTCGGCGAAGTCCTTGCGATCCCGGAAGGCGTAGGCGAATTCGTGGCGCCCGTCGGCGAGCGGGCGCAGGCGGGCCGAGAAGAGCCCGCTGACGTCCAGGGAGAAGACGGCGGCGGCGTCTTCCATCCGTTTCAGCTCCGTGGCGGCCCGCCTCGCGGTTTCCGAGTCCCCGAAGTCCGCGCGGAATTCCCCCAGGGCCTTTTGCAGGGCCTTCCACCGGCAGGCGGCGAACGTCTTTTGCAGCGCCTCCAGGGCCTTGCGCGCCCGGCCCTCCCGCCCCGTCCGCCTCGAGGTCTCGAGGCGTTCTTCGACCCACGTCGTGTCCGCGCCGCGGCCCGCCGCCTCCGCCAGGAGCCCGGAGGCCTCCTCGACGAGACCGAACGCGAGCAGCATGAGGCCCGCCCCGAGCAGGCGGTCCGGATCGTCGCGGCCGCTTTTCCCAAGCCCGGCCTCCACCCATCCGAGGGGATGGATTTCCCGGAACATGACCGACGTGGAGACGCCCATCGCCTGCACGCGGAGACGGTCCTCCTCGACGCCCTCGATGACCACGTCCCGGCGGGCGGGATCGCCTCCCGCCTTTCCGAGAAGGAGATGCACCTTTTCGTTTTCCTCCGCGGCGCTTTGGAACGTTTCCAGGGCGCTGTCGACGAGGACGACGACGGCGGAGAAATTCCCGGCGCGGGCGAGCGCCGTTTTCGCCACCTCCCCGGAGAGCGAGAGCCTGGCGGCGCGCGTGAGGATCGCTTCGGCCTCTCCGGGATCGAGGGCCCGGACCCTCTCGAAGGCCCGGGCCAGGGCCTCCTCCAGGCGTCGCGCCTCTTCCCTTTTCAGCGCAGCGGTCTCAGCCTCGGTCTGGCCGGTGCGGGCGGAAGCCGCGTCCTCGGCCGCCCTGTCCCGCATCTCTTCGATGCGCGCCGCGAGGCGGTCGGCCTTGCGGCGGATCGCCTCGAACCCGAATCCGCGGCCCTTCTCGAGGAGGGCGAGCGCCCTCTCGAAACGGCCGTCCCCCGCCAGCGCGACCGCGGCGTCTTCGGTCTCCTCCCAGGTCTGCAGGGCGAGGTTCGCGATCCGTCTCACCTCCTCGCGGGCCCGCGGCTCCGAGGGGGTCGCCCGGAATCGCGGCAGGGCGGTGAGCCACAGGTCCATGGCTTTCCCGAAACGCTTCTCCTCGATCCGATCGCGGGCTTGCCGCCGGGCGTCGCGGAAGAGGGAAGCGGCGTGGGCCTCCCTCTCCTTCGACACGGTTTCCAGGATCACCCGGGCGCGCGTGGCCGCTTCCGAGTCGGGGAACGCGTCCACCACGCGCATAAGAAGCGCCCGCGTGCGGTCGAAACGCTGCGGGTGGTTCTCCCAGAAGGAGCGGGCCTCGGCGAGGGCGGAAGACGGCGTCGGACCGGACGCCTCTTCGGTCCGGCGCTTGCGGTTGCGCAGGGTGGCCAGGAGGGTCTCGGCACGCTCGCGGTCGGAGGCGTTTCCGGCCTCCTTCGACAGGCGTTCGAGTTCCCGGATCATGTCGTCGAGATCCATCGATTCGAGGATCTCGAGACGCCGGCTCAGCTCCTTCAGCCGTTGCCGCTCGGCGCGGACCTCCGCCCGTTTCGTTGCCGTGACGTAGAGGTACACGCCGCCCACGGCCAGGAGCGCGGCGAGGACGCCGGCCGCGGTCCAGCGGTGGCGCCGGAGTTTGCGGACGGCCGTCTCGACGACGCCGATGGGCCGCGCGAGGATCGGATCGCCCCTCAGGAACCGCTCGAGATCCTCGGCCACTTCCTCCGCCGATCCGTACCGCCGCCCGGGGTCCTTCTCCAGGCATTTCAGGCAGATCGTCTCGAGGTCGCGCGGGACGCCCGACCGGAGCCTGGAAGGGGGGCGCGGGTCCTGGCTCTGGATCTTCTGGAGGACCTTCAGCACCGTCTTCCCCGAGAAGACGGGACGCCCCGTGAGCCCCTTGTACAGAACGGCGCCGATGCCCCAGACGTCGGCCCGGAAATCGACCCGGGTCCCGCCCGCGGCC
>CAZDSO010000315.1:0-3591 GCA_964508045.1 uncultured Planctomycetia bacterium | reverse complement strand
GGTTTCCAGGAAAACAACCATTCGACGTGTAGGGGTCCAGATCCGGGATCCCTTCGTGCCTTGGCGTCTTCGTGTCGAAAGCCCCGCTTGCGGCTACGCTCCCCACCTCCTATACTCCCCCTTGCCCGGAAGGGCGTACTGATCTCGTAGCCGGAATCGGCGCGCTTCTTGCCCGTGGCTCGCCCTCCAAGCGGGCGCCTCGAGGGGCGAGGAGCTTGCCGGGTCGGCTTCATCGACAACGCTGGGCTACGCAAGGCCGGATTCCGCCGGAGTGTCTCCATGTTCGGATTGTTCTTTCTCCTGGATCCGCTCTACCTGGTCGTCATGGGCGCAGGCATCGTGCTGAGCCTCGCCGCGAACGGCCTGGTGAAGGGCGCGTACGCGAAGTACGCCCGGGTCGGGAACGCGCGCGGCTACACGGGCGCCGAGGCCGCCCGCGTGATCCTGGCCGGACACGGCATCCACGACGTGCACATCGAGCCCGTGGAGGGGATGCTCTCCGACCACTACGATCCCCGGAAGAAGGTCCTGCGCCTCTCCAAGAACAACTACCACGGCAACAGCCTGTCCGCCGTGGGCATCGCCGCCCACGAGGCCGGCCACGCCGTGCAGCACGCCCGCGCCTACCTGCCCATGGGCATCCGGTCCGCCCTGGTGCCCGTGGCCAACTTCGGCGCGGGGATCGGCCCCATCGTCGTCATCGCCGGCCTGTTCATCGGCTCCGCGATCGGCCTGTTCATCATGAAGCTGGGCATCCTCTTCTTCGCCGGCTTCCTCGCCTTCCAGCTGGTCACCCTGCCCGTGGAGTTCAACGCCTCCTCGCGCGGCAAACGCGCCCTCATGGAATCCGGCATCCTGGCCGACAAGCAGGAGCTGCGCGGCGTCTCCTCCGTCCTCAACGCGGCGGCCCTCACCTACGTCGCGGCGGCGCTCGGCACCCTCCTCATGCTCCTCTACTTCCTGCTGCGCGCCGGCATCCTCGGCGGCGACGACTGACCCGCTCCGCCCGGGCCTCAAACCCCCTCTCGCTCTCTGGGCGCCCTATGCGCGGGAATGTTCACGGTCCAATCTGCAGGTCGCCGCCTTGCTTTGCATCGCCCCTCCCCGGCGCCTCCCACAAGCAGCACGGCGGGATGGGCTCATTCCACGCCACTCTGGTACAATGCACGCTCCATGTCTTGAAGAAAGGGAGACGTCGCCATGAGCAAAGGCAGCCTGCTTCTCTCGATCATCCTGTTCGCCGCCGGGGCGGGCATCGGCGTCCTCGTCGGCGCCCGCGTCGTGGCCCCCGCCTCCTCGGGAGACGTCTCGACGTCCGAGACGATCCCCGTTCCCCCCGCGGAGAAACCGCCGCCCTCCGACGAGGGAAGCGAAACCGCGGAGACGGACGCCTCCCGGACCGGTACGGAGGCAGAGCCCCTCTCCACGGAGACGAGACGCACCCTCGGCGAGGCGCTGGCCTCCCTTCCCGAGCCGGACGCGAAGACGGGGAAGGGGACGATCCGGGGCGTGGTGAAGACCGGGGACGGCGAACCGCTCGGCGGCGTTTTGGTGCGCGCCGATCCGGCCTCGAAGGCGCGGCGCGGGAAGCGACGCCTGGGCGGGGGACCGCCGCCGACGGGGGATCTGGAAGAGGAGGTCCGGGGCTACGTGAAGAACTTCAGGCGGCGCGCGGCGGAGAGGCGGGAGGCCGTCAGCGACGGCCGGGGCCGCTTCACGCTCGAGAACCTGGCCGACGGCGCCTACGTGCTCTGGGCCTGGCGGGAGGGATACGACATCGATCCGGCCGGAGGAAGCGGCAACCGCTTCGAGCCCGGCGAGGAAGCCGCCTTCACCGCGCGCGCCGTGGTCCGGCTGACCCTGGACGTGCTCCTCCCCGACGGGAGCCGCCCCGACGAAGCCGACATCCGGTTCAAGGAAAGCGAGAGGAGCCGGGATATCAGGTCGTGGTACCCCGACGATCCCGTGATCGACCTCCATCCCGGACGCTACACCTTCTCCGTGACGGCGGGCGACGACGACGAGTTCAGCGCCGGGGACCAGGAGGTGGCGCTGGAAGCCGGCGTCGAGCCTCCCGCGATCACCGTACAGATGAAGGCGAACCCGTGCATCAAGGGCCGGGTCGTCTTCCCCGAGAACCTGCGTCCCCAGAACGCCCATGTCCGGGCCCTGCGCTTCCTTCCGGGGAACCGCCCGGACGAGGACCGTCTCGTCCGGAACGGGCAGAGCGCCTGGGTCCACGCGCAGAACGAGTACCGCTTCCACTTCAAGAACCTGGAGCCGGGAACCTATCTCCTGGGCGCCGGGCTCGGGTACCGGGGCGTGGACGTGACCCGGGTGGTGGAGGTGGGGCGGTCCGTCCTCGAGACCGAGCTCGCCATGCCGGCCCCCGCTCCGGCGGACTACGTCGTGGTGAAGGTCTTCGGCCCGGAGGGGGACCCCGTGGAGGATCTCTCGTTCGGATTGAAGTACGTGTACGGGCACGGCTCGTCCACGCACAGCGCCACGGCCATCCGCCGGAAGGACGGCGCGTTTCTCGTCGAGCACTACACGCCGCGCGACGGCGAGACGTCGGAGGGCGGCAAGCACGTCCTCACGGTCCGGTCCCGCGAGCTGGGGATGAAGGAGATACCCTACGTTCCGGGCAAGGACCGCGAGCTCGTGGTCCGGTTCTCGGAGCCCTCGTTCGTCAAGGCCCTCGTCGCGGGGTACGCCTCAAGCGAGGTCGCCGGCAAGCTGAACCTCCGCCTCGAGAAGCGGGACAAGGACGAAGGCGCGAGGCACGTGCAGCATTATCGCTCTTCGAGGGATTCCATCTCTCCGGAGGGTCGCATGGAACTGGGCCCCGTCCCGCCGGGCCCCTACGACCTCGTCCTCGGCATCGAGTACAAGCACAAGAAGGACCGGCGCGAATCCCATCCGCTGAAGCGCGTCCCCCTGGACCTGGTCAGCGGCGAGAACGAGGCGACGGTCTCGATCCCGCCGCTCTATACCGTGACGGTGGTCGTGGAGGATCCCCCGGCCCAGGCCTGGATGAACCTCAAGCCGGCGGACGGGAAGCGGGGGCGGTGGACGATCTACCGCTCCCTCGGCGAGGACGGGAAGCTCGCCTTCCAGTACCTCCCCGCCGGCGAGTACGACGTCACGATGACCGGCGGGATGAAATCCGGCAAGATGCAGATCTCCGTTCCCGGGCCCGCCGTGGTGACCTTCGAGGCCAAGGAGTTCAACGCGTTGCGCGTGAAGGTGACCTCGCTGGACGGCTATCTCGCCCGGGCGGGTTTCCAGGACGGCGACCTGGCCGTCGGCATCGACGGCGAGGCGTTCGAGAACATGATCCAGATGCAGACGCTGCTCATGAGCCGGCTCAGCGCCGAGTCCGCCGTGATGAACGTCCTTCGCGGCGGAAGGCGGGTGGAGGTCGAGTTCCAGCCGAAGAAGTTCATGGAGCAGGAGAAGCTCGGCGGCGAGTTCGAGCCGGACACGCAGTGACTTTCCTGATTCCGGCGTAGGGCTGTTTGTGGGAGGCGTGTGTTCCGGGCCGCGCGGGCTTCCGGCCCGGGACCACGGCGATCCGTCGGCGTTGGACCG
>CAZDSO010000314.1:0-3599 GCA_964508045.1 uncultured Planctomycetia bacterium | reverse complement strand
TTCTCCCCCGCAGAGGTCCGGGGCCTTCATCGAAGAGGGGGGTCCGGGGGGAACCGTGCTCAGCGAGGGCATGGAAATCGCGAAAAACGGTTACAGCGCGAATAGATCCATTTTGTCTGGGACACGACACCCCCCCCGGTCTGTCGCCCAGGCTACTTCTCCCGGATGTGATCCAGAAGCTGCTTCATCTTCTTTTGCAGATCCTCGTCTGCCTTGGCCTCGCCTTCCGGGAACTTCGAGAGACCGGTTTCCAGGCGATCGAGGGCGAGTTCGGGGCTGTCCTGGTGCAGATAGAGGATGAGGGCGGATCGCCAGTAGTTCCACGGCCGGCCGGGATCGCAGGTGATGGCCATTTCGTATTCGGTGAAAGCCTCCTGGTATCGGGTGAGCGAGAAGTGGAGATCGGCCAGGGCCTCGTGGTAGACGCTCGCCTTCGGGGCGAGCCGGACCGCCTTCTCGAAGGGCTTCAGAGCCTCCTGCATGCGGCCGAGCGCATGGAAGAACTTGCCCAGATGGTATTGCATCTCCGCCGAATAGGGGTCGAGTTTCACGGCTTCCCGGTAGTCGGCCTCGGCCTTTTCGAAATCCCGCAACGAGAAATAGGCGTAGCCGCGTTTCTGCACCGCCGGCGCATAGCCGGGCCGGATCTCCAGGGACCGCGAGAGGGCCCGGACGGCTTCCCGGTGGCGTCCCAGCCGGATCAGCGTGTCCCCCTCGAAAAAATGGGCGTCCCAGAAGCGGGGTGCGGTCTCCCGGGCCAGCTCGAAGTCCAGCCGGGCCTTTTCGAGCTCGCCCTGCTGGAACCGCAACACGCCCCGCCGGAAACGCGCGTGGGCGTTCGTGGGATCGATGTCCAGCGCCGCCTCGAGGTCCTTGACCGCGAGAGTCGTTCGGTTTTCCGCCAGGAAGGCCACGGCACGACGGACCAGCGCCGGGGCGTAGCCCCCGAAGGCTTCGGTGGATCTCGAAAAGGCGAGCCGGGCCGCCCACAGGTCCTCCTTGCGGCAGGCTTGGAGGACGATCCCGCGAAGCAGCCCGGTTTCCCAGGGATAGGCTCTTTCCTCATCGGCCAGTTCCAGGGCGGCCAGGGCTTTCTGGCTCTCGCCCTCGGCCAGCCACAGGACCCAGGCCTCGCAGAGCGTTCCATACTGGCCCGCGGCCGGCGCCCGCGTACCCTCCTGGAAATCCTTCAGGGCCAGGGACCGGTCCATCAGGTACTCGTGGTAGACGATGCCCCACAGGTACTTCCCGAACGCGCTCTCCTCTCCCGCGCTGCCCCGGGCGAGGCTCGTCTGGGCGCGCTGGACCCTGCCGGACAGCAGCAGGTCGTAGCCCAGATGGAGGTGGGCCCGCCAGAAGTCCGGGTCCATCTCGAGGGCCTGATGGAAAAGGGCGATCCGCTGATCCAAGTTTTCCCGCGTGCAGGGGAGTTCGAGGGCGGAAGCCAGCGCGGCCCGGGCCTCCCGTTTCCGTTTCGAGAGGGTTTTCCTGTCGTCCGGTGTCTTGGAGGAAGGGAGCGTCTTCGTCCGCCTCCCGCCGTCGCCGCGGCCACCGGAAACGCCCAGGTTTCTCAGCAACACCGCGCCGGCGAACGCCAGGCCCAGCGCGATCAGGAAGACCGCCGTCAGCCCCCCCCAGGAGGCCAGGAAGCGGCGGGTCCAGCGCCTCGCCTTCCGATCCTCGAGCGCCAGGACCGTCTCTCCCGAAAGGAACCGTTTCAGATCCAGGGCCATCTCCGGCATGGACCCGTACCGGTCCTGGGCCTTCTTCTCCATGGCCTTCTCGCAGACGGCGTCCAGCGCGCGGGGGACGGACCGCCGGCGCTTCCGGGGAGGGGGGGGGACCTCGTGCAGGATGTGGAAGTACGAGAGGCCGCCCTCTGCCCCCGTGTAGGGCGAGGCCCCGGTGAGCATCTCGTACAGGAGGACGCCCAGGGCGAAGACGTCGCCGCGCTGGTCGACCCGGTCGTAGTCGCCGGCGGCCTGCTCGGGGGGAAGGAACTCCGGCCTATGGCTGTAATCGGTCCCGCGAAGGGACTTGTCCAGGGGGTCGGGAAAGCGCGCGATCCCGAAGTCCGCCACGGCGATCCGGCCGTCCTTCCGGATGAAGACGTTGGAGCTCTTCAGGTTCTTGTGAAACAACCCCCGGCCGTGCGCGAACGCCAGGGCCTTCGAGACTTCCAGCGCGATCTCCGCGGCCGTGCGCGGCGCGATCGCGCCCGCCTTGTCCAGGTACTGGCGCAGGGAAATGCCGGGCACGGGCTTTTGCGCCACGAAGAGCCAGGGACCTTCCACGCCGACCTTCAGGATCCTCACGACGTTGTCGTGGTCGAGGATCTTCGCGACCTCGCCCTCGTGCGCGATCAACCCCAGGCTCTCCGGCGTCAGACCCGGCGCGCTTCCCTCCCGCATCAATTTCAGGGCCACCCGTTCTTTCGTTTCCTCCCACCGCGCGAGAAACGTCCGGCTGACCGGCGTGCGGGAAAGCTCCCGTTCAAGGCGGAAACGGTCGATGCGCTCGGGGATCGATTCCGGATCCAAGGCCTGAACACCGTTTCAAAAGTCCACGGGTCCCGAAAAATGCGCCGAAGGGAAAGACGGGGGCATCGCCGAAGGAATTATAGGAGGGCAACGGGGATCCTCCAAGGCCGGATTCCCGGCGCGTTCGCCGGAGGCCACGTGACGCCGGCTCCTCAGAACGCGAACAGCAACCCTGCCTGGAGACGCCAGAAACTCGACACGTTGGCCGCGCCGCCGGGCAACGAGAAGCCCGTCCGCGCGTACAAGGCCATCGTGGGACTGAACCGGTATACGAACCCGAGCCCCAGCTCGAAGGGGAAGATGAAACGGTTCTCGTCCGCGTCCTCGGTGATGCCATAGCCCCAGTCCTTCTCGCCGCTCACCAGCTCGAACCCGAGGCCGACGCCGACGTAGGGGTAGAGGATGATCGATTCCATCCGGTGGAGCAGATCGACCCCGAAGGTGCCATGCGCCGCCAGGATCACGTCCGAGATCCCATCCTCCGCCGCGAAATAGATGAACTCGAAATCCACGGCGATCACTGCCGGAAAGGGGTAGCTCTTGCCGGGCAGGAGCTCCAGCGTGTACAGGCCCTGGCCGAAGACACCGAAGCCCACGAACGTATCCCAGTCGAGGTCGTGGAGGACGAAGTCCAGCGAGATCCCTCCTCCCGCGTACATCTCGCTCGGGGAGCCGTCCTCGTCTTCGCCCCCGGCGCCGGAAATGACTTCCTGGGCCGCGCTCGAGAGACCCTCCGGGGAAAGCCCCTCGAACGCGTCGCTGAAATCGCCGACATCGATCCCGTCCGCGAGCCAAGGCGGATCGCCCGCCTGAAGGGACTTCGTACCGATGAAAAATGCCAGAACGCCCGCGCAAAGGGCCGTCAGAGCGAGAGTCCGAGAGAAACGCATCGTGACCTCCTGGAGAATCCGAATCGCCGCGATCGGCGGTTTCCTTCATCAAAGAAAAACCCCTACCATTTCATCTTGCCTGAAACCGCGACGATTGAACAGTTTTTCCTCGCACGAGCCATTCGCGCTGTAGCCATTTTCGAGGTCCGCCGACCCTCTCCGGCCTACG
>CAZDSO010000313.1:0-3600 GCA_964508045.1 uncultured Planctomycetia bacterium | reverse complement strand
GGAGAGGTCGGCCCGGACGCGGTTGCCGCCCACGTCCACCTCGGCCGCGTCCCCCGCGACCGAGACCACCTTCACGGGAACGGCGAGACACATCGTGCAGCCTTTCAAAGCCGAAACGCCAGGACGGGGATTGCCGATTTCCGGTTGGAGATTCCAGCCGCGATCCCCTTGTGCCCGCTTCCCATATGCAACCCCTTCAGCCCTGGCACCGTCAGGATCGTAGCGGATGGAAAGGGTGGAAGGCAATCCAACACCGTCAGACGTTCCTGCGGTCTGGGCGGCCGCGAGGGCCGCCCCTACACGTTGCTGAAATCTGAAATCCCTACCTTCGCGTTTGCCGCGCCAGCGCCATGGCGGCCTGTCCCGCCGCGATGCAGCCGTCATTGGGGGGAAGGAGGGCGTGGGTGAAGACGCGGAACCCCGCCTGCTGGAGCGCTTCCAGCGAGCCCGCGAGCAGCAGCGCGTTCTGAAAGCACCCGCCCGAGAGGGCCACGCGGTCGACGCCTTCCCGATCGGCAACGCACCCGCAGGTCTCGACGACCATGCGGACCACGGAAGCGTGGAACCGTCCGGCGATCACTCCCGCGGAAACGCCGTCGAGGACGTCCTCGGCCACGGCGCGGATCAGGGGCACGGTCTCCACGACGTGGATCTCCCCGTTCCGCCGGACCGAGAAGGGGTAGGGCTCGAGAAGCCCTTCCCCGGCCGCGCCTTCCAGTTCCATCGCGGCCTGCCCCTCATACGTGGAGACCGTCGCCACGCCCGCCAGCGCGCTGACCGCGTCGAACAGACGCCCCATGCTGGAGGTGAGGGGCGCGTTCACGCCCTGGCGGGCCATGCGCGACACCGTCTCGACCTTCGCCGGGTCCGCGCCCCGCAGGTACCGTGCCTCCTCGCCCGGCCCGAGGTCCGGAAACGCTTCCTGCAGCTGCGCCACAGCCATCCGCCAGCCTTCCCGCGCCGCCGCGTCCCCTCCCGGCATGGGCACGGTGCTCAGGCGGGCGACCCGGCGGAATCCCGAGAGATCCCCCGCGAGGAACTCGCCCCCCCACACCGTGCCGTCGTCGCCGAAACCCGTGCCGTCGAGGGCGACGCCGACGACCTTCTCCTCGAGGCCCGCTTCCGCCATGACGGAAGCGATGTGGGCCCGGTGGTGCTGCACGGCGACGCGCTCGACCCCCGCAAGCGCCAGGGCGTACCGCGTGGAGGCGTAGCGGGGGTGCAGGTCGTGGGCGACGATGGCGGGCTTCACGCCGAGCAGGCTTTCGAGGTGGGCGACGGCTTCCCGGAAGGCCTCCTGGGCGTCGAGGTTCCCGAGGTCGCCGATGTAGTGGGCGAGGTGGATGCGGTCGCGACGGGTCACGGCGGGGACGTTCTTGAGATCGGCGCCGACGGCCAGCACGGGGGGGCCCTCGCGCGGGAGAAAGAGGGGGGCGGGCGCGTACCCGCGGGAGCGCCGGACGATCACCTCCCGGCTTCCGACCACCCGGGCCACGGAATCGTCGGCCCGCGTCTCGATCTCGCGGTCGTGGACCAGGAAGGCGTCGGCGATGCCGCCCAGCCGCCGCAGGGCGTCGTCGTGGGCGAAGGCGATGGGCTCGTCGGTGAGGTTGCCGCTGGTCATGACGAGGGCGGGGTAGCGCCCTTCCATGAGGAGGTGGTGCAGGGGCGTGTAGGGGAGCATGACGCCGAAGTCGCGGAGCCCGGGCGCGACGGACGGCGCGAGGGGATGGCCCGGCTTCTTTTGAAGGAAGACGATGGGGCGCTCGGGCGCGGTGAGGAGATCCCGTTCCGCGGGGCCGATCCGGGCGATGCGGCGCGCCGCGTCGAGCCCCGCGGCCATGACGGCGAAGGGCTTTTCCTCGCGCCCCTTGCGGCGCCTCAGCGCCTTCACGGCCTCCTCGGACGAGGCGTCGCACGCGAGGTGGAAGCCGCCGAGGCCCTTGACGGCGAGGATGCGCCCCGCTTCCAGCATGGCGACGGAGGCGGAGAGGGGGTCGCCGGTCTCGAGCCGCTCGCCGCGCGGGTCGCGGAGTTCCACCGAGGGCCCGCACGCGGGGCAGGCGTTGGGCTGGGCGTGGAAGCGCCGGTCGGCGGGATCCTCGTACTCGCGCCGGCAGGCGGGGCACATCGTGAAGGAGGCCATGGTGGTGTCGGGCCGGTCGTAGGGGACGGCCCGGATGATGGTGTATCGCGGCCCGCAGTCGGTGCAGTTGATGAAGGGGTATCGGAAGCGCCGGTCGGCGGGGTCGCGGAGCTCGGCGAGGCAGGCGTCGCAGGTGGCGGCGTCGGGGGGGATGGGGGCGTCGCGCTCGCCGTCGCGCCCGCTGTCCCGGATCTCGAACCCGCGCGACCCGAGCGGCTCCAGGTGGTGGACGGTGACGGCCCGGATGCGGGCCAGAGGCGGGGCGTCGTCCTCCAGATCCCGTCTGAACCCCTCCACCGCCTCTTCGGGCCCCTCCACCTCGATCTGCACGCCCGTGCCGTCGTTCCGCACCCAGCCCGACAGCCCGCGCGCCGAGGCGATCCGATGCACGAACGGCCGGAATCCCACGCCCTGCACGGTGCCGGTGACGCGCAGGTGCAGGCGGACCAACGAAACGGGCGCGGGCGTCATCGTTCCGGCCCCGCCCCCTTCTTGCCCGCCACCGCCGCGGCGACCTTCGCGGCCAGCGCGTCCACCCCCTCGCCCGTACGGCAGGAGATCCGGAAGAGGTCCACCTTCGGCTGGATCTCCTGCGCCTCCGTCTCGAACCGCTCCACGTCGAAGTCCACGTGCGGCAACAGGTCGATCTTGTTCAGGACGAGCAGGTCGGCCCGGGCGAACATGGGCGGGTACTTCCCCGCCTTGTCGTCGCCCTCGGTGACGCTGACCACCACGATGCGGAAGTCCTCGCCGAGGTCGAAGCCCGACGGGCATACGAGGTTGCCGACGTTCTCGATGTAGAGCAGATCCAGCGCGTCCGGCTCCAGCGCGGACAGGGCGTCCTGCACCATCCCCGCGTGGAGATGGCAGCCCTTGCCGGTGGTCACCTGGACGGCGCGGACCCCCGCCCGGTCCATGCGCTCGGCGTCCCGGGAGGTCTCGAGGTCCCCCTCGATGACGGCGACGCGCCAGCGGCCCTTGGAGAAGGCGACCAGGCGCTCGAGCAGCGTGGTCTTCCCGGACCCGGGCGACCCCATGACGTTGACGGCGGTGATCTTCTTCTCCCGGAGCAGGTCCCGGACCCCGGACGCGATCTCGTCGTTGGCACCCATCAGCTTCTTGGCGATGCGTATCTCGACCATCCGGATCTCCCCGCTAGCGTCGCTTTCTCGTCATGATCCGCGTTCCATCCTTCCACAGAGTGTCGAGGTTCGTCACGGATCTTTCAAGACAGAGCCCTTCGCGAGCGTTTCGCGCTGCCGGCAAGTCATGAGTCTTTCCCACCTTCCATAGCCCACTTCGAGAGATCCCTTTGACGGGGTCGCGTGTTGAAAAAACGTGGAGTGGATCTTTCTGAAACGCGGCCCAAGCACAAGGAGAACCCATGGCCATCATCCCTCAACAACATCTCTTCACCTGGAAAACCCCCGGCGAGACAAGGCCTCTCGTCTCGG
>CAZDSO010000312.1:0-3605 GCA_964508045.1 uncultured Planctomycetia bacterium | reverse complement strand
CGTTCTGCAAACCGACACGCCAAGCCATGGACCGTTAGCGGAAACGACCCCGGATCCGGTCCTGTTGTTAAGACGGGCACATGGCGGAGCCGCGGGCGTGAGCCCGCGGTGCCTGGGCGGATGGCAAAGGGGTCAGACCTTTTAATTTGGTCTTATACTAAGATAAAAGGACTGACCCCTTTTGCACGTGAACTTCATCACGAAATCAGGTTGATCAGGTGTCCGAGGGCTTCCCGGCGAAGTCGTCCCGGTACCACGCCACCGTGCGCTCGAGACCCTCGTCGAGCGTGACCTTCGGGCGCCAGCCCAGCACCTCGCGCGCACGCGTCGCGTCCAGCCACTGGCGGTCGATCTCGCCGTGACCCGCGTCCTTGCCCCGGATGTCGGGGACCAGCCCCTTCGCGCCCGCGATCCTGATGATCCTCTCCACGAGATCCAGGATTTTCACCGGCTCGTTGTGACCGCCGTTGAACACGACCCCCGCGACGTCCTCCGCCGGCAGGCGCCGGGCGATGGTCAGGTAGAGATCCACGGCGTCGTCCACGTGCAGGAAATCCCGCTCCGGCGTCCCGTCGCTGCGGATGACAGGGTTCTGTCCCCTCAGCACCGAGCGGATGGTGTCGGGAACGATCCGGGAAAAGTTGAGGTCGCCGCCCCCGTACAGGTTGGCGAAACGGGTAACGGCCACCGGCAGGCCGAAGGTGTGGAAGTAGCACCCCGCCAGCAGGTCCGCACAGGCCTTGGACGTGTCGTAGGGGTAGCGGGGAAGAAGGGGGGCGGTCTCCCGGTAGGGGAGTTCCTCGTGCACGCCGTAGGCCTTGTCGCTCGAGGCCACGACCACCCGCCCGACCGTCCCGGCGAGCCGGAGCGCCTCCAGAAGGTGCCACGTCCCCCGGATGTTGGACTCGAACGTGGAAAGGGGGGAACGGTTGGCCACGCCCACGATGGCCTGGGCGGCCAGGTGGAAGCAGGCCTCGATCTCGTACTCCGCGACCGTCCTCGAGACGAGCTCGAAGTCCTCCAGACCGCCGTCCACCTGGTCGATCCGCCCGTCCAGGCCGAGGCGGTGGAAGTTCGATCCGGGAACGCGGTCCCGGATCAGGGCGACCACCCGCGCGCCCTGCTCGACGAGCCGGTGCGTCAGCCACGCCCCCACGAAGCCGTTGGCCCCCGTCACCAGGACCGGCCGGTCGCGCCAGAAGTCGGTGCTCATGGCTTTCAACCTCCTGTTGAGCGGTTTAGGAAGTTAGGAAGTCAGGAAGTTATGAAGTTGGGAAGTCAGGAGGTTGGGAACCGGTTCCAAAGCAGAAAGAATCGGCTTTCTTTTCCATGACGTTGAGCTTGCCGATGATCTTCTCATACGTGTCGTCCAGTTCAGTGAATATTTCTCCATCAATGTATTCACACCCCAGAGCGAACTCGAGCCAGGTCTGCGTTTCACCAGCTTCCTGCTGCGAATCCGTCATCTTGTTGATGAACACCTTCTTGTATCGTCTCTTTCTCCAGCCTTCCGCGATACTGCTGCAAACCTCCCAACTTCCCATTCTCTTGACTTCCGACCCTCTCAACTTCCCAACTTCTTAACTTCCCAACTTCATCCCCTCTTCCCCTACCACACTTTCCACGGCGCCTTTCCGCCCTGCCACAGATCCTCGAGCTGGGCGGCGTCCTTGAAGGTGTCCATGCACTGCCAGAAGCCCGTGTGACGGAAGGCCGAGAGTTCTCCCGCCTCGGCCAGCCGCTCCAGGGGCCTCCTCTCCAGCACGTCGTCCTCCTTCAGATCGTCGAGAAACGCGCGCTCGAAGACGAAGAACCCCCCGTTCACCCACTTGTCCATGCGGGGTTTCTCTCGAAACGCCGCCACCTTCTCCCCCTCCCCGATCACGACCTCCCCGAACTGCGAGGGGGGCGTCACCACCGTCACCGTGCCCACCGTGCCCTGCTTCCGGTGGAAGGCGAGAAGGGCCTCGAGGTCGATGTCCGCCAGGCCGTCGCCGTACGTGACCATGAAGGTGTCCTCTCCCGCGTATTTCGCGGCCCGCAGGATCCGCCCGCCCGTCGGCGTGTCCTCCCCCGTGTCGGCGAACGTGATCCGGAAGCGGTCCGGCGGGGACGCGCCCAGCGACTGCACGCGATCCTCGCCGGACGCGCCCAGATCGAGGCGGAAATCCTCCCGGAATTTCCCTTCCCTGAGGAGGAAGTACTCCTTGATGTCCGAGCCCTTGAAGCCGAGGCAGAGCACGAAGTCGCCGAACCCCTGGGCCTCGTAGATCTTCAGGATGTGCCAGAGGATCGGACGCGGCCCGATCTCCACCAGGGCCTTGGGCATCGGCTCCGCGGCCGACCGGAGGCGCGTCCCCTTGCCCCCGCAAAGGATCAACGTCTGCATCCACACCCCCATGAATCGAAAAGCATGGCCACAAAGACAACGCAAAGACAACCGGATACGGCGAGTCTTTCGACCCTGATCTCTCTGATCCAGTCCTGATCCACCTGAAATCCCTGATCAACCTGACCAGAACCACCGGCGTCTGGAAGACTTGGCTTCAAACACCAAGGCTCGAAAACACTACGCAGCACCTTCAAGGTTCTCGCGAAAACTTGATTTCAGAGGGGAGAGGTCCAGTGACCAATGACTACCCCCCTCCCTCTCCGCCCTTCCCGCGGTTCCGCTCCTCGAGCCTCAGCTCGTACAGCTTCGCATATTTCGCCAGCACGTAGAACGCGGACGTGAACGCGATGATGAAACCCGGCCACCCGTCCTGCACGCCCCGTTTCAACACGTAGCACTTCATGAACTTCGCCCACGGGCGGAGGACCAGGTTGAAGAACCCCGTCCGCTTGCCCTTCTCGAAAAGGGCCCGGGAGGCCTGGTCGGAGTAGGCCTGCACCGTCTCGATCTGGTGCGCGAAATCGCGGTAGTTGTAATGGAGGATCGTGCCCCGGAAATGGCCCCTCGCGCCGTCCAGCACCACCTTGTCGTGGGGTTCCGTGCCCTCGTACCGCATGCGGCTCTTCCGGAACAGGCGCGTCACGCGGTCGGGATACCATTCCCCGTGGCGGATCCAGCGGCCCAGATGGCGGGTCAAACGCGGCATGTCGAAGCCCGCAACGTCTCCCGGCCCCTCTCGAAACGTCTCCTTGATCTCCTCGGCGAGCTCCGGCGTCACCCGCTCGTCGGCGTCGATGCTGAAAACCCACTCGTGACGGGCCTTGGAGACCGCGAACCGCTTCTTGTCGATGTGGCCCCGGTACGTCTTCTGGAAGAACGCGTCGGTGTACCGCCGGGCGATCTCTTCCGTGCGGTCCGAGGAATGGGAATCCACCACGACGATCTCGTCCGCCCACGTCACCGTCTCGAGACAATCCCGGAGATTCGCCTCCTCGTTGTAGACGATCATGACGGCCGAGATCTTTTCCATGCGCAAAACCCTATGGTACAAGCCCCAACTTGTCAACGCGATGCGGCAACTGAGCCATTCGCGCTGTGGCCGATCTTGGGTCGGCCTCGGGCAGGGATTGCAGATTGCGGATTGGAGCAACGTGTAGGGGCGGCCCTTGCGGCCGCCCAGACCGCAGGAACGTCTGACGGTGTTGGATTGCAT
>CAZDSO010000311.1:0-3763 GCA_964508045.1 uncultured Planctomycetia bacterium | reverse complement strand
CGGGAGCAGGAGACGCTGCGGAAGGACACCGAGGGGGGGGGGGGGGAGGCCGAGTTGACTCTGACGAGGGGGCATGATAGAATTCCTTTGACTGAGATGCGAAATCCTGTAGGCGTATTCCGGTCCGATTTCGGGACAGGAACGCCCTTTACAGGGGTGAGAGAAGCCCTGAAGGAACCTGTTTCTTTCGGGGATAGGATACAGTGTTCAAACTGATAACATGCTCTCTGTCGGCCTGCTTGGCCGCCTTCCTTGTCGCGGTTCCCGCCCGCGCGGGCGAGCCTGATGATCCCGCTATCGATATCGAAAAGCAGATCGCCCGCCTTTCGGAAACCGACACCACCAAGGTCACGCTGGCCGCTGGAAGTCTGATCGAGAAACTCGCTCGGGAAGACCTGGAGGACGGGCTTCGCGCGAACATCGTCTCGGCGCTTCGGCTGCACCTTCGCCCCAAGGAAGGTCCCCGGAAGACGAAGGTCATTCTGCTCAAGGTCCTGGTCCAGAAGGAGGAGGCTTCTTTCAACCGGGACATCGTTTTGCTGGCCTGCCGGTCCGATCAGGATCTGTTTTCCGCCGCGGTGGACGCCTTGAAGGCCTTCAAGGAGAAAGGCGACGGTTCCGTCGACGACCAGTTCATCACCGTGGCGCGCGAGGAGTCGAACCCGATTCCCGTCCGGGTGCGCGCGATGCACGCGTTGAACCACCTGGGTTCCTTCAAGGCCATTCCCTATCTCATCGAGGCTCGCGGGGACGACAACGCCGACATCGCCATGGCGGCGCAGCGCGTTCTGGAGGGCATTCTGACCTACGCGTTCGCATGGAACGAGGAGGGGTGGCGCGCCTGGTGGGCGGAGAACGGAACCCGTCCGGAGAACGAGATTCTTCGGGAGGCGAACCGCAACCTCGAACGCGAGATGTCCGTTCTTCTGGAGGAGAAGAGCCCGGAGGCGAACCGCCGCGCTCTTGCGAGCTGCAGCCGCGCGGTGAGGGCGTTGTCGCTGAAGAACCTGGAGCGGTTGAAGGACGCGGGGAGCGTCGATTCGTTGCTGGCGTTTCTGGACCGCGAGCCGTATCCGGAGCTCCGTGCGCGGGCGGTGGGTCTTCTCGGCGAGCTGGCCGTTCTGGAGGAGGTGCGCAAGAACGGGAACAAGGCGGAGATCGCCTCGAAGGTGATCGAGCAGCTGGACCGGAACTCCGACCTCCGGGTCCTCCGCTCCACCGTGGAGACCCTCGGCAAGATCGGCAAGGTGAAGGGGTTGAACCTCGTCAAGCCCCTGGTCCCCCTTCTCCGTTTTGAAGACGCGCAGCTCCGGGCCTTGACGGCCATTTCGCTCGGCAAGATCGACGGGCGGGAAGCGGCGGAGGCCGTGGAACCCCTCTGTGACATGCTTGCGGGGAAGGAGGAAGTCCCTGCGGTGAAGCGGGAAGCGGCGAACGCTCTCGGCCTCATCCGGGACGCGCGCGCCGTCCCCGTCCTGTTGAAGGGCCTCGCCTCCGAGGACGGAAACGTCCGGTGGTCCTGCGTGAACGCGCTGGCGAACATCGGGGACCGCTCGGCCGTCGAGTCCCTTCTGGCGATGATCGAGCGGGAGGAAGAGGCCCGTGTTCTGGAGGTCATCGTCAAGGCGTTGCGCAACATCCCCGACCCCAGGGCCGTGACCCCGCTGGCCTCGCTGGCGCTGGCCAGGCCCGCCCTGGGGGACGCCGTCGTGGAAGCCCTTCTGCGCATCGGGGAGACGGACGGGGAGGACACCGTCCTGAAGGCGGTCGATTTCATGGTCTCGAAAGGCGGCCAGGCGGAAGCCGTGAAGCTCCTGCGTGCCTGGGAAGACGCCGCGAAAAACGCGGGTTCCGGTTGTCTTCTCCGGGAGGCCTCCTGCCTGGAGGCGTTGGGAAGGTGGGAGGAGGCTTCCGGCGTTCTCCTGGACCTCATCGAGAAGCCCGGCGAGCCGAAGGCCCTTTTCGACCGGCTGCGCAGGGCGCTGGGCCAGATCGAGAAGACGGAGTCGCGCGGGCGCGCGACCGCCCTCGCCCTGGCGCGGTTCCCGGACAAGGCTCCCGCCTTCTGGGAAGGGCTCGTCCGCGATCGGATCGGAGAGCCCGAGGCGGCCTTCCAGGATCTGGCGCAGGGGCTTCGCGAGGGCTTCGAGGGGAAGGAGGCCCGGGACGTCTATTTCGAGTCCCTGGCCGCCTTCGTCTCGAACACCGATGGCCGCGTCGCGGCCTCCGCGCACGGCCTTCTTGCCGCCTGGAGCGGCCGCGCATGTCCCGCCCTCTCCGTGGATGCCGGGGAGAAGGAGAAGAAGAAGGCCGCGGACGGCTGGCGGACCTGGTGGACGGAGAACCGCGGCCGATTTCCTTTCGAGAAATGAGCCGCGCGGGATACGCCGTATGCCCGAAGAACTTCCCGACTGGCGCCGCAAGAAGGAACTCCTCTGGAGCCCCGAGACTCCCGACGGAAAGAGGATCGAGGTGGGCGAGGCCTTCGCGCGGGCCGATCGGCTGTCCGAAGCGCTGGACTTCTTCCTGTGCGCCCGGGCCGCCGAAAACGTCGAACGCGTCCTCGAGAAGGCCGTGGAGAAGGGGGACTGGTTCCTCTTTCGCCGCGCGCGGGAATTCCTGGGCGGGTCGTTTCCGGAACGGGCGAAGCGACTCGCCGAAGCCGCCGAAAAGCAGGGCAAGTACCTCTTCGCCTTGCGCGCCTTCGAGGACGTCGGGGACGAAGCGTCCGCGGAGAAGGTGCGCGGGAAGCTCCGGGAGGTCTTCGCCGACGCGCCCCTTCTCCTGAAGGAAAGGGTGGAGGAGGCCCCGTCGGAGGAAGCCGGGGAGGCGGAGGAAGAGGACCCGCCGGGGGCGAAGAAGAAGAAATAGCATCCGCGCCATGCCCTTCCCGCGCTTTGCGTTTCCCCCGGGATGTCGTACCGGTATAATCTCGCTTTTCAGCGGGAGACGTTCGAAGTGAACGAAGATGCCGCCCCCAGTCCCGGACGCGCCGATCTCACGAAAGGGCGGATCCCCTGGCGCACCTTCCGATTCGGATCCCCCCTCTTCCTGGGGATGATCCTGCATTCCCTCTTCAACTTCGTGGACATCATCATCATCGGGAACATCCCGGACAACGGCATCGTCGACCACGGGGAGAAGGGCATCGTGGCCCTGACGCTGGCCTCCTACTGGAACATGTTGTTCCTGGTCATCGTCAACGGCATCAGCGTCTCCTCCGTGGCGGTGATCTCCCGCTACTGGGGCGAGGGCCGGCACGAGGAGGGGCGGGGCGTGGCGTACCAGTCCATGTACCTGATGATCGCCGTCTCCCTGCTCTCGGCGGCGCTGGGGCTGTTCTCCGATCCGTTGATCCGCGTGCTGGGCGGGGAGGGCGACATCCTGTGGCTCGGCAAGCGCTACCTGGTGATCCAGATGGTCGGCGCCTTCACGATGTACTTCCTCTTGCAGATCACGGCGGTCCTGCGCGCCGCCGGCGATTCCGTCTGGCCCATGGTGCTGCTGGTGGCGGCGAACCTCCTCAACGTCGTCGCCGACGTCGTCCTGGTCTACGGGTGGGGCCCCTTTCCCAGGCTGGGCGTGGTGGGGGCGGCCTGGGGGACCGTGTTTTCCCGCGGCGTGTTCATGATCCTGGGATTCGTCTGCTTCGCCTGGGGGGCGGTACGGCTGGGCGACGTCAAGCGCGAGGGCGACGACAGCTACGCCGTCGAGGCCCGCTTCGGATCCATCTCGGGCCTGAAGGAGGGCGCCACAGTGGAGA
>CAZDSO010000310.1:0-3779 GCA_964508045.1 uncultured Planctomycetia bacterium | reverse complement strand
TGGGCGAGTGCGGACGGACTAGCGTCCGTCCCTACAAGTGCGCCGCTGAAAGCTGCCGGCTGCTCCGAAAATTCGGGAAAAACCTTGATGGATGGCCGCCTTGGAGGGCGAGGGTCCCCCCGAGCCCAAACACGGCCGGCTCGCCGGGAGGCTCGCCCTCCAAGTTTTCATGGTTTCCGGGAGAGCCGAAGGCTCATGGCTGACGACAATCTACCATCCCTACCCGGCGGCGCCCCGAAAAACGGCCACGGCGCGAAGGGCCCTTGCACCGTCTGCGCCTGGAAGCGGACGGGACCCGCTTCCCGCGCGGGATGCAGGCTGGAAGCCGGCGATCCGTACAGCCCGCCGGGCACGGACACGTTCAAGGCTCCCCGGGATTTTTTCACGGCCTTTCAGTCCGCGCGGAGCTCCTGCATGGACACGCCGACGTTTCCCGCGCGGTCGTACACGCGCACCCACAGGCGGTGGATGCCCGATCCCAGACCCGGAAGACTGAAGGAGAACGCCTCCCGGCCGGAATCGAACACGCCGTCCGAGGGGGACAGCGGCTGCCAGGGGCCCATGTCGACGCGGTACTCGATCCGCGTCACCAGGCTTCCCGTGTCGGAAGCCACGCCCCGGACCTGGGGCACCCTTCCCTCCACCACGGCCAGTCCTTCCACTTGCGGGCGATGGTTGTCGATGGGAAAGGGCCTGGAGACCTTTTCCGCCGTCAGGGGGGTGGGATTGTTCATCTCGTCGCTGACCGCGAGCCGGACCTCGTACAGGCCGTCGGGGAGATCCGAGGTGTCCCACGCGTATTCGGTCTCGCGCAGGGGATCTTCCGTCATGGGAATCCACCGCTCTCCCTCCTGCCGGTAGTAGAGGCGGAAGACCAGCGGGTCGTTGTTGGGATCCTCCGCCTTGATCTGGATCTTCACTTCCTTGCCCTGGGGGCCCGTGAACAGGGGGTACGTATCGGCCTTCGGCGACGTCCCCACGTTGAGCTCCTTGATCAGGGGCCGCTGGTTCTGCACGTTGTAGGCGACCCGGACCCGTTCGATGCGGGCGTCGGGGTCGCCGTCGAAATCGATGCGGAACTGGAGGTACCGTCCCGAGGGGCACGGGAGGGGACGGGACGCGTCGGTGAGGGGGTCGGACCACGCCGACCAGGTGCGGTCGGGCTTCTCCGTCCGCCCGGTCCGGAAGGAGAGATGGAACGACCCGCTTCCGGACCCGTCGGCGCGTCCCCAGACCGCCGGGAATCCGGCGTCGAGGATCTTGGAGACATATCGCCCGCGGCCGGCCCCGGAGGGGTCGACGGCGTAGAAGACGCCGGGGGCGCCGGAGCCCAGGGCCGTCGGCCCGTCGTCGCCCATGGCGAGGCAGATGACCTGCTCTTGATCGAGGTCCATCACCGTCATGACGCGCCGTTGCCTGTCCACGGCGAAGACGCGGCCGGAATCCCCCGTCGCCACGAAGATCCGGCCGTCCTTGCTCACGCCCACGTCCAGCAGGAAGGTGTTCTCGAGTCGCGCCACCTCCTCCACCCGCTCCTCGTGATCGATCCGGTAGAGCGCCGCCCCGGAAATCTTCTGCATGACGTCCCGGCGGTCGCTGCTCCCCCAGGATTCGCTGCTCAGCGTTCCCGAGAGGCTGCCCACGAAGGAAACCTGGTCGAAACCCTGCCCCGGCGTGTTCACCCCGACGACGAGCCCCTCCGGCGTGACGGTGATCGAGCGGACCTCCTTTTCCGAAAAATCATGCACCGCTTCCACCGTCCCCTCGGGCTTGACCCTGTAGAGGAGGCCGTTCTCCGCCGACCCGCAGTAGACCTCGCCTCCGCCGCCCACGGCGAGGGACACGAGATTCTTCTCCTCGTCGGACGCGAAGATCTCCTTCACCCAGGCCCCCCCTTTTTCCACCCGGTAGAGCTTCCCGTTGGGGCCCGTCGCGGCCAGGAGGTTCCCGAGCGGATCCATCGTCATCGCCCAGATGTAGGGGTCCGGGACCAGGATCAGGGACGGCTCGCCTTCGGGAGGGATCCGGTAGATCTTGCCGCCGGGCACGGCGGCCGCGTACACCTGCCCCTCGCCTCCCGCCACCAGGGCCGTGATCATCAGGGCCTCGGTTTCCAGGACCTTTTCCATGCTGTCGCCGTCGATCCTGTAGACCGCGCCCGGCCGGCCGGTACTGACGAACATGCCCCGGCCCGGCACGTCCAAAAGCGACATGATGACGCCTTCCTCGAGTTCCCGGCGCGCGAGCGAGGCGCCGGGCTTCACCCCGCCCGGAGGATACACGACCACGCCCTCCAGCGTGCCGGCGTTGAAATCCCCGGCCGTGGAGGTCTCCCAGATCGTCGTGCCTCCCCCCGTCGCGGAGGCGGAGGCGAAGGCGAGAACAAGCAGACAGATCAGCGGCGTCAAGATCCTCATCGGAACACTCCTATTCGGTCAGCGGCACGTTCTCGAACGTGAAACGGAAACTGCGCTTCTCCCGGCCCTTCACCGTGGAATACAACAAGGTGAGCCCCGCCGGCCGGTCCTCGGGCAGGACGACCTCGTAGCGGATCTCGCCCTCTCCCCCGACGATGCGGTATCCCTCGATCGCCACAGGCGTCCCCGCCCCGTCCACCACCCGCACCTCGTCCAGGCCTTCCGTGCCGGCCCCCTTGAAGCGGCCCTGGCGCCGGAGGCCTTCGCCCCGGACCGAGAACACCAGGCCCGTCCCCTCGGCCTGCTCGATCTTCAACACGAGGTTTTCGCGCTCCATCTCCTCTCCCACGCGGCTTTCCACATCCGGGAATTCCGTCTCCTCGAACGCGCCGGCGAAGGCCAGGTCCATCTCGATCGTGAGGGAAGCGAGGGACGTCGCCTCCGCCGAAGGTCTCTTCATCGGAAGCGTCAGCTGGAAACCTCCACCCACCCGCGCCAGGTAGCTGCGGGGCGTCTCGAGCGAGCGGCCCCCGTCGTCGGTCGCCGTGAAACGCACCGGGATCGAACCGAGCCCGAACCCGCCGCGGCCCAGCAGGCGGACGCCCGGCTCGGGAAGCACCCAGGCCTTCAACTCGAGAGGCGCTGCGCCCGGCGACGGACCGAAAAGAACCCGGCGGACGAGGCGCTCCAGACTCACCCGGATCGGACCGTCATGGGCGACGGGAGGACGGCGGACCGAGGGCCCCGAGGGAAGCGGACGGATGCGGGGACCCGCAGAGGAAAAGGCGCCCCAGAGATAGGCCCCCCCCTTTTCCACGACGGCGTCCAGGGCCCCCCAGAACGATTGTTCCTCCGCCCGTACCGAGACCTGCGGGCCTTCGCCTTCCAGGTCCAGGGGGATCGAGCGGCCGGAGATCGCGAACAGATCCTCGAGGACGGAAATCACGGGCCGGCCCGATACGGACACCGTGTACCGATCCCCCTTCACCCGCGACACGCCGATGTCCTCCACCGGCGCAGCCGGTTCTTCCCCGGGCTCTTCGGCGGGGGGTTCTTCTCCCGGTTCCTCCCCCGGCTCGTCCCCGGGTTCCCCGGCGGGCTGTTCTTCGCCCGGGGGTTCCGCGGGCTGGTCTTCGGGTTCCCCGGCGGGTTGCTCTTCGCCCGGGGGTTGCGCGGGCTGGTCTTCGGGTTCCCCGGCGGGCTGTTCTTCGCCCGGGGGTTCCGCGGGCTGGTCTTCGGGCTCCCCGGCGGGCTGTTCTTCGCCCGGGGGTTGCGCAGGCTGATCTTCGGGCTCCCCGGCGGGCTGCTCTTCGCCCGGGGGTTCCGCGGGCTGGTCTTCGGGTTCCCCGGCGGGCTGCTCTT
>CAZDSO010000309.1:0-3789 GCA_964508045.1 uncultured Planctomycetia bacterium | reverse complement strand
CCCCCCGGTCCGGGACTTGCGGGGTTGACAACCTCCCCCCCCGGCGGTTCAATGGCTTTCTTCTGTTTCCCGAGCGGCCGGGAACACTCGCTCCCCCGGGACCGTCCCTGAGGAGACGCCCATGCTGGCCGAAGAGGATCTCCGATCCGTCCTGCGGGCGGCGCTCGCCCGCGGCGGCGATCTCGCCGAGGTCTTTCTGGAATCCAGATCCACCACACGGCTGACCTGGCAGGAAGGCCGACTGGACGCCGCCTCCTCCGGCTCCGCCGCGGGCGCCGGCGTACGCCTCCTCCGGGACGGGCGGACCGCCTATGCCTCCACCACCGAAACGACCCCCGCCGCCCTCCTCGCGGCCGCCCGCGTCGCCTCCGAACTCTCGGATCAGGACGCCGGCCCCGTCTCCGTCCCCCCCCTTCATGGCGGCCCCGGCACCCTTGCCCCCCCCCAAGACGACGGGCCCGGCATCGAGAACAAGATCGAACGAATCCGGGAGGCCGGCGAAGGGGCGTCCCGCGCCGATCCCGCCGTCGCCGGCGTCGTCGTCCAGTACCTCGACATCGCCCGCGACTTCGACGTCTCGAACTCCCTCGGGGAACGACGGCAGGAGCGGCAACGCTACGCCCGTCTCCACGTCAACGCGCTCGCCCGCCGCGGGAACACGGTCCGGTCCGGCCGGGCCGGATGCGCCGCCAGCGGAGACCGGGACATCCTGCAAGGCGACCCCCCCCTGGAAACCGCGGAAAAGGCCGCCCGCAAGGCCGTCCGGATGCTGGAGGCGCGCGACGTCCCCCCCGGCGTCTTCCCCGTCGTCCTCGCCCCCGGCGAGGGCGCCATCCTCTTCCACGAGGCGGTGGGGCATTCCCTCGAGGGCGACATCGTCTCCAGCGGAAATTCCATCTTCCGGGACCGCGTCGGCGAGACGGTGGCCGCGCCCGGCGTGACGCTGGTCGACGACGCCACCCCCGCGGGCCTCGGCGGCAGTTTCGAGACGGACGACGAGGGCACGCCGGCCCGCCGGACCCTCCTCATCGAGAACGGGATCCTCGCCGGCTTCCTCCATGACCGGCTCAGCGCGTCCAGGACCGGGGCCGGCCTCACGGGAAACGGCCGGCGCCAGGATTTCCGGTTCCCCCCCATTCCGCGCATGACCAACACCTACCTCGCGCCCGGCGACCTCGACCCGGAGGAGATCCTCGCCTCGGTGGACCGGGGTCTCTACGTCCGGGGGGTGGGCGCGGGCCAGTCCAACACGAACAGCGGAGGATTCACCTTCGAGGTGCTGGACGCGGACTGGATCGAAAACGGGAGGCTCGTCCACCCCGTCTGCCACGCCGCCCTGGTGGGGGACGCCTTCTCCGTACTCAGGAACCTGGACGGGATCGGCAACGACTTCGCCTTCGGGCCGAGCGGCGGCATGTGCGGCAAGGGACAGCTCGTGCCCGTGGGGGAAGGCATGCCCACCGTCCGCGTCAAGGAGATGGTGGTGGGGGGAAGGGGGTGAGAGGGCAATGGGGGGATCCGGGATTTGGGGAAGGGGAGCTGGTCATGAAACCCGAGGAAATGGCCCGGTGCGTGTTCGAGGAAGCCACGCGGCTCAAGGCCACCGCCGCCGAGTTCTTCCACCGGCGTGAAGTCAAGACCGAGGCCCGCGTGCAGGGTCTGGCCCCTGACGCGTACACCTTCACGGAACACGCCTCGGCGGGGATCCGGGTCTTCCGGGGCCGGCGCTGGGGCCTGCGCTTCACCACCGCTTCGGATCCCGGTTCCTTGCGCCACGCCGCCCGGGAAACGTTCGCCCTCGCCGCGGCGTTCCCCGAGGATCCGGACACCCGGCTTCGGGAATCGACGGGTTCGTCGCCGAGTCCCCTCCCCCCGTTGGACCCGGAACACGACGCCCTCGACCGGGCCGGGCGTTTCGAGCACGCCCTGGAGATCGAAAGGGGTGCCTTCAGCGTCGACCGTCGCGTCCGCTCCAGCCGCTACGTCACCTTCTCGGACGTCCGCCGCGAGACCTACCTCTCCAATACGCGCGGCCTCGAAGCGGGCTACGAGAGCGGGTCCTTCAAGATCAGCGCCATGATTTCCGCCGCCGACGGGGAAGCGGGCCAGCAGCTCTTCGGATCGGAAAGCGCGCGCCGGCTTTCCCTCCTCGATCCCCGGGGGCTCGGCGCTTCCATCGGGAAACGGCTGGTCGTCACGCTCGGCGGCCGTCCCCTGCCCACGGGTCCCCGCGACGTCGTCATCGACCGGTCCCAGTCGCCTGATCTCGCCGGCGCGCTGGCGGCCGCCCTCGACGGGAGCCAGGTCCATCTCGGCCGCTCCTACCTGGCGGGCCGGGTGGGCGGGCGGGTCGCGGGAAGGGCGTTCACGCTGTTCGACGACCCGCTGGACCCGGCGTCGTCCGGAAGCGTCCCCTGGGACGACGAGGGGGTCCCGGCGCAACGCACCTCGCTGGTGGAGGAGGGCGTGCTCGAGGGGTTCCTCTACGACGTGGCGAGCGCCTCCAAGGCCGGATGCGAATCGACGGGGAACGGATTCCGGCCCGGGGCGGACCATCCGCCCGGCGTGCTGCCGACGCAGCTGGTCATCGCCCCGGGGGCGGGATCCCTGGAAACGCTGCTTGCGGACGTGGAGGAAGGTCTCTACGTGACGGGTTTCATGGGACGGGGCATCGATCCCGTGACGGGGGCGGTTTCCGCGGCGGCGCTGGGAGCCCGCATCCGGGGAGGCCGCATCGCCGGGCCCGTGGCGGGTGTGAGTCTCTCGGGGACGCTGGACGGCATCCTCGCGGGCCTGGACGGTGTGGGGGACGACGCGGTCCGCCAGGGCCCTTTCCGGACGCCTTCCCTTCGCATCCGGAACGTGATGGTGGCCGGATCGTAGGGGAAGGGGGGGGAGGAGGCTCCCGGATCTCGAGAAACGTTCCGCGCTTTTGAACAAGAACAGGAGGTGAACCGTGGCGATCAACATCGTGGATCGGGTGGAAGATCGCGTTCCGATCCGGAACGTGATCGTATCCGTTTCCGACAAGCGGGGGCTTGAGACGTTCGTCCCCGGGCTTCTGGATCGCTGTCCCGACGTTCGTTTCTTCTCGACGGGGGGGACCTACGAGAAGCTCTCGGAGATCCTGGGCGACAGGGCGGACCGGCTGACGGCCATCTCGGCCTTCACGGGTCAGCCGGAGATGCAGGGGGGGCTGGTCAAGACGCTGGATTTCAAGATCTACCTGGGCCTGCTGTCCGAGCGTTTCAACGAGGCCCACGATCAGGACCTCGAGAGGACGGGATCCCTCCGCTTCGACATGGTGGTGGTGAACCTCTACCCCTTCAACGAGACCGTCGCCTCGGCCGGCGTCACCGTGGAGAAGGCGCGCGCGAACATCGACATCGGAGGGCCCTGCATGGTCCGCGCGGCCGCGAAGAACTTCCTGCGGGTGGCGGTCGTCGTGGATCCGGCGTCGTACGGAGAGGTGTTGGCGGCCCTCGAAGCCGGCGACGGGGCCCTGGATCTGGCCACGCGGTTCGCCCTCGCCCGGAAGGCCTTCGCCCACACGGCCTCCTACGACGCCTCGATCGAACGCTATCTCGAGGGGATCGCGTTCGAGGAGGCGAGGGAGGTGTATGATGTGCAAGAAGGGTAGTCTGTCACGGCAACGTGGATCGGATGGGGATTCCGGATTTCAGTCAGCCATGAGCCTTCGGCTCTCCCAGAAACCATGAAAACTTGGAGGGCGAGCGAGCCGGCTGTGTTTTGGCTCGGGGGCCCACCTTCGCTTGGTTTGCGAAGCGT
>CAZDSO010000308.1:0-3863 GCA_964508045.1 uncultured Planctomycetia bacterium | reverse complement strand
TGCAGGCCGGAGCAGGCCGGCGGACCTCGAAAATGACTACAGCGCGAATACCTCCGGAACGAGGCAAACATGTCTGCTCTTCGGCAACGCTGCTGCGCCACTCCGCAACCGCTACGTGGCTCACTACGAACGTCGGCACGCGCCCAATCCAAACAGCCACAGCGCGAATGGCGCCGGGGGGACCCGTGCCTTCGTCATCCCCGGGAAGGTTGTGGGAGGCGAATCCTCCGGCGAAGCCGGAGGTTCGGCGATCCGCAGCGCGTTGCTCCAACCCACAATCTGAAATCTGAAATCCCTGCGCAGCAGCAAAGCAAAGATCCCCCCCCCGCTTGCCGCGCGGGAACTTCCCGCGCGGATTCGCGTCCTTTCTTGAAGGAGGAAGGGGCGGAGGGTAGACTCGGTGCGTTCCGGAATCCCTCACGACCTCGAACCCGATCCTTTCTCGGAGGATGCCATGCGGCCAGCGGCCCGAATCCACCCTGCATTCCTGACCGTCCTGCTCCCGGCCTTCCTCGTCCTGTGCCTCGCGGCGCTGGCCGGCCTTCCCCGGCCGGTGCAGGCGGCCGAGCCCGACGACGGCGAGGCCGAGGTGGTCCGCCCGGACCAGAACACCATCTACATCCCCTACAAGGACCTGGAGAAGGTGTTCGAGAAGACCGGGCGCGGCGTGTTCCTGCCCTACGAGAAATTCCTGGAGCTGTGGAAGAAATCCCGGCCGCCGGTGCTGGAGGGGAAGGAGGCACCCCCGCTTCCCGCGGCCGTCACCGCCGCCTCCTACAGCGGGAAGGTCAAGGAGAAGACCGCCTCCTTCACGGCCGTCTACCAGATCGAGGCCTTCAAGGAGGGATGGTCGGCGCTCCCCTTTCCGCTCGAGAATTTGGCCGTGAGCTCGGTGAAGACGCCGGAGGAGGGCGTGATCCTGGCCGCGGGCGAGGGCGGCGGGTACCGCCTCCTCGTCCAGAAGCCCGGGACCTACCGGCTGGAGATCGCCTTCGCCGTCAAGGTGGAAGAGGAGGAGGGGGAGAAGTTCTTCCGTTTCAAGGCGCCGGCGGCGTCGGTGGCGCGCCTGGAGGCGGTTCTGCCCGGGGGGAACCTGAAGATCACGCTGAAGCCGAACCTGGCCGCCTCGGAGACGCCGGTGGGAGACGACGCCACCCGGCTTCTGGCGTTTCTGGGCCCGAACCGAGAGGTGGAGGTGCGCTGGCGGACCCAGGCGGAGAGGCTGGCGGTGCGCGAGGCCATCCTCCACCCCGAGGTCCTGACGAAGGTCAAGATCGAAGAGGGATCGATGGAGATGCAGGCCACGCTGCGCTACGAGATCCTCCAGGCGCCGGCGGACCGCTTCCGGATCCTGTTGCCGCCCGATTTCCTGCTGATCTCCTACGACCGGGCGAACCTATTGAGCGCCGACGTCAAGGAGGAAGCCGAGGGGAAGGTGCTGGATCTGAAGCTGCATACGGGGGCGAAGGAGTCCTTCGTGTTCCATCTGCGGATGCAGCGGGCCTTCACGGGCGAGATGCCGGACACGCTGGCGGTGCCCGTCGTGCAGGCGCTCGGCGCCCGCCGCGAGGAGGGAAGCATCGCGGTCGACCTCACGCCCCCGCTCACGGGCCAGGTGTCGGAGCGCTCGGGGCTTTCCCAGATCGACGTGAACGACCTGCCGGCGCCGCTGAAGGCGCCGGACACGGATTTCGCCTTCAACTACCTGAAGCGCCCGGTGAGCCTCTCCCTGTCGGTCGAGAAGGAGAAGCCGGAGCTGACCTCGGAGCTGAGGGGCAAGGTGTTCGTGACGGAAGGCCGGATCGAGTTCACGGGGCGGCTGGACGTCGCGGTGGAGAGGAGCGGCGTCTTCGGCGTCCGCTGGATGGCGCCCGCGGGCTACGAGATCCAGAAGCTTTACCTGAGGCGGCCGGGCGACTTGAACCGGACGGTGTCGGAAGGGGAGGCCGGGCGGCGGTGGATCGAGGTGACGTTCCCCTCCAAGACGAAGGGGAAGATCGGGATGCATTTCGAGCTGCGAAAGGAGAGGAAAGAGGCACTGACGGGCGCATTCCGGCTTCCGTGGTTCCGCGTGCCCGACGCCAAGAAGGACCGGGGATGGGTGGCGGTCCGCACGAAGGAGGGGTACGACCTTCGCGTCGAGGGCGAGCTCGAGGGCTATGAGTCCCGGAACGTCTCCGAGATCGTGAGGCAAACGGGCGGGCCGGCCCTGCTCGGGTTCGTCTACAACCTCTCGAAGACCGAGGACCCCGCCGAGACGGCCTTCCGGGCCAATCTGGAGGTCACCAAGCGGCCCAGCCGCGTGACGGCGAAGATCTACACGCTTCTCGACGTCAAGGACACGGCCGTGGAGGTGATCCACGACATCCGGTTCGAGATCAAGCAGGCCGGCGTGGACGCCTTCACCTACTCCTTCCCGGCCTGGATCAAGCCCGGGGAGGAGGGGGAGAAGGAAGCCGGAGGCAAGCGCTGGGACGTGCTCGACCCCGAGGTGAAGAACCGGAAACAGGTCACCGAGACGGTGGACGAGGAGAAGGGCCGCCGGGTCTGGAAGGTGGAGATCCAGAAGGAGCGGATGGGAGAGGTGGCCGTGAAGGTCCGAACGAAACTGGCCCTGGAGGACCTGGAACCGGGCCAGGCCCTCGCCGTGGAGGTCCCCGACCTGCAGGTGCACGACGTCTTCCAGGCCACCGGCTACCTCGCCTTCACCAAGGGGGACAACATCGTCCTGATGCCCGCCCCGACCGGCGGCAAGCTCTACAAGGCCGACGTCGCCGAGCTGCCCGCCTCGCTCAAGGAGAAGAACCCCTTCACCGTCTACCGGTACACCGAGCTCCCGTGGGGGATGAAGCTCGGCGTCACGAAATACGAGTACGAGAAGGCCCTCCCCACGGTGGTCGACCACCTCCACCTCGACGCCGTGGTGACCGAGGAGCGCGCGATCCGGGTCCGCGCCCTGATGTCCCTCAAGAACAAGGAACGCCAGAGCCTCCGGGTCCGCCTGCCGGAAGGGGCGTCCGTCACCTTCCTGTCGGTGGCCGGAGAGCGCGAGCGCATCTCGAGAGGCGGGGAGGGCGACCCGCGCGTGAAGCTGATCAATCTCAGCGCCGTGCGGGGACGGGAGGAGGCGTTCCTCATCAAGATCCTCTACGACATCGTTCCCGACAACAAGGGCATGGAGGCCCTGGAGGTCTTCGACGTGGGCGTCCCGGAAATCCTCGGCGAACCCGGCCAGGAGGACGCGCCCCCCGTCTCCCGCCTGACCCTCGATCTCCATCTCCCAAAGGACTACCGCTACCTCTCGTTCGGGTCCGATTCCCTGACCGTCCTCCACCGCCGGCACGGCATCTGGGAACGCATCCGCGACTACTTCCTGGGCGGCCAGGACGAGACCGACGCCCCCTCGGACCTCGCCCAGTCGGTGAAACACCTGAAGACGGAGGCGGCGAAGAAGAAGGCCCTCGGCGAGCCCGATTTCACCATCACCAAGAACAAGCGGCGGGTCCGCTTCTACAAGCTCGCCGGAAACGGCCGGGTCTCCGTGACCTACATGAGCCCGACGATGTTCCAGGTCCTGAACCTCCTCTTCCTCGCGGCCGCCGTGGCGGCCCTGGTCTTCCTCCCCTTCTACGACGTGGCGGGCCGCACCCAGCTCCTGCTGCTCTTCGCCGCCGCCTCCCTCCTCGTCTCGGCCCTCTCCGAGTCCCTCACGCCCTTCATGGGCACCGTCTTCATCGGGACCCTGCTCTCCGCCGTCTTCTGGATGGGCTACTACATCCTCGTCGAGCTGCCCAAGGCCTGGCCCAAGGGCTCGGCGCCCCCCGCCCCGCCCCGGCGTCCCCCCGGAAAACCCTCCCCGGACA
>CAZDSO010000307.1:0-3928 GCA_964508045.1 uncultured Planctomycetia bacterium | reverse complement strand
CAGCCCGGCGTCGGTCATTCGGGGCACCATCATGGCGCCCATGTTCGACTCTACGCACGCAGCATTTCCCTTGCACGGACCGACGGCGTTGAGGAGGGAGGCATCTGAAATCTACAATCCCCGAATCCCTCAATTCCCATCCCCCTTCCAGTGACCAATGCCCAATGCCCCCTCACACCCTCTCCCCCACGCACCGGTTCCCCTCCACGCCCGTGATGCGCACGTCCACGAGCCGCCCGGCCTCCTCGTCAAGGGCCGGCACGATCACCCGCTGGTAGACCCCGTCCAGACCCTCGAAGAAGCCCGGGCGGTCCTTCACCGGCCGCTCCAGCAGAACGCGGTCCGTCGCGCCGATCCGCCCGGCGCGGAAGCGCTCGGCGAGCGCCCGGCCCAGCGAGAGCAGGGCGTCCATGCGGGCGCGGATTTCCCGTTTCGAGAGGAGGTCCGGGTAGGAGGCCGCTGGCGTGCCCGGCCGGACGCTGAAGGGGAAGGCGTGGATGCGGCTGAACGCGGCTTTCCGGCAGAGCGCCAGCGTGTTCCCGAAGGCATCCTCGCTCTCGCCCGGGAAGCCGGCGATCACGTCGGTGGTGACGGCGACGGTCGGAAACCGCTTCCGGATCCGGTCCACCGCGTCGAGGAACGCCTCCGGGGTGTAGCCCCGCCCCATCCTCTCCAGGACGGAGGCGTCGCCGCTCTGCAGCGGGAGGTGGAAGTGGGGCGCGACGCCCTCGTGTCCGGCGAGGTCCAGCAGGTCCTCGCCCAGCTTCGCGGACTCGAGGGAGGAGAGGCGGACCCGTTCCACGCCGGGAACCGAGGCGATCTTCTCGACGAGTTCCCCGGGTTTGCGCGGGGGATCGAGGTCTTCCCCCCAGCAGCCCAGGTGGACGGCGACGGGGACGATCTCGCGGTGTCCCGCGCCGGCGAGAGCCCGCGTTTCTTCGAGGATCTCTTCGAGCGGCCGGGAGCGGAAGGGCCCCCGGAGGCGGGGGACGACGCAAAAGGTGCAGCGTCCGTCGCAGCCGTCGGCGACCTTGACAAAGGCGCGGGTGCGGCCGAGCGTCAGCGGATCCTGGCCGGGTGTGCGGGAGGAGGAAAGGGGGGAAGGGGAACCGGAGTCCTGGAACACAGAAGAACCCGGGGCGTTGGAGGGCGAGCCTCCCGGCGAGCCGGCAGCGATTGGGCTCGGATCCAACCGCGGAAATCGCGGCGTGTTTCGAGGGAATCCTCTTCCATGCCCCTCTGCGTCCTCCCCGTTCTCGGCGGTGAGAGTCCTCCCGCTTTGGCGGCGGCACGGCTGCTTGGGGATCTGGGATTCGGGATCTTCAAGAAGCCGTTCCTGCAGGAAGTCCAGCGCCTGCGCCTCCGCCCCCCGCTCGAAGAATGCTGCGTTCTCGACATCGGCGAACGCGCCCGCGTAGGAGACGGCGCAACCGTAGACGGCGATGGGGGCGCGGGGGTGGTCGCGCCGGAGGCCCCGCAGGTGCTTGGCGGTCTTCTGGACGGCGCGGGCGGTGACGGCGCAGGTGTTGACGAGGAAGGCGTCGGCGTTCTCGCGGGGGGCGGGGACGGCCTCGAAGCCGCGCTCGCGAAGTCCGAGGGCCATCGCGGCGGTGTCGCATCGGTTGACCTTGCAACCGAAGGTCTTGAGGGCAACAACGGGCATGGCGTTTTATAACCGAAGGGGGTTGTAGATTGTAGATTTCAGCAGTCGAAAGCCAAAGGTCCAAGGTGGGAGTTCCCCGGGAAGACCCGATGCCCGGGGGGCATTTTGAAAAGAGACCCGCCGCTCATCGCTTTTCTCGTCCCTGGACGGCCTCCGGATTCGGGACGCCCTGCGCGACGCGATGCCTTGAAAATCAAAACTTGATCTTTCGATTTTCCCCACTCTTTTTGAGATTGCCATCCCACCTTTGTTGGGACTCCCCCCCCCGTCTCATCTCGTTGGGATTTGGGATTTCTATCCGGTGAAATCCAGCCTTGCCCCCTGGTCCCGCCGGCCTCTCTCACTCCTCCCGTTTCCCGATGCCCGCTGCTTCGTCCAGAAGACCGGTCAGCGCGTCGTAGTCCTGGAGGAGCTTCTCGTACTTCTTCTCCACCTCCCGCCATTCCGCTTCCAGCGCCTCGTCCTCTTCCCGGTCGGTCTCGACCATCCGCTCGATGCGCGCGCGCGTGCGCTCCAGCGCCTGGAGTTCCCCTTCGATGTCGATCCGGCCCTCGATCAGCTGCCGCACCTCCTCGTCGCGGTCCGTGGAAGGGGAGGCGCGGCCGGCGTCCAGGCCCTGCAGCTGCGCCTTCAGCCGGCGGCGCTTCGCCTCGAGATCGTCGACCCGGCGCCGGTAGGCCGCGAAGTCCTCCTCCACCATCCGGATGTACTTCGCGACGATCGCCTGCTTCTCCTTGCCCAGCGGCGTCGGGTCGGACGCGCAGGAAGCCGCCAGGGCGAGCAGGGCGGTAAGGAGGAAGCAAGGGAATGCGGATCGGGGATGACCGCAACGTGAAAATCCCCAATCCCCAATCCCCAATCCCTCAATTCCTGAAATCTTCCATTCCATCCTACCCCCGGTACGTCTCGTCCTGCTCGATGGAGGAGAGCACCCAGTCGAAGTCGCCCGTGGTCACCTTGCTCCCGCAGTACGCGCAGTCGCCGGCCATGTTCACCTGCACGGGCGCGCCGCAGCTCGGGCAACGGTCCTGTGCCCCCTCGCCCGTTCGCTTCGCCCCGATCCGCCGGATCAGCGTCCAGTACTCCGAGAAGCTGCGCTTCTTCTTCTTCGATCCCGACACCACCTCGCCGGACGCGTTCTCGGTGTAGTCGATCATCTTCGCGAAGAGCCGCACCGTGATCGCCTCGTAGAAGGCGTCCGTCTCGATCTTGCAGGGCTGGATCCGCTCCACCTCGATCGCGTCCAGCCGGTTCTTCAGACCCGCCTTCCGGTACCGCTCGATCCAGAACCGGTGCGCGTTGAACAGCGGATCCGACTCGTGCGGCCGTGCCTTCTCGAACGCCTGCGTGGACCACGCCTCCTGCAGCGCGCGGAACATGCCGTCCACCCGCCGCGCGAAAGGTTCCCACGAGAAGTCCGGATGGCGCGCGCGGAACTTCTTGCGCGCCGCGTGGAAGTCCTCCTGGAAGATCGTGGGAAGGCGCGTCCCCTCCTCCACGCCGGTCCAGCGGCCGACCACCGGCGGGGGCTTTGCGGACTTTCGCATCACCATCCGGCTCGAGACCGTCCAGTGGAACTCCCCGGTCCCGCCCGGCGCGCCGCAGTACGCGCAAGATCCCCCGGGCGTGAGCTCGACGGAAGCTCCGCACCCCGGGCAGGAAAGCGTCCGCATCTCCTCGGGGCCCTTGGAAAGTACGCCCGCCTTCCGCTGGAAAGACCACCGCTCCACCGCGTAGAGATCCCGCGAGGCCTCCCCGCGCCGCTCCGTCAGGTTCACCTCGAACTCCACCCGCACGACGTTCGACCGCCCCGGGCGGACCTGGACCTGGACGAGATCCGACCGGCCGATGATCACGTTCTCGACGCCCGTCAGACCTTCCTCTTCGTGTTCGGCGCGAAGCGCCGCGAGCGCCTGCTTTGTGAAGTAGGGGGCGACGGGATCGACGTCCCCCGTCCCCCGCGCGTGCTGGGCGCGCGCGTACAGAAGCTGCACGAAGTCCAGAAGGAGCGGGCGGGAGAAGTTCGGGTCGTCCTGCGCCAGCCGGTCGATGCGCGCGCCGCGGCGCCGGGGCTTGACGCCGGTCCCGCTCGCGTAGCGGCCGAACCCGCGCTTCCCGCCCGTCTTCCTCTTGTAGAGGACGAAGCCCACGACCGCCGCGATCGTGAGGGGGATGCCGATGTAGGGGTGGTGGATGCAGAGCCTGAGGAGAAGCATCAGCACGTAGAAGACGAGCTCGCCCCCGCCGTCGCCGCCGCCACCCCCG
>CAZDSO010000306.1:0-3974 GCA_964508045.1 uncultured Planctomycetia bacterium | reverse complement strand
CGTGGTCCCGGGCCGGGTGTCCGCGCGGCCCGGGACACACGCCTCCCACAAACGGTGGCGTGCCGGCCGGCTTGCGCGGATCGCGGACATCCTGTCCGCAGCACCTCGTCCCGCATGGCTGCGCCACTCCGACTTCGTCTACGTGTCTGACGACGAGGTCCATGGCGGCCCTTGCACTCTTGGCGACCGAAATCGGACGACTGAAATCTGGAATCCACAATCCCTGCACGTCCCGCCCCATGACCAACAACCCGCGCCGGCGGAAAGGTCTACTCGGGCACGTCGATGATCTTGAGGCACTTGGGGCAGAATTGCTGGGTGCCGCGCTCCTTGGCGGGGAAGGCGAGGTATTTTCCGCAGTGGGGACAGCGGAACATCATGTGGCTGCCGGACTTGGAGATGGCCTTGGTGATCCGCTTGCTCTCGAACTGGTGGATGATCTCCTGGGCCCTCTCGAGGTCCTCGACCGAGGCGATCACGCGGATGTCCTTCTTGGTGTCGGCGGGGGAGCCGATGTGCTCGATGGGTTTGTCGTCGGCGTCGAGCAAGAGGACCTGGATCCCGCGCTCTTCCAGCAGACGCCGGTAGATGCGCGCCTGGACCTCGTCGACCGCCACGGCGACCAGATCGACTTCTTCCTCGTTCATGGATGGCACTCCGGGCGACCAGGGTGCGGGCCGATGCAGGTTCGTGCCTCTCTTTTCTCCGGCCCTGACCCCATCAAGAAACCCGAAACGCCGCGGCAGGTCAAGCTTCTACTTCAGGGCGTGGAGGATGCCCTTTTGGCTTCCCAGGTAGAGGACGCCGTCATGGATCACCGGCGAGGAATAGACCAGGCCGTACACCCGATAACTCCAGCGTTTCTCCCCGGTCTTGAGATCCCTCGCGCCCACGAATCCCGCCTTGCTGCCCGCATACACGACCTCTCCCGCCACCGAGGGGGAGGTGTGGGAGAGCGACACGGGGCCGATGACCTGCTCCCACTTCTTCTTGCCGGTGTCCGCCTCCAGGGCGAACAGGACCCCTTCCCAGCTCGAGAACAGCACGAGGCCCCCGGCGACGGCGGGGGAGGAACCGATGTTCAGCTTCGTCTCGAACCGCCACTTCTCCTTCCCCGTTTCCAGGTCGAGGGCGTAGAAGATGTGGTCCCAGCTCCCGATGAAAACCGTTCCGTCCGCCACGGCCGGGGAAGCCCAGATCTCTTCCCCCGTCCGGAAGGACCATTGCTGTTTTCCCGTCTCCCGATCCAGGGCGTACACGCATCCGTCCATGCACCCGAAACAGACGATCTCTCCTGAAAGGGCCGGGGAAGAGAATACGGGAGCCACGCTCATGAATAACCACTTCTTCTTCCCCGTCTCGCAGTCCACGGCGTGGAGGCCGAAGCCGCCTACGTACGCTACGCCGTCCTTCACGGCCGGGGAGGAAGAGACGGCGAATCCCACCTCGTACGTCCATCGCTCCTCGCCATTTTCGGCGCCCAGACAAACCAAAGATCCCTCCTCGCTTCCGAAATACACGGCCCCTCCCGAGAGGCAGGGCGTGGACCGGACGGCCTTCTTCGCCTGGAAAAACCACTTTTCCTCTCCCGAGGCAGCGTCGAGGGCGTGCAGACGACCCGCCTCGTCTCCGAAGTAGACGGATCCACCTCCGACGGTCGGAGAGGTCAAGACGGCCGCGCCCACCTCGAAGGTCCAAAGCGTCTCGGGCTCCTCCCGGTGTCCCGTGGAGGGAAAGCAGCCGGTGCGCTCCAGGTTCCCGCGGTGCATCGCGGATTGCGCCCCGTCTTTCCCGGGGCTCTCCTGCGCCGCCGCGGCACGTGCGAAACCCGCCAAAAGGAAAAGGCCAAGGAGTGCGGACTCGATACGGAAAGAAGACGAAAAGTTCATCATGCCTCCCTGTCGAGAAAGAAAACGATGCGTCCTGCCAGCTGATTCCGTTCGCGGATCGGACGGGAAAACGCACATGGTTTTCTTGTTCCCGTTCTCCCGGCCGTCAGCCGTACAGCGTGTCAAGGACGCGCTGGACGGTTTCCGACCGGGAGACCTTGCCTCGGTCGGAAAGCGCGACCTCGACCCCGTGTTCCTCGGCGATCCTCCGGAGCTCGCTCAGGGGCGTCCGGTCGCGGTCCATGAGGCGGTCGTGCAGATCCTCGGGGGTCTCCTCCCCGTGTTCTTCCTCTGCCTCCGCGTCCTCCCTCGTCCTTCCTCGCGGCGGGGGCGTGCCCGAAGCCCGGCGCATCCCGGCGCGGATCGCGCGACGCTTGCTCCGGTACGCCTCCTCGTCGATCACGCCGTCCTCGAAGGCGTCCTGCAACGTGCGCAGTTTCCGACGCGCCTCCTCCTCGGAGGCCCTTCGCCCCCGGGCCGTACGTTCATGCGTTCCCGGGGCGGCACCGCCGAGCAGCTCGTCGAAGAGGCCGAGCAACCCCACGGGAATGAGGATCATGTAGCCGTAGAAGATCAGGAAAACCTTCATGATGATCAGGAAGAAGCAGAGCGCTCCGCCTCCGGCGTCCTTGCCGAGGACCATGAACATCAGGAAAAAGGACCCGGGGACCAGGCCCAGCAGGATCCGGCCGGAGATGCTCACGGTCTTGGTCAGTTCCGGCTTTTCTTCCGCGAAGGCCAGGTTGACGGCTCCAAGGACGCCGTACGCCACGAGTCCCAGCAGGATCAGCAGAAGGGCCCAGGCGTTCTTCAAGGCCTCCTCCTGGAGAAGCTGGAACAGAAGCGGCTTGCCATCGAACGCCGGAATCAGGAAGCTCAACAAAAGCCCGATCCCGCCGATGCCGAGCATCACGCGCGACAGCATGTCGATCTTGTGCAATTTCCGGAGATGATTTCCCGCCGCGACGGCGATGGCGGAAAAAACCATCATGAGAAAGACGACCCCCGGCAGGAGGGTCTCTGAAGACCCGGTCCCGGTGGGGGCGGGGGTGAACTCCCTCGACACCTCGGACGCGCCCAGGACGTAGACGCTGAAGAGCATGGACACGAAGGAGACGCCGAGGAGCGAAATCGGAAGCGCGGGTCCCTTGACGAGGTTGCTCAGGATCCCAGCGGCCAGGCCCACGACCAGCGGCAGGAGAACGAAGAAGGCGATCTTCGCGTCGGCGTCCTTCAGCAGATCCGTGAACAGGATCGTCTTGTAGGTCGTCTGCCCGCTCCAGAAGTCTCTCTGCGGGAAAACGATGGGCGTCAGGAAGCCGACGACCAGGGCGACGCCGCAGACGCTTCCCCACACGCGGAGCCACATCCGCGTGTCCAGCCCCTTCTTCCGGCGGGGATCGAAGGACCGTCGTCTCCTTTCGAGGCGGCGGGGTACGGCCATGCGCTCCTCTCCTCGGATCCAGGATCGCCCCCCAGCCGGATCGGAAGCCTCGCCGATGCCCTCGAAAGCCGGAAAGGCGATTCAAGACTACCACGGCGGGAGGGGAAGGGAAAGGAGGGGTGGATTGAATCGAGGAATGACGAATCCCTGCGCACTCGATGGGATCATCCCTGTCGGGGCTCTTCGCCGCGACACGTTGCTAGCCCGAGGCCATGACGGGCACCTTGCGGGAAGCGACGCTGGCGATCAGCCCCATCGCCATGAAGGAGGAGACCATGGAGGAGCCCCCGTAGGAGATGAAGGGCAGCGTCAGGCCCGTGATGGGGGCGAGCCCGACCGTCATGCCGATGTTCACGCAGACCTGCACCGCCAGAAGCGTCGAAAGCCCCACGACCACGAGCCGCCCGAAGGGCTCCCGCGTCTTCGAGGCGACGCGAAGCGAGAGGCCGAACAGGACGAGGTAGGCGAGCAGCAGACCCGCCCCCCCCAGGAACCCCCATTCCTCACCCGTCACCGCGAAGATGAAATCCGTGTGACGGTAGGGCGTGAAGTTCAGCGTGTTCTGCGTCCCCTCGCACCAGCCCTTGCCCGTCCATCCGCCCGAGCCCACCGCCACCTTCGACTGGATCAGCTGGTAGGCC
>CAZDSO010000305.1:0-3987 GCA_964508045.1 uncultured Planctomycetia bacterium | reverse complement strand
ATTGCATCCTGCGTGCATGACGATGGAAAAACCCCGGACCCCGCCCTGTTGTACATGCGAGCAACGGATTCCAGTTTACAGACACCGCCACGAAGCGCAAGTGGAGTGGCGCAGCCATGCGGGGGGAGGTGCTGCGGACAGGATGTCCGCGATCCGACCTGAAGTGAGAGCGCGAAAGCCTCCTTCGGCGCCGGGCTTGCCGCCGTCCGGGGCCCCGGTTACAATGACTTCGCATGAAACCGGCGATTGTCCCCCCCCGGTCCTCCATGGTGTCCCTCTCCGGGGACAAGGCCAGCGGGGACTCGCCGGACGGTAATGTGTAACTCGTTACAGGAAGGAAAGATAAATCTTTCCTGGATAACGCGGCGGTTGGTATGCCATTTGAGTAGATCCAATCCGAAGTTTTCTGGTTGGAGAAACGCGATGAAGGTCCTCTCCCGAATCCCCTGGCCGGCCCTCGCCACCCTGGCGGTTCTGATCCTCGGAAGCGCCTTGCCTCTTCAGGCAGAGCAGCCGAGCCTCCACCGGCACTTCAAACCCGCCATCGAGGAGATCGACGTGGATTGCCCCAACTGCGGGTGGAACACCGTCGAACTACGCTCCAACGGCATTCCCTCGCGGAACGCCGTCGTTCCCTTCAAACAAGGCGAGACCTGCCCTGTGTGCGGCGGACGCGGGCGCTTGACCTCCCGCATCGACTGGCAGCACGGCTACTTCCTCGTGGAGGGCTTCGGCGTTCCTCCCGAAGACCTCGTGCGGGAATACGTCGAGACCCGCTCCCGCCGCCTGCTCGCCCGGATGCGCATCCAGGCCATGCGGGCCGCCCAGCTCGACTGCTATCGGAACGCCGTCCGGCTCGCCTCCCAGGTCCGCCTGGACGGTGATCGCTTCCTGGGCGACATGGCCCAGGAATTGAGGGGCCGGGTCCGGATGTGGGAGGAAGTCGGGGACGGCGAGTGGATCGAGAAGAACGTCTCCTTTCCGTTCTTCAAGAAACTCCTCAAGGTGCCCATCTGGGGAGCCGAGGGCGTCGTGGGCGTCTTCTACAACACCCAGATCGAAAAACTCAGGAAGAAGATCGAGAAGAAGAAACCCTTCGACTGGCGGAAGGCGCTCAACGAGTACGAGAAGCACCCCGAGCGTTTCGAGCCCGCCCACGATCTCCCGCCGGGACCCTCCGGGTCGGACACCCCGGCCCAGCCGGGCGGAGACGAAACGCCCTCGCAACCCGGCGAGGACGAACCCCCTTCGCCGCCCTCGCACGGCGAGACACCGCCGCAACCGTCCCCCGGCGAGACCCCTGCACAGCCGTCCCCCGGCGAGACCCCCGCGCAGCCGTCCCCCGGCGAGACCCCCGCGCAGCCGTCCCCCGGCGAGACCCCCGCGCAGCCGTCTCCCGGCGAGACCCCCGCGCAGCCGTCCCCCGGCGAGACCCCCGCGCAACCCGCGCCAGGGGAAACGCCTCCCCAGCCGGGCGGAACCGAACCGGGCGAAGTGGAACCGCCGGCCTACGATCCTTCGGAGGAGGAGGAGGTCCCGGAATACGACGAGGTCTTCTTCGACGCCCGCGGTCTCGAGGAGGACGGCGAGCCCCTGAACCCGGCGATGTATCCGGAGGTGCAGTTCGAGGACGCGAACGGGAAGGTTCATTCGGTCTACGATCTCTCGGAGGTGGAAGAGTCGGAGGCGTCGGAAACGGGCATGGTTCACTACGTGACCTCGAACACGCCCTTCGAGAAGATTTCGCAGCTGGCCGGCCCCCGCGCGCTGGTGATCCGGGTCTGCGAGATCCGACGCACTCCCGTCCGGGTGGCCGGTCTGAACCTGCCCCTCCTCTTCCAGCAGGGTGTGGATTTCGGGGGCAAGAAGGGGCAGAAGAAGCACAAGTACGAGTTCAAGTTCAAGGCGGTGAAGGCCACCGGCCTGCAGAAGGCGAACATCATGATCAGCGCCCGGGACGCGCTGGAGCTGAAGAAGACGGACGAGGCCACCAAGGTCCTGAAGAACTGCAAGGTGATCATCATCAGCGGAGGCGACATCGCCGGCAAGGAGGGCAAGAAGGGCTTCGACGCCCGGTGGGCGAAGAAGTAGCGAGGGTGCGGGGCGTTTTGGTCACTGGTCATTGGTCTTGTTTCCGTTCGCAATCCCCCGGATCTCCTTGGTGGATTCGGGGGATTTTTGATTGGTCTTGCCGGCCGAAGATGCCTGGCAGCCCCCCCGGTCTTTCGTTAGAGTCTCTGGAGCAAGCGTCCTTTCCTTCCTTGTAGGAGACCGGCCGGCCCATGGCGGAAACGAGTCCCGATTCCCTCGAGAACGAGAGCCAGGGGAGCCCCGGCGCGCGCGGAAGGCTCCAGGGCCTTCTGTGGCCCGTCGGCGTCGCGCTCGTGCTGACGCTCGTTGCGACGGTCCTCTGGTCCGCGGACGTTTTCCTGGGTCTGGACCGGCTCGCCTACGACGGGATGTTCGATCTTCGCCGCCGCGTTCACCCGGGTCGGCAGGTGAGATGGCAGGAGCAGGCCGCCGAGGAGATCGTGATCGTCGAATACGACGACGTGAGCAAGTCGCTGCTCAAGATCAAGGGCATCCCCCCGCGCCGGTACTTTTCCCGTCTCCTCGCCACGACGGCCGGCGCCTCGAAGGCGGTGCTCTTCGACTACTACTTCCCCCGCCAGGGGTACCCGGACTCCCGCACGCAGGAAATCGACCGGAACCTCCACTACAACCTCGAAAAGCTCCTGGGCAAGCTGCGACGGCTTCCCCTCGAGGCCGCGGACGCCGATCCGATGGGTCTGGACCGGTTTTCCGAGAAGACGTTTCTCGAGGAGATGGGGATTTTCGGCGATCCGGGGCCCGAGGCCCTGGCAGGCCTCGACACGAAGCGCTGGGAGGCGTTCCTCGAGGAGATCCGCCTCCGGCAGGCGGAGACGGTCGAGCGGATCCGGTCGAACGAGGAGTCCATCGACGGCGTGCTCCGGAAGCTCGATCCCGCCGTCGTCTACCTTCTGGAGAAGCCGGACGATCAGGACGAGGAGGCGTTCACGAAGCGGCTCCGCCTGCTGTCGGCGACGGTGATCAACACGCTTTTCCTGGAGGACATCCAGCTGGGGTGGCGCATCCTGCAGGCCCAGGACGTCGTCCTGGCCCGGTTCATCGACGAGGGGGGACGTTCCGTCCAGGAGTCCGACCCGCTGTTCCAGTCGGTGGCCGCGGCGGAGGGCCTGATCAACGCCGTGAAGGACGAGGACGGACGGCTCCGGACGGTTCCCCTGGTCCGGATGACGAAGACGACGGACCTGGAGTTCGCCTTGAGCCTGACGGGCGCTGTCGTGGCTCACGACATCAAACCCGGGGACGTCTCCATCGGGGAGGACGCGCGGGCGGGTTCGTTTCGCCTTCCGGAGGATTTGAGGCTCCGGATCAACTACATCGGCGGGCCGCACTCCATCCGGTACATCCCGCTCTACCGGTTCTGCCACGACGAGATCGATCCGGAAGCCCGGAAACGGTACGAGGCGGACGGGGGGGAGGTGCTCCCCCCCGTGGACTTCGAGAACCCGGAGGAAATCGAGGGGCGCATCGTCCTGGTGGGCGACACCACCAAGGACGGTCAGGATTTCATCGTCACGCCGGTGAGCCGGTTTCACGAGCACCAGGCGGGCGAGGTGGAGTTCGAATCCACGGGCGCCTCGCTCGAGGAGATGCCCGGGGTGGAGATGCACGCCCACGCCCTGTTCAACATCCTCCACGACACGTGGCTCCGGCCGGTGTCCGTCGGTGCGACCTGGCTTCTGTGCTTCGCCCTGGGGTGCGTGTGCCTGGTCTTCTACTGGCAACGGATCGGTTTCATGCTGAGCGGGGTGCTGTTCGTGATCCTGGTCACCGGCGTCTTCCTCGCTTCCTACGCCTTCTTCCTGGAAGCCTGCACCGTCTTTCCCCTCGTTCCCGTCCTGGCCGTCATCGGGTTCAACTTCGTCGGCGGGGTGGCCT
>CAZDSO010000304.1:0-3987 GCA_964508045.1 uncultured Planctomycetia bacterium | reverse complement strand
GGCAAAGCACGGCCAACACGGGTCACAGGTGACGGGTACCAGACAAAGCGAAATATTGCAGCCGTCGCCGAACCTCCCACAACCATCCCCTTGCACTCCTGCCTTGGATCCGGGGTGAAATGTCCCGAAAAAACCCGTGCACCCCCCCCTGAGGACCTGGAATTCGAGGGTCACCCCGGGGTATTTCCATGAAGGGGATCTACGAAAAGGAAGCGAGGACCACGACTTGCCGACACCGCGAAAGCCTCCGGGGGGCCTTGCAAGGCAATCCCTGCAAGTTTAGGGTCGTCGTTGCAAGGTCTATTCTGCGAGGAAGATCATGTTCGTCATCGACGGTCACGAGGACATCGCCACCACGCTCGGCCGGACCGGACGGGACTTCGGGCGGTCCGAAACGCGTTTTTCCCTCAGCCTTCCGGGGCTGGAAGCCGGGGGCGTCCGGCTGGTTCTGGCCACGATCTTCGCCCCCGCCGGGGCCGGCAAGAAGGTCCCTCCGGCGCCGGAACAGCTCTCCCTCTATCGCGAACTGGCGTCGAGATTCCCCGACCGCGTCGTCCTCGTCGGGCCCGACGAGGCGATCCGGGCGCCGGCGGAAAGCGATCCCGTGCGTCTCGTCCTGCTGATCGAGGGGGCGGACCACCTCGCCGGTCCCGAGGATCTCGACGCCTGGATCGAGGCGGGCGTCCGGGCGATCGGGCTGACGTGGAACAACGACAACCATTTCGCCGGCGGCGTTTCCGGCGAGGGCCGCCTGACCGCCCGGGGCCGCGACCTCCTCGAGGCCATGGAGGAACGCGGACTCCTTCTGGACCTTTCCCATTTGAACGACGCGTCCATGGACGACTGCCTCGAGGCGTACGGGGGGAGGGTCGTGGCCTCCCACAGCAACGCGAGGGCGGTGGCCCCCCATCCGCGCAACCTCGAGGACCGGTGGATCGAGGAGATCGGCCGGCGCAACGGCGTGATCGGCCTCAACTTCTACCGGCGGTTCCTCGTCCCCGAAAGCCAGGGGGATCGACACGCCGTGTTCGAGGATCTCCTGCGGCATGCGGAACGCATGCTGGAAAAGGCGGGACCCGGGGTCCTCGCGCTGGGGACCGATTTCGACGGCGGGTTCGGTCCCGACGACGCCGTCGAGGGATTCGGGCGGGCGGAAGACCTCGCGAATCTCGGCGACGCCTTCGCGAAGAGGGGCTTTGCCGGCGAGGCCGTCCGCGGCCTGACGGGGGAGAACTGGCTTCGCGTCCTGGGAGGGGAGAAACCCAAACCCAAGTGATCAATGACCAATGAACAATGACGGTCATCCCCTTCGCTACGGTTCTTCCTCCTCCTCGACGTCGGTCCGGAATTCCCGGGTGACGGGAACGTTGGACTCCGGCGTCCGTTGTTCCAGGGCGGCTTCCTGGGCCACCTTTTCCTCGAAGTAGCGCCGGAGGTCCGGCTGGTCCTTGAGGAAGCGGTGGAGCTGGTAGCGGGTGCGTCCCTTGAAGCCGAAGCGCTTGTAGAGGTTCTGGGCCACGTCATTGCCCACGTCGGCCAGCAGGTCGATCCGGGCGGCGCCGAGGTCGCGCGCGTAGTCGACCAGGGCGCCGATCATCTTCTTGCCGACGCCCTGGCCGCGGTGCCCCGGGGAGACGTAGATGATGTCCAGCATGAAGACGGTATCGCAGGACGAGGTGGATAGGCGGTCGTATCCCCGGGCGTACCCCAGGGGCTTTCCTTCCCGGAGGAAGACGAGGCAGTGGTAGATGTCCTGGTGCTTCTCAAGGTAGTCGAGGAAGGCCTTCTCGTCCTCCTTCTCTCGTTCGAACCCGTATTCCTTGTCGTACATCCGGTGGAACGCGCGGAGGATCTCCCGGTCCGCCGGAAGGTCCAGCTTCACCAGCCGTTCTTCGTTTTCCGCCATGGGCGCCTCCTTTGCCGGTTTGCATTCACTTCCCGCGCAGCTCGCGGCGGTACGGGAAAAAGACCTCCAGGGTCAGCGCATTCAGGGCCGTGGCGTAGACGCGCCCGCCCGCCGATCCCCAGGCGCCCGCCGGGTCCCAGGAACCCGCGCGGCATCCGCCCCGGTTCTGGTTCGGCACCAGGGCTCTTCCAAGGGCGTCGTGCCATTCCTCCCGGTACGCGCCCCCCAGCAGGAACATCGCCTGGCTTCCCCAGTACCAGTAGTACATGTCGATGGTCCCGTCGCCGACGTCCCAGCGGGGGGGAAGCCCCTTCACCAGCCTCCCGCCGCCCAGGACCGCCTTGTTCCGGCGCCCCTCCTTGCCGAGGATGAAGATCCGGCAGCTCACCGCGGCCGCCGTCATCGTCTCCATCGGCTGGAACTTCCCCACGGCCTCGGCCAGCCGCGCGCCCGTATCCCCGGCGCTGGTGTACCCGGTCTTGAAGTACTGCGGGTCGGTCGTCTGGTCGAACCAGTTCATCGCCCCCTGGAAGGCCTCGGCGGGAACGCCCAGCCCGGCGGACCGCGCGGCCTTCAGCCCGGCTACCGCCACCGCCGTGCAGGACGTGTCGTTCTTCCCCGTCCGGCGTCCGTAGCGCCATCCCGCGCCGGGATTCCGGCAGGACAGCAGGAAGTCCACGGCCCGGCGGGCGGCCGCGCGCAGTTGTGCATCCTCTTCCGCCCAGGCCAGGGCGTCGCAGACGGCCTGCGTGGCCAGCGAGTGGTTGTAGATCCAGTGGCCGTCGGCGAACGTCTCGCCGAAGCATCCGTCCTCGTCCTGGACCTCCAAGAGCCCTTCCAGGGCCTTCTTCACGGTCGGCTGGAAATCGCCCTGGTCCGGGGTGTGCCCCGCGCCGAGAAAGGCCCGAAGCGCCAGCGCCGAGACGCCCACGTCGTATTCCTCGGACGACCCGGGGCCCGTGCAGCGCTTCCCCCCGCACTGCTTCATGAAATCCTTGCACGCCCAGAGGCCGTCCTCGCCCTGGTGCCTCTCGAGCCAGTCCAGGGCTTTCAGGATCGCCTTCGCGATGCCGGCCGTTTCCTCGTCCATGCCGGAGGAGAGGCGGGATTCCCGGGGGCCCATCGCCTCGTGCATCCTCGAGGGGGAGGCGCCCACCTCCACGCTGGACGCTCCGCCCTTGCCGCAGACCGTCAGGAGCGAGGCGAAGGGCGAGAAGGGCGCTTTCTTTTCCACCAGGACGTGGACGGCGGGTCCCGTGCCCTCCTTGTCCTCACCGACCCGGAGGGGAAAGCGCATGAGCGCCCGCCCGAGCCCCGCGTCCTCGAGACAGGACGGGGGAAAGGTGAAGGTCACAAGGGGGGGATCGAGGCTTCTCACGGTGCGAAGCGCCGCCAGGATCCATTCCATGGGGACGTCCGCGGAAGCGTCGATCTTCACCCCGCTTCCGTCCCGGACAGCGCGGCGGAGGTCCCGTTTCGCCTGCGAGATGCCGCTCCACCCGTACTTGATCCGGGACATGCCGACGTAGATCCGGCAGCGCCTCCCCCGCTCGTCCAGGTTGAGATGGAGGACCGAGACGCGGCCGGCCCGCGCGGGCGGAAGCCCCTCGCTGCCGGACGCCTGCACGCGTCCCTCCTGCAGCTGGGAGGCGAGGTGTTCCCAGTCCACTTCCCCGTAGCCTCCCGGCGTCCCGGCGCCCGGGCGTCCGCCCTTCTCGAACACCTCTTTTGTCATGCGGTGGAGGACGCCCTCCTCGCCGAGGTGGAGATAGACGTGGCCGGCCTTTTCGGCGGCGCCGGCGCGGCGCGGGAGGGCCGCGGCCGTGGCCAGGCAGAGGACCGGGATCAGGATGGCGAGGCGTCGCATGCCAGGGCCTTTCCAAGGTCTCGATGCGGAAGCGGTCCGTCTCGTGCGCGGACAGGGTCCGTGCGTTCGTCCGGTAGACCTTTATTGTACCCCAAAGGCGCACCGACATTCCAATCGATGCGGGAAGAGAGCGTTTCGCGGTGTACGTAGGTCATGGCACTCCCTTCCTTTTCGTAGCTCCCCTTCATGGAAATACCATAGAGCAGCAAAGCCG
>CAZDSO010000303.1:0-4163 GCA_964508045.1 uncultured Planctomycetia bacterium | reverse complement strand
GTGTTTTCAGTGTCGAAAGAAGTACCCGGGAGATGGGTTTACCGATTATTTACGTCGAATCAGCGACAAATACTCCATTAACCCTTGCGCTGCAATAATTTACAACACCCCACTTTTCAGCGCGTCCATTAAAAAACCCGGGACAACGAGTCCCGGGTCAAAAGGAGATAGACCGGTTGTCTAATCTCCCCCCCTTCAGGTTGTCGGGGCGCCTCTTGCAAGCGCCCTTCGTCATGATCAAAAAGCAAACTCCGTGCCTTTGGGCCGGCCTCCCGGATCCGGCTGAAATCATCCCTGCGAACCCCTTCCCCCGCCACCCCCGAGCCGGGGAATCCCGGGGGCGTATCTTCTCAACCTATTTTCATTCCGAGACTTGCGACGCTCTTCGGTTTTGGAATGCAAAAGTGGAAAGGATCTTGCCGGGCGATCCGCCTTCTGCGCCGCCGCGCACCGTGTCCACTCGGCGAGACGCGGGGTGTCCACACGCCCGTTCTAGCAGCCCGTCAAGGTTCCTATTGCCAGTTGGGATTTCAGATTCCAGACTGGAATCTACAATCTACGACTCAAAATCCGTGCCACTCTCACCGCGCTTCTTGACGAAGGCCAGGGCGCGCAGGATCAGGCGCGCGGCGAGGACCTCGGTGCGGACGTCGCCGGGGAGGGGCCGGACCTCGCAGACGTCCATGGCCACGAGCGACTTGCGGCGGACCACCTCCTCGAGGAGACAAGAGACCTCGAACCAGTCGAGGCCGCCGGGTTCGGGGGTGCCGGTGCCGGGGGCGAAGGCGGGATCGAAGACGTCGATGTCCACGGAGAGGTAGACGTGTTCGGTGAGGGCGTCGACCACGGCGCGGGCGCGTTCCGGATCGAGGGGCCGGAGGTCCTTCCGGAAGAAGGTCTTCACGTTCAGGCCGGGAAGCGCGCGGGCTTCCCCGGCGGAGAGGCTCCGGATGCCGGCCTGGACGAGGGGGACGTGCTCCTGGATCCGCTTCCCGATGCAGGCGTGGGAATGCGGCGTGCCCTCGTAGGCGTCGCGGAGGTCGGCGTGGGCGTCGAGCTGGAGGACGGAGAGGTCGGGCCAGGCGTCGCGGCAGGCCAGGACGGGCCCGAGCGTGACGGCGTGCTCGCCGCCGAGCGCGACGACGAGCCTGCCCGCCCGCGCGTGGGGGGCGACGGCTCGCCGGAGTTTTTCGGGAAGTTCGGCCGGCGGGGGCGATCCGGAAAACGGGGGCGCCGTGAAGAGATCTTCCGGGACGAGCTCGACGCCGGCCGCCTCGTCGAAACTCTCGATGTTGGCCGAGGCGTCGAGGATGGCGCGCGGGCCCGACGCGGTGCCCTTCAGGTAGGTGGTGGTCTTCTCGTAGGGCACGGGCAGGACGACGAAGCGGGCGTCCTTCAAGTCGCCTCCCGGCTCGCCGAGAAAGGGGGGAACGTCATGCGTGTTGCGACGGTTCGCCATAGGGATTTCCGGTTTCAGTCAGACAGATTTCAGCCTTGGCTCTACGAGGGCGTGTATGGACGACTGAAATCTGAAATCTGAAATCTCCAATCCATCCGTTCCGTTTACGCGTCCGCGTCCAGGAGGAAGACCGCGGCCGCGATGACCGTGGTCCAGTGCGCCTGGCGTCCGACGGCCGTCTGGGTGATGTTCCGGGAGCGGATGATCTTGCCGCTGACCTTGTAGATCTCCTTCTTCTCGTCCCAGGCAGCGTCGACGTCGAACTCGAGCCCGAGCGTGGTGGCGAGCATGGAGGCCGCGAGATCTTCCGCGTAGTCTCCGGCTTCCTTCTGGGTCTGTCCGAAGGAGACATGTTCGGAGAGATAGCCGTAGGTGCCGGCGTCCTTGGGCACGGCCATGCCGACGGAGGAGGCGACGAGGCGGCGATGCTCCTCGGTCTGGTTGCGGGCCAGCACGGTGTAGGCGATGTCGCCGGCCTCGAGGCGCTCCAGTCCCTTGCGGCGGGAGAGGATCCTGCAGCCGGGGGGGAGGATGCTGGAGACGGAGACGAGGTTCAGGTGGGCGATGCCGGCGTTTCTGAGCGATTCCTCGAAGCTGGTGAGTTTCTCCTTGTGGCAACCCACTCCCTTGGTGAGGAAGACGTGGCTTATCTTCATCGTCACCTCCTTTCTCGGGCTCGGAAAGAGACATGGTAGGCTTCGCGGGGAAGGCGTCAATCCAAAATTCTTCACTCATGAAGCCGTTCCGAAGATCCTTTCGCGAGAACGTTTCCGGTGCTGCGGTGTTTTTTCGAGCCTGATTCCCATGATCTTTTTCTGATCAACATGATTCCTTCTGGAAGGGAATAGCCCCCAGTCAAGATCATGTGGATCAGAATGGAAATCATGTCAATCAGGGTCGAAGGACTTGCCAACTCCGGCTGCTTGCCCGTCTGGATTGCGGTCATGCGTCTGAGGATGTGGGACGTGGGCTCTTCGGCCGCTTCGGGAATCCTTCCCGGGCGGGTGCCCGCGATTTCCCTGCCGCATCGCCTTTGGTAGGATCCGCCGTCTCCGGGCACCCTGTGAGGAATCCGATGGCGGACACGCGAGAGGAAAACGAGAACGGGACGAAAACGCCCCCGGCCGGGGAGAAGCGGGACCGCTTCGTTCCCGCCTTCTCCTGGGCGATGTACGACTTCGCCAACACGATCTACTCGGGGATCGTGGTCACCTTCTTCCTCTCCCTCTACCTCACCGACGAGATCGGGCTCGCCCTCACCTGGTTCGGCGCCGTGACGACCCTGTCGCTGATCGCCTCCGGCCTGATCTCGCCCTTTCTGGGCGCCCTTCCCGACCGGACGGGAAGGACGAAGCTCTACTGCCTGCTGGGCACGGCGGTCTGCATCGCCTGCACGGCGTGCCTCTCCTGGATGATCGTCCCCGCCCTGGTGCTGGGGGCCTACTTCCTCGCCAACGTGACCTACCAGCTGGCCATGGTCTTCTACAACGCCCTGCTTCCCACGGTCGCCTCGCCCCGGAGACAGGGCTTCATCTCGGGGTGGGGCGTGGCGCTGGGATACATCGGCGTGGTCCTGGCCCTTCTGGTGGCGAAGCAGTTCATCCTCTGCGAGGAGACCGGCGACCCCTCGAACCAGCTGCACGACTGGCAGATCTCCGGAACGAATTCCAAGAACTCGCAGGACGGCCTCCTCTTCGTGACGGTCGAGCGGGACGATACCCCGAAAGGGCCGGTCCACCGCGTCGGCCTCTACAAGGGCCCCGAGCGCTCCGAAGAGCAGCGCGTCGCCCGCGCCTGCACCGCGCCCGGCGAGACCCTTCCCCGGACGGTGACCTTCCGCTCCGAACGCGAGAACCACCCCGTCGAGGGCTCGGTCCGCCTCCTGCGCTTCGCGGAGACGGACCGGTCCACCGAGGTGCGCGAGACCGTCCGCTGGGTGTTCCTCGTCGCGGCGGTCCTCTTCCTCCTCTTCACGTTTCCCCTGGTCTTCTTCGTCCCCGAACGGCCGGTGTCCGATCCCCGCCCCTTCAGCCCCGCCGTCGCCCTCGAAGGCTTCCGCTCGGTCCTCGGGACGCTGAAGAGCCTGCCGGCGAACCGGAGCCTCCTGTTCTTCCTCGTGGGGAACATTCTCTGCGTCGACGTGCTCAACACCGCGATCGCGTGGTTCTCCAAGTACTTCAAGGCCGTCTTCGCCTTCACCTTCGACCAGATCATCTTCCTGGGGTTGGGGATCTCGGGTTCCGCGTTTCTCGCGGGCCTGATCATGGGCAAGATCACCGACCGGCTCGGATCCAAGCCGACCATGCTCGCAGCCGCGATCAGCCTCGCCGTGACGCTGGTGGCCGTGGGGCTGATCCCCGCCTCCGGGCCGGCCCTGGGGGCCATCTTCAGCCTCGGCGCGCTGGGCCTGGCGGGGCTCTGGGTGGCCGGGCGCAAGCTCCTCATCCAGCTCGCCCCGGCGGAGCAGATCGGGGAGTACTTCGGGCTCTACGGCATCACCGTCAAGATCTCCGTGTTCGGCACGCTGATCTTCGGCCTCGTCGCCGACCATCTGAAGATGGCCAACCACTGGAACTTCCGCGCGGCCATCCTCGTCCAGCTCTTCCTGATCGTGCCGGGGATCGTCTTGCTGTGGAAGGTGAAGGTGCAAAAAGGCGGGGAGGACACCGAAGCGCAACCAGACACGAAGGCGCCAGGGCACGAA
>CAZDSO010000302.1:0-4164 GCA_964508045.1 uncultured Planctomycetia bacterium | reverse complement strand
CCTCCGTAGCTCTCGCAACCACGTGCAAGCGAAGGAGGAGAGGCTCGCCCTCCAAGTTTTCATGGTTTCCGGGAGAGCCGAAGGCTCATGATGGACTGTCAGGGAGGCCCACGACTTGCCGACAGGGCGAATGCCTCCGGACAGTTCATGCTTGCGTCCGCGTCCCACTCTGTTGCACGATGAAGAGAAGTCGTCTCGTCTCCGAGGTGAACGTCCATGACCGGAAGCAACGCCGATCCCGGGGTGCGCGTCACGTTTCTCGACCAGACCGGAGCCAAGAGCGTGCAGGCCATCATCGCCCCCGGCGTGACCGTGAGAAAGATCCTCCCGAACATCGTCGCCAAGATGAACCTCCCCATGGAGGGGCCCGACGGCAATCCCCTGACCTACAGCCTCGACCACCGGGAAGGAGGGCGACGGCTTCTCGAGGACCAGACCCTCGAGGAGGCGGGCGTGAAGGCCGGCGACCGCCTCGTCGTCTGCCCCGAAGTGGTGGCGGGAAGATCCCACGCGGAGGCGGGGAAGGGTGGATTCGTGGATTCCGCACCCGGCCCCGGGAGGGGAAACATCGATGCACATCGGAGGGAAACCTGTTTCGCTGAAACCTGAAATCCGGGTGGTGTCTGAGATTCGCTCACGTCAACAGGAATGGGGTCAGTCCTTCGTTTTTCGTCCTTCGTTGCGAGAGGAAACCCGTCCTCGCGAAGAGAACAAGGACTAAAAACGAAGGACTGACCCCTTCCCTCGCGTTTTCAGCGAATCTCATACACCACCGAAATCCGGAATCCAACCCTCGAACCCCAGGTCTGATCCATGCGCAGAAAACACCGATCCCCCCGGGAGAGGCGGTTGCGGTCCGATTTCGCGGCCCTGGTGAAGCTCGACAAGGAGTCCTCCATCTTCAGCTTCCGCTGTTCCGGCGATCCCCCGGACGCCTACACCGTCGTGTTCCGGGGGCCCGGCACCTGCCTCGACGAAAGGACGGCGTGCGTGCAGACGAGGGACGTGCACGAGGTCGAGATCCGCCTCGGCGCGGACTATCCGCGGCTGAAACCCTCCCTGCTCTGGAAGACCCCCCTCTTCCATCCCAACATCTCCACCCAGGGGGCGGTCTGCATGGGCGGCTACACGAGCCACTGGTCGCCCAGCATCCGGCTGGCCGACCTCTGCCGGATGCTCTGGGACATGCTGCGCTACGCGAATTTCGACGTCGGGGACCCCTACAACCGGGAGGCGGCCGACTGGGCGCGGGACCAGGACCGCTTCCGGTTCCCCCTGTCCGATGCGCCGCTTCGCGACCGCGTGGCGGGAAGCGGCTCTCCCGCGGCCCCCGGCGGAACCGGTCCGCCTCCCCGGAAGCGAGAGGGCGACGGGAGACCCGGCATCGTGTTTCTGGATCCGTGAAGGATGGAAAGCCGACATGGCGGATGAGCCGTCACGCGAAAAGGACACAGCCAGCGAAGCCGACATCGTCTTCTGCTCCGAGGTGGAGATCGAGGCCCCCGAGGCAGGAGAAGCCCCCCTCTCCCGGCCCGGGCTCGCCGTGGAGCCCAAGGGGGACGCCGCGCGGGACGCCTGCCCCCTCTACGTCGCGCTGGAGGCTCTTCAGGAGGCGGTCCACTACGCCCGGCTTCACCCGGACCGGGAGGTGGGGGGCTTTCTGATCGGGGGCCGGTTCGCCGGAAACGGGCCCGAGACGCTCTGGATCGACCGGTTTCTCGAAGCCCGCCATCTGAAGAGCGGGCCCGCCTCCGCCCGGTTCACTCACGCCACGTTCGAGGACGCGTGGCGCCGGATCGAGGCGTTGGATCCGGGGGCGTTCACGCCGCGGATCCTGGGCTGGTTCCACACGCATCCCGGCTTCGGCGCGTTCCTGTCCGAGGCCGACCGTTTCATCCACAGGCGCTTCTTCGATCTCCCCTTCCTGGTGGCGCTGGTCGTGGATCCCGTCCGCGAGGAGCTGCTCTTCTTCCGCTGGCGCGAGGGGGAGATCCGAAGCACGGGATTCTTCCTGGTGAAGCGCGCGACCGCCTGAGGAGCCGTTCGCGTTGTGGCTGCTTTTGGATGGCCGTCGCGTGGCGAGCCGGCCGTGTTTGGGCTCGGGAGGACCCTCGCCCTCCAAGGCGGTCATCGATCATGGTTTTTCCCGAATTTTCTGAACCAATTTTAGGCGCAGACGGTGCTAGGGCAGACATGGACCCCGTAGTCAGCCACGTAGGCGAAGTCGGAGTGACGGGACTCGCGTGTCGGAGGCTGGCGGGGCGGGCTGACGTTCGTCGTGCGCCACGGAATCCCGAACCGGAAATGGCGGCACGGTTCGGGATGGAGTGGCGCAGCCATGCGGGCCGAGGTGCTGCGGACAGGATGTCCGCGATCCGACCTGAGAGGATGTGGATAAATCCGCTCGCGCAGGGATACCGGGATTGTTTCACAGCCTCTCAGCAAGGCTCGGTATTGCCTGCCTTGTCCCCAAGGCGTATACTGGCAATGTCTTCGCGAGGCGGAAGAAACCATGAAGTCAGCGCAGTACCGCAAACCGGAAATCCATCGCCTCGACGCCACACCATTGCAGGCGCTGGGGCAGACATGCGTGGGAGGCGGTTCGTTCGGAGAGGTCTGCGACGCGGGGTCGACAGCGAGCGGGGGCATCTGCGACCCGGGCACGGCGGCGACTGAAGGCATCTGCGACCCCGGCGGACAGGCCGCCGGGGGGATCTGCGACCAGGGCATGGCGGCGCTGGGCGGATATTGCGACCGAGGCGACGCCGCCTCGGAGCACGGCTGACCCTTCCCGGGCCCGCGCACCCTCCCCGGGCCCGCTCCGGAAACCGTTTTGCCAAACGGTTCGTCACGCCGAAAAGGGGGAACATCCATCCACTGGTAGGAGAAAGGAAGACGTGGCAAGCGAGAAGAAGACGCCGGAAGGCGGAACGCGCCGCGACGTGCCCGTATCTTCGGACGAGATCGACCGGGACCTTCGGGTCGCCACCCAGCGCCTGAACCAGCTCCGGGACTCCCTTTGACTTGCCCGGCGGCGAGGAGGAGATCCAGAAGATCGAGCAGCGCATGTCCCGGCCCGGATTCTGGGACGACCACGAAGGGGCCCAGGAAGTGTTGTCGCGCCTGAAGGCCCTGAAGACCCTCCTGGGGCCCGTACGGAAGGCACTGGACCGGGCCGGGGATCTCGAGGAGCTGGCCGAGCTGGCCCGGATGGAGGAGGACGAGCGCGTCACGGCCGAGGTGGCGGAGGAGGTGGGCGGACTCCTCGACGAGATCGGCGCGCTCGAGTCCGCCACCCTGCTTTCCGACCCCAAGGACCGTCTGAACTGCTACGTGAACATCCATGCGGGGGCGGGCGGCACGGACTCCAGCGACTGGGCCGAGATGCTTCTTCGCATGTACACGCGATGGGCGGAGAAGAAGGGGTTCAGGACCTCGATTCTCGACTACCTGCCCAACGAGGAGGCGGGGATCAAGCGGGTCATGCTGAGCGTCAAGGGGGATTTCGCTTTCGGGCATCTCCAGTCGGAGATCGGGATTCACCGGCTGGTTCGGATCTCGCCCTTCGATTTCAACCAGCGCCGGCACACGTCCTTCGCGTCCGTCGACGTGGTGCCCGAGTTCGAACAGGACCCGGACATCGAGATCCTGGACAAGGATCTCCGGGTGGAGACCTACCGCTCGAGCGGCGCGGGCGGCCAGCACGTCAACGTGACCGATTCCGCCGTGCGGATCACGCACGAGCCGACGGGAATCGTGGTGCAGTGCCAGAACGAGCGTTCGCAGCACCGGAACCGGGCGGAGGCGATGAAGATCCTGCGGGCGCGCCTGTTCCGGCTGAAGGAGATGGAGCGGGAGAAGGAGCTGGCCGCGCTCTACAGCGAGAAGGGGGACATCGCCTGGGGCAACCAGATCCGTTCCTACGTGATGCATCCCTATACGCTGGTGAAGGACCACCGGACCGGCGAGGAATGGGGAGACGTGCAATCGGTCCTGGACGGGGAGCTCGACCGGTACATGCGCGCCTACCTGGAGAAGAAGCGCGGCGCCGGGCGGGGTGCAGAGGGAGGGCGAGGGAAGTCGTCTGGGGAGGGATTGTAGATTTTTCGAAAAAACCCAGGGACCCCTCTGAGGATGAAGAATTCGAGGGTCACTCCGGGGGAT
>CAZDSO010000301.1:0-4182 GCA_964508045.1 uncultured Planctomycetia bacterium | reverse complement strand
GTGGCGGGCACCAAGTACCGCGGCCAGTTCGAGGAGCGGATCAAGGCGGTGATGACGGAGGTCCGCCGCGTGAAGAACGTGATCCTCTTCATCGACGAGCTCCACACGCTGGTGGGCGCCGGGGGCGCGGAAGGCGCGATCGACGCGTCCAACGTGCTGAAACCCGCCCTGTCCCGGGGGGAGATCCAGTGCATCGGGGCCACCACGCTCGACGAGTACCGCAAGTACATCGAGAAGGACGGGGCGCTGGAGCGGCGGTTCCAGACCATCGTGATCGACCCGCCCAACAAGGATGAGACCAACGAGATCCTGCGGGGCCTCCAGGACAAGTACGAGGCCCACCACCGCATCCGGTACACCGACGAGGCGCTGTCCATGGCCGTGGAGCTCTCCTCGCGCTACATCACCGGGCGCTTCCTCCCCGACAAGGCCATCGACGTGATGGACGAGGCGGGGGCCCGCGTCCGGCTCAAGGCCATGACCAAGCCGCCCGATTTGAAGGATCTGGAGAACGAGATCCGCCAGCTCGAGAAGGAGAAGGACGAGGCCGTGGCCGCCCAGGATTTCGAACGCGCCGCGCGCCTGCGCGACTCCGCCTGGCGGCTCCGGAAGAAGAAGGAGAACCTCCAGCGGGAATGGCAGCACCATTCGCAGGAGGAGGAGGGAGTGGTCGACGACGAGATCATCGCGGAGACCGTCTCCAAGATGACCGGCGTGCCCCTGACGCGGCTCGAAGCCGGCGAAGCCGAGCGGCTGTTGAAGATGGAGGAGAAGATCCACGAGTCGGTCATCAGCCAGGACGAGGCCATCAAGGCCATCGCCCGGGTGGTCCGCCGCTCCCGCGCCCAGCTCAAGGACCCGAGGCGGCCCATCGGCTCCTTCGTCTTCGTCGGGCCCACCGGCTGCGGGAAGACCCTTCTCGCCAAGGCCCTGGCCAAGTTCATGTTCGGCGAGGAGGACGCCCTCATTTCCGTCGACATGTCCGAGTTCATGGAAAAGCACAACGTCTCGAGGCTCGTGGGCGCCCCCCCGGGCTACGTCGGCTTCGAGGAAGGCGGCCAGCTCACCGAAAAGATCCGCCGCCGCCCCTACGCCGTCGTCCTGCTCGACGAGATCGAAAAAGCCCACCACGACGTCTTCAACATGCTCCTCCAGATCATGGAGGAAGGACGGCTCACCGACTCCTTCGGCCGGCACGTCGACTTCAAGAACACCATCCTCATCATGACCTCCAACCTCGGCGCCGAGGTGATCAAGAGCCAGCAGGCCCTCGGCTTCCAGTCCACCTCCAAGGACCAGTCCTACGAGAAGATGAAGGAGATGCTCGTCAAGGAGGTGGAAAGGGCCTTCCGCCCCGAGTTCCTCAACCGCGTCGACGACGTGATCGTCTTCAAGCAGCTCACCCGCGAAGACATGAAGGGCGTCATCGAAATCGAGATCAAGGGCGTCAAGCAACGCCTCCAGGATCGGAACATCGAACTCGAACTCACCGAACCCTCGAAGGAATTCCTCATCGACCAGGGCTACAACCCCGATTACGGCGCCCGCCCCATCAAGCGGGCCATCGAGCGCTTCATCGAGGACCCCCTCTCCGAGGCGATCCTGCGCGGCGAGTTCCAGGAAAGCAGCCGCATCCTCGTCAAGACCAGCGAGGATCACCTCTTCTTCGAGTCCATGGGCAACGTCGATGACGAGGAGGGGAAACCCGTCCCCCTCTCCGAGGCGAAGGAATGAGCGGCCCGGCAAGGCCTGAGAGGCTGTGAAAAAATCCAGGTGGTTCCAGGCAAGGGGATTTTTCCACATCCTCTCCGTTTCTGGGGGGACGATGTCCCCCCCAGCCCCCCCCCTGAAGTCATTCGAAAAAAAAGGGGAGGGAAGGGGCGTTGTATTCCGATCGCGAAGCGATCGATAGAGCCGGTGGGAGAATTCGCCCTTGCCGTTGAAATGGAATTCCCGATCGGCCGAAACGAATGAATCCGGCGAATTCTTTCACAGGCTCTGAGGCCCGAAACGCCCGGAAGCGTGGCTAGAAGTGCAGGGAGAAGGCCAGGCCGATGAACGCCCCGGAGAGGGCCTCGCGGCTTCCCGGCGCCTCGACCGTCGCGCTCGGTTTCCCGAAACGCTGCCATTCCACCTCCAGGCCGCCCGATCCCCACCCCCACCGGAAATCCAGCTGCATCCCGAACGCCACGTAGACGTTCTTCGTGTTCTCGAAGATCCGCACCGTCTCCCACGTCGAGGCCGCCAGATCCTCCCGCTCCATCGACAAGGCCCCCAGGGAAACGCCGCCCAGCGCCAGCTTCAACGAAAACACCACACCGCGCGGCTGCCGCGCCCGCGAAAACCGGAACAGGTCCGGACCGATCAGCGCCAGCGGGATCTGGAACCGGCCGCCCACGTAGATCGCGTTGTACGACAACGTCCGGAAATAGAGGTAGTAGTCCTTCCCCCCGATCTTCGCCTGGACGTCATTCCCCTCCATCAGGCCGCCGAAATAGCCCAGCGAGACGGAAAGCGAAGGCGCGAAAGCGTACCCGGCCTCCATCCGCGCCGCCGGACCGTTGTAGAAGGCGTCCTCGTAGAGAAGGCCGGACCCCATCTCCTGCATGCCGGGCAAACCCAGTCCCGGCTGGAAGGCGCCCGCCGCGAAGTCGAGGTTGATCCGCGGCAGGGGCCTCACCTTCTGCCCCGTCGACCAGTCCCGCCACGGCACGAAGGCCGCCCCCGGGGGCGGCCCCTCGGACGACGCCGCGGGACCCGCGCCCTCCCCCGCCTGCAGGGGAGGCAGGGCGCTCTCCCCCTCCCGGTCCTCCGCCGCGGCCGCCAAGGAGGCGGTCGCGAGAAGCACCGCCGCAAGCACCACCGCCCCCCGCCTCCGGGCGGCGGTCCAATGGCCCCTTCCGGAGCCCGCCGCGATCCGCGATCTGCCATCCACGTGCCTATTCCTTCACACGCTCCAGGAAGGCACCCGACCGGGTGTCCACCTTCACGGATTCCCCCTCCTCGATGTAGAGGGGGACCTTGATCTCCATGCCCGTCTCCAGGGTGGCGGGCTTGAAGACGTTGGACACCGTGTCTCCCTTGGCCCCCGGCTCGGTCTGCGACACCGTCAGCACCACCGCCGCCGGAAGGTCCAGGGAAATGGGCTTCCCCTCGTAGTAGACCACCTTCACCTGCGCGTTCTCCCGGATGAACTGCATGTTGTTCTCCACCACCTCCTCGCCCAGGGGGAACTGCTCGAACGTCTCCAGATCCATGAACACGAACTGCTCCCCGTCCCGGTAGAGGTACTCCATGGGCCTCGTGTCCAGAAAGGCGATCTCCACGTCGTCCGTGACGGAAAACTTGCGTTTCACCACGTTGCCCGACTTCAGGTCCTTGAGGTCCATCTGGATGAAGGCCCGCTTGTTCCCGGGCGTGCCGTGGAACATGCCCACGACCTTGTGAAGCGTCCCGTTCATGTCCAGGACCATCCCGCGTTTGACGTCCCTGGCGTACGCGCCCATGATTGACACACCTTCCACAATCAGATCGAAACGGCGATATCCAGGCCCTACCCCTCGTTCAGCGCGTCCTCGATGTCGGTGATCAGGAGCGAGGCGAACTTCAGCAGCTCCGTCCGGTTCCGGAACCCGCGCACCTCGCCGGGAGGCGGGGCGGAAAGGGGAACCTCGGCCTCCTTCGGCCGCGCGTCCGTTGCCTCCGCGAGGGGCAACGGGGGAAACGTCGGCCCCCCCCGTGCGGGGGATTCCGGAGCGTCCAGGGCGTTCTTGAAGAGGCGGGACATGATCCCCCGGCTGATCTCCTGAGTGGGCTCCTGCAACGGCCCCGGCGGCGGGGCGTTTGCAGGCGGGGGCAGGTTCACCTTCCCGCTCAGATCGTCCTTTTGGACCTCCTCCTCGCTCAGCGGTTTTCCCGCCGAGGGCTTCGCGCCGTGCTTCTTGGAAATCCGGTTCAAGATGTCGGAATACCGCACCAAGGGATGCTCCTTCGGCCGGAACGCGCCGTAAAGGCTCCACGCTGCAAGACTGTACCATGCCCCGTACAACGCGGCAAGAGGGGCCGATGCGGAGGCATTCGCGCTGTCGGCAAGTCGTGGGCCTCCCCTTCTTTCCGTAGCCCGTCTCCATGGAAATACCCCGGGGTGACCCTCGAATTCCAGGTCCTCAGGGGGGTGCACGG
>CAZDSO010000300.1:0-4191 GCA_964508045.1 uncultured Planctomycetia bacterium | reverse complement strand
TCCGATCGGCGAAGTACGGGCTGGCGAGCCGGCTGTGTTTTGGCTCGGGGGCCCGCCGCCGCCTGATTTGCAATTGCATGGGCTATGCCGGGTCCTTCGGAGACCCTCGCCCTCCAAGGCGGTCGTCGATCATGGTTTTTCCCGCTTCGCCGGAGGATTCGCCTCCCACAACCTTCTCCTTGCACTCCTGCCATGGGTCTTGGGTGAAAGGTCCCGATAAACCCGTGCACCCCCCTGGGGACTTGACATTCGAGGGTCACCCTGGGGTCTTTCCATGAAGGGGAGCTACGAAAAGGAAGGGAGGACCACGACTTATTTGCAGCGCGAAACGCCCGTCGACATCCCCCCATTCCCCCTCCGTTGGCCCATCGTGTATGATGAATTCTGCTTCCGCCATGGCGGGAGGCGAATCCAGAGACACCCGAAGGGAGGGAACATGCCCGAGGAGGGGGATCAAAACCGACAGCCCGAAACGCACGCCGACGGTGAGACGCCCGAAGAAGAGTCCGAAAAGCCGCGCCGGCTGGGTCCCTATCGCATCCTCTCCGAGCTGGGGCGCGGCGGCATGGGGGTCGTGTACAAGGCCTTTCATGAAGGCTTGCGGCGCACCGCGGCCCTGAAGGTCCTGATCGCCGGCGAGGACGCCTCCGAGGAGGCGATCCGCCGGTTCCACCGCGAGGCCGAGGCCGTGGCCAAGCTCGGCCAGCACCCCGGCATCGTCCCCGTCTACGACATCGGGCGCGAGGGCGAGGTCCACTACTTCGCCATGCAGTACGTGGACGGGAAAGCCCTCGACAAGAAGATCGCGTCCGCCGAGATCAGCCCCCGGCGCGCCGCCATGCTCACCCGCAAGATCGCCGGCGCCCTGCACCACGCCCACGAACACGCCATCCTCCACCGCGACGTGAAACCCTCCAACGTCATCGTCAGCGAGGATGGCGAGCCCCGGATCATGGACTTCGGCCTCGCGCGCGACGTCGAATCCGAAGCCCGCGTGACCCGCTCGGGATACACGCTCGGCACCCCCCAGTACATGTCCCCGGAACAGGCCGAAGGACGGCTCGCCAGCATCGACGCGCGCTCCGATGTCTACAGCCTCGGCGCCACCTTCTACGAGATGCTCACGGGGCGCCCCCCTTTCCAGGGCGCGACGAGCCTGCACATCCTCAACAACGTCCTCTTCGAGGACCCCGTGCCGCCCCGGAGGTTCAATCCCTCCGTTCCGCGGGACCTCGAGACCATCTGCCTCAAGGCCATCGAGAAGAGCCGCCGGAAACGCTATCTGACCGCGCGCGAGATGGAGGAGGATCTCGAACGGTTCCTCAAGGGCGAGCCCATTCTGGCCCGGCCGCCCGGCCTCCTGGAATCCGGGTTCCGCAAGATCCGGAAGCACAAGATGGCGGCCCTCTTCTTCCTCCTCCTGCTGCTCGCCGGCGCCGGCCTCGCCGGCTGGATCGCCCTCCAGGCCCTCGAGGCGGGCGCACTCTCGCTGGCCCTCCATGCCCCCGCCGAACCGACCCTGACCGTGGACGGCGAACCGGTGGCGCTGGTTTTGGACATGCAGGAGGAAGGCCTCTTCGCCGCAGGCCCCCTCGAGCTGGCGCCCGGCAGACACGGGCTCGAGGCCGGACTCGAAGGGTACGAACCGCTGGCCCGGGAATTCGAGATCAAGGCGGGCGGAAGCCTCGACCTCGATCTGGAACTCGAGCGCTCCACCGGCACCGCCACCCTCCTCTCGGATCCGGAGAACTGCGAGATCGAGATGGAGGGGCCGGACGGCACCCTCCGGCTCACCACGCCGATCAAGGCGCTCGAACTGCCCACCGGGCGCTACCGCGCCCGGGCCCGCAAGAAGAACCATTTCCCGGTCGCCTTCGCCTTCGAGATCGAGCGGGGACGGGCCCTCCCCCCCCGCAAGATCCACCTGGAGCGCATCCACGTCTGGTCCTGTTCCCTGCCGGGACGGACCCCCGGGCCGTCGGGGGACGCCGTCGTTTTGGACGTCGACGGGGACGGGGCCCAGGATCTCCTCGTCTTCGCCCGGGGCGGCGCCCTGTCGTGCATTTCCGGGCGGTGGGGTCGCGTTCTCTGGTCCCGGTCGGGGAACTGGAGCCTGGGCCAAAGGTCCGTCGGCGATTTCGACGGAGACGGGGCCCCGGAATGCCTGCTCGTGGTCGGCGACGGCTCCGGGAACAGACTCCTCGAGTGCCTCGCCTGTGACGACGGCCGCTGGATGTGGCGCCACGATTTCGGGACGGAGGAAAAGCCATCCGGCCCGGGCGTCCTCTTCGTTTCGGAAACGGGGCGCGATCTGGACGGGGACGGGGCGGACGACATCCTGTGCCTGAAGGGGAAGGAACTCCTCGCCCTTTCCGGCAAGACGAGGGAGGTCCTCTGGCGCGTCGACGCGGGACAGGAGGGCGTGCCCGTCTCCGCGGGAGCACTGGGGTTCCTGGTGGGAACCCGCGAGGTGACCGGCTTCGAGACGGACACGGGCAAGGTGGTCTGGCGCGAGGCGTTTCCGGCCTACGTTTCGCGGAGTCGCGTCCTGTCGCCCGGGGATCTGGACGGGGACGGGACCGGGGACCTGATTGCGTGGGGGATGAACAAGGTCTTTTTCCTGTCCGGCGGCGAGGGGGAGATCATCTGGGAGCGCGAGGTGGGGCCCGCGGAGATGTGGGGATTCGATGACGTCTGGGGGGGATGGTCCTATTTCGGCGGGGACTGGCACCGGCCCGGGGGCGGCGTGCGGTTCCTCAAGGTGGTCCCGGACCAGGACGGGGACGGGGGCCGGGATATCCTCATCCACAACAAGACCCACCGGAACATCCTGAACTGCGTGTCCGGGGCGGCGGGGGTCAAGATCTGGGACACCGTCCTGCCGGCTCCGCTCCGTGCGTTCGGCGATCCCGTGGACATCGAGGGCGACGGGACCGTCGAGCTGCCGGTGAGCCTCGGCGGGATGCGCCTGGCCCTTCTGGAGGAAGGCCGGGGAGACGCCGTCCGCTGGGCGCGGCGGGGGATCGGGGTGGCTTCCTGGAGGGGGACGGCCGTGGATTTCGACTTCGACGGCGTCCTGGACCTGATCGTGCCGGCGGACGACGGCGTGGTCTACGCCTTCTCGGGCAAGAGTGGCGAGACGCTGTGGTCCTTCCAGCTGGACGCCCCGGTGGGCGCGTTCACCTTCCGGCGGGGCGGGGTCCTGGAGACCGTGGGCGTGGGCGCCGTGGGCGGGGACTTCGACGGTTCCGGGTATCTGGACGGGCTGGTCGTCGCGACCGACCGGGCGGTGATCCGCTTGCGGCCCGAGCCCGGGGGCACGGCCTGGCGGTCCGAGGTGGGCGCCCGGGCCTCCCTGGCCTTCGCCGAAGGGCCTTCGGGGCCCCGCATCCTGGCGGTCACGCCGTCCGGCCGCATGACGCATGTCGATCCGGCGGGGGGGCGCGTTCTCTTCGAGACGATGCTGGCGCGAAGCGTGGAGGGGATCCGGGAGGTTCGTCTGGCGGCTTTCGACGGCGACGCGTTTCCGGACGTCTACGTCTTCGACGGCGACGGTCTGACGGCGACGGTCTATCGCGGCACCGACGCGAAACCTCTCCGGCGCTACCGCCTTCCCGGCAACGTGGAGGTGAAGGGCATCGAGGACGTGGACGGGGACGGGACGCCGGATTTGCTTCTCGAGGAGGAGGAGGGGAAGGACCTCTTCTGCATCAGCGGGGCGACCCGGCAGGCGCTGTGGCGATTCGAGCCCGACGGCCCCGAATGGGCCTACAACCGGTACTCGGTGGACCTGGCCGACGTGGACGGGGACGGCGGAAAGGAAGTCGTCTGCGCGGTGATCGATTCGTCCCGGGAGGGAAGGATGATGGAGACCGTGACGACGACGGACGCGTCGGGTTCGACGGTCATCCGGCGCGTGTCTTCGGGTGGATGGTCCGGTCTCGTGTTCCGGAAGGCCTCGGACGGCCGGAAGGAGGGCGCGGTCGAGCTGGGCGAGGTGCGGTCCGCGCCGTCGCTTCTCGCATTCGTGCCGGCGGCGGAAGGGAAGAAGCCGCAGCTGCTGGTGTGCTTTTCCGACCGGCTGGTGTGCTGCACGGATCCCCTCGGGAAAGGCGGGGGATCGTCCGGGGGCGGGGGGAAGGTGTCCGCGGGGGGGGAGGTGGCCTGGGGGTTCCATACGCGCGGGCGAAT
>CAZDSO010000299.1:0-4295 GCA_964508045.1 uncultured Planctomycetia bacterium | reverse complement strand
CAACTCGGCCTCCGCCCCCCCCCGTCTCCAGAACGCCCTCGATCAGCCAATCCGGGCCCATCCTGCGCGTTTTCGTCTCTTTTACGCCCAGAGCCTCGAAAATTTTTTCCGCGCCCCCCCCGCCCACAGGTGTCTTGGCCTCCACGCCCCCCAAGATCTTGGGGGCGATGAATACGGCCACCCGATCCACCAGTCCCGCTTCCATCGCGGAAGCGGCCAGCGTCCCCCCTCCTTCGAGAAGGACGTGGTTCACGACGTCCGCATCGTCTTCGTTTTCAGCGGCCAGGAAGCGGAACAGGAATTCAAGATCGACGCCTTCACGGCGCGGGGGACATTCGATCGTTCGCACGCCTCTCTTCTGAAGGGCATCCAGCCTTTCACGGTCCGCGCCGGGCCCGTGCGCGAGGAGAACGGGAACCTCCCCGGCTGTTTGAACGAGCCTCGAGCGAAGGGGGAGACGCGCCTCGGCGTCGGCGACGATCCTCGCGGCCTGACGGCGGCCGGGAAGGCGGACCGTGAGCAGGGGATCGTCCGCAAGGACCGTGCCGACGCCGACGAGGACGGCTTGGGTCCGGCTTCTGAGCCGGTGGGCGAGCGCGCGCGCCGGGGCCGAGGTGATCCAGCGGGCATCGCCGGTCCGGGAGGCCGTCTTGCCGTCGAGCGTCATCGCCCACTTGGCCGTGACGAGGGGAAGGCCGCGCCGGAGGCGCTTGAGAAAGGGGGCGTTGAGGGCCTCGGCCTCCCGGGCGCACACGCCCGAGGTGACCTTCACGCCGCCCCGCCCCAGGGCCGCTTCCCCCCCGCCGGCGCAGTGGGGGCTCGGATCGCTCGTGGCGAAGACGACCTCGGCGATGCCCGCCTCGAGAATGGCCTCCGTGCAAGGGGGCGTACGCCCGGCATGGCAGCAGGGCTCCAGCGTGACGTAGAGGGAAGCCCCCCGCGCGCGGTTCCCGGCGCGCTGGAGAGCCACGATCTCGGCGTGGGGGGCCCCGCAGGCGGCGTGGTGTCCGGTGCTCACGACACGTCCGTCCTTGACGACGACGGCGCCCACGGCCGGGTTCGGGCATGTGCGCCCGACGCCGCGCAGGGCCGCGCGAAGCGCGAGGGCCATGTACCGTCTGTCGTCAGGATGCATGATGCGGCATTGTAGCGCGGCGAAGGGGGAAGGGGGAAGGGGGATTGAGGGATTCCGAAATGTTCCCGTTCCAATCTGAAGGTCGCCGCCTTGCTTTGCATCGCGCCTCCCCGGCGCCTCCCACAAGCAGCACGGCGTTTCGCTCTGCAGACGCCAGATCAGCCCGGCCCTTCAGGCTGCTCGGCCGGGCGGGCTCCCGGCGAGCCACATCGGTGGGCTCGGGAGGACCCTCGCCCTCCAAGTTTTCACGGTGTCTGGGCGAGCAGAAGGCTCATGTTGGACTGAGAGGCTGTGAAAAAATCCCTGTATCCCTGCGCGAGCGGATTTTTCCACATCCTCTACATCTGGGGGGGTCGGGGCAGGGGTTTGGCGAAGAGGGTGAGGGGGGTGCAGGACTCGACGCGCACGCGAAGGATCTCGCCGTCGAGGGTTTCTTCGCCGGGTCTCGGGATCACGACGTTGCGGTTTCCGGGGGTTCTTCCGGCGAGTTTCGTCGCGTCCCGCTTGCTGGGTCCTTCCACGAGGATCTCGGTTTCCCGTCCGATCCAGGCGCGCTGGTGATCGGCCGCGCACGCTTCCTGCGCATCCAGGAGGCGGTGGTTTCTCCGTTTTTTCACCGCGGGGGGGACGTCGTCTGGCAGGCGTTCGGCGCAGGTGTTGGGCCTTGGGGAATACTGGAAGGCGAAGAGGTTCAGGAAGCGGACCTCCTCCACGAGGGAGACCGTCTGCTCGAAGTCCTCTTCCGTTTCGCCCGGGAACCCGACGATGAAATCGCCGGTGAACTCGACGTCGGGAACGCGTTTCCGGGCCTCGAGGACGATCCCGAGGTAGCGCGCGCGGTCGTAGCCGCGGCCCATGGCGCGAAGGACGCGGTCGGATCCGGACTGGGGAGGGAGATGGAGATGGGGGCAGACCTTGTCGAGCCGGGCCATGGCCTCGAGGGTGGGGAGATCCAGATCGCCCGGATGGGAGGTGAGGAATCGCAGGCGCCGGAGGCCGGGGAGACCGTGGACGGCCTCGAGGAGGTCGGGGAGGGAACGGGGTTCTTCGAGGTCTTTCCCGTAGGCGGAGATGCTCTGGGCGATGAGTGTGATCTCCTTGACGCCGTCCTCGACGAGGCTCGCGGCCTCGTTCACGACGTCGTGGATGTCGCGGCTTCGCTGGGGTCCCCGCGTTTCGGGCACCACGCAGTAGGCGCATCGTCTGGAGCATCCGCGCGCGACGGCGACGAAGGCTTGGTGTTTTCTGGGGCGCCGCGCGGGGTGCCTGGGCGGAAGGGAGGGTTCCCGGCGGAGGGCGACGAGGGGCGCCGGCGCGCCCTCGGCCAGGCGCGCGAGAAGGTCGGCGGCGTTTCGGATCTGGCCGGTTCCGAGGACGAGGTCGATACTGGGCTCACGTCGAGCGGCCTCGGCTCCGAGCCTCTGGGCCGTACAGCCGGCCAGGCAGACGAGGGGGCGTCCGTCCCTCTTCCGGATCTGCGAGATGCGTGCGAAGACCTTTTCCTCGGGCTTCTGCCGGACCGAACAGGTAAGGAACAGGACGATGTCGGCCTTTTCCTCGGAAGCGGCGGGTCGCCATCCGCGTCTCTGGAAATCGGCATCCAGGAGCTCCTGGTCGAGCTTGTTCATCTGGCAGCCGAAGGTGACGAGGAGATAGCGTGGTTCGTTCATGGTCGTGGACCCGGGGAAGACTTGACAGGACCGGGCGTCGCGCTAGAATCGCATTTTTCCCGGGGAGACATCCTACGGCGCGGCGGCGGTGTGATGTGTCCGACCGCCAGGCAACCGTGTTTCAAGCGCACACCGACACGTCCGGGGGCATGCACCCGGAAGGAGGCACCGATGGCGAAGAAGGAATCCGGCGACGTCAAGGCCAAGGCGGTCTGTCCGAACGAGAACTGCCGCTTCGAGCACAACAAGGAAGACGCCCTTTTCTGCATTCTCTGCGGGATCATGCTGGACCTGGACTGCTCGAGATGCGGCGAAAACCCGCCGTACGCGCGATTCTGCATGTATTGCGGGAAGGACATCGGCAAGGACGCCGCGGAAGACGTGAACCTGTAGGCTTCATCCCGTTCGAGGCGCCGCGCTCCGGGATCCTCCCTCGAGCGTCCGGCTTGCCCCGGGCGTCAAGCTCGGGCGTCGGGCGCGGTCTCCTCGCCAGCGCCGTTCTTTGCGGGCGGGGGTCCGCTATCCCCGCTTTTCGTCTCGCCGTCGGCTTCGGCGTCGTCCGTTTTCGCATCGGTGGGGGTCTCGGGGGCGGTTTTGGGCTTGGGCCTCGGCTGGGAAGGTTTCCGGCGTCGCCTGGATTTCTGTTTTTCTCCCGGTTCCCAGTGGACGATCTCGAGCACGGCCTGGGACCCGTTGTCGCCCAGCCGGTTCCCGGAGAGGCGGTGGATGGAGGTATAGCCGCCGGAACGATGGCGGAACGACTCGGCGATCTCCTGGAACAGTTTTCTCTCGGCCTCGGGATGGTTCAGCTTGGCGGCGACGATCCGGCGGTCGTGGAGGGTTCCCATCCTCGCGCGGGTGATGAGTTTTTCCGCGAACGGCCTGCAGTCCTTGGCCTTGGCCAGGGAGGTGAAGACCTTTCCGTGCAGGAACAGGCTCGCCGCGAGGTTCCGCCGCGTGGCGAGGCGGTGGGGCCCGTTACGGTTCAGTTTTTTTCCGGCTTTTCGGTGTTTCATGTCGCCATCTCGTCTTCAAGGCCCTTGAGGTCCATGCCGAGCGAAAGGCCGATGTCCCCGAGTTTCTTCTTCACTTCCTTGAGGGAGGTCTTCCCGAAATTCCGGACCTGGAGCATTTCGGTCTCGTCATTGACGACCAGGTCCCGGATGGTGGTGATGCCCTCCGCCTCCAGGCAGTTGCTTGCCCTGACGGAGAGGTCCAGGTCGGCCACGGGGCGGTTGACCTTGTCGAGCATGGTCTTCCGTTCCTTTTCCGCCTTGCGCTCCTCGTCGTCCTGGGCCTTGCTCTTCACCATCTCCCGGCCCATCTGGAAGAACTGGACGAAGGGGTTGAGGTGCTTTCGCAGGATCTTCGAGGCCTCGACGAGTGCGTCTTCCGGGGAGATCGTCCCGTCGGTCCAGATTTCCATGTGGAGCCGGTCGTAGTTGGTCATCTTTCCGACGCGGGTGTTTTCGGTCCAGTACCGGACCCTG
>CAZDSO010000298.1:0-4325 GCA_964508045.1 uncultured Planctomycetia bacterium | reverse complement strand
CGGATCGCCGTGGTCCCGGGCCGGGTGTCCGCGCGGCCCGGAACACACGCCTCCCGCAAATGGCGGGGGCGGCGCGCGTCCCGCCACTCCGCCTCCGGCTCCGTGGCTCACGACGAGGTCACCGCGCAGGAGGGGCTTGACCTCGTAGTCAGGCACGAAACGAAGTGGAGTGCCGGCCGGCTCGGGTCCAGGGGGCGCGAAGGATTCCGTGGTTGCGTTGTTGTGGGGTTGCGTGGGTGGGTGGACTCTTACGAGGTTGCCGCCGCTGAAATCGGCAATCGGAAATCTCCAATCCCTTCCTAGGCAACCAAAGATCCCTCCGCGGTTCAGGGCGAGAGCAGCGCCTCCGCCGCCTCCACCACCATCCCTGGCGTCAGCGCCTTCATGCAGCGGTGGTCGGTGGGGCAGGTCTTCAGGTGGCAGGGACCGCAGTCGACGTCGGCGCGGAGGACGACGGCGCGCTCGTCGCCGGAATGCGTGTAGCGGGGGTCCGTCGGACCCATGAGAACGACCGAGGGCACCCGGAAGGCGTTCGCGAAGTGGCGCGGGCCCGTGTCGTTGGTCACCAGCAGATCCAGCCGCGCGACCACCCCCTTCAGCACGTCGAGAGGCACCGCTTCCGGAGGCGGGACCAGCGGGCCCGAGCGCATGGACGACGCGATGGTCCGCTGCACTTCCTCCTCCCCGGGGCCGGCCAGGACCAGGCAACGGGCGCCGAGGCGCTCCGCCAGCCGGTCCCCCGCCTCGGCGAAGCGCTCCGGCATCCAGCACTTGGACGACCCGAACGCTGCGCCGGGGTTCAGCCCCACGAGGCGGTCCCGGTCCCCGACCCCCAGATCCGAGAACAGGGCGCGGGTCTTGCGCTCCGTCTCCGGCGTGAGAAAGAGCTCCAGCAACCGTCCCGCGGGTTCCGCCCCGGCCGCCTTCGCCAGGTCCAGGTAGTAGTCCGCCATGTAGACGGGCTGGAAGGCCCCCGGTCCGCCGGGTTCCTCGCCGGGGCGGGGGATCGCCTTCGTCAGCAGAAACGCCCGGCGGTCGCGCACGTACCCCACGCGCTTGCGGGCGCCGCCCAGGCGGGCCAGGAGCGCCGTCGAGAAGGCGTTGGGAAAGACCACGGCGAGGTCGAAGCCCTGGGCGCGGAACCGGCGGATCACGCGCACCGCGTCGGCCAGGCTTCCCTTCCTCCGCCGGTCGAAGGGCACGATGCGGTCGAACCACGGCGCCCCGTCGAGGACCTTCCTGACGTAGGGGCGGATGACGAGGGTGATCTCGGCGGCGGGAAAGGAGGCGCGAAGGGCCCGGAAGGCGGGCGTGGCCATCACCACGTCGCCGACCCAGTTGGGGGCGAGGACGAGGATCTTATCGGGTGGCATCAACACAAGCCGGAGGAAAAGGGATTTCCGAAAGAATCGGTGGTGTCTGAGATTCGCTCACGTCAACAGGAATGGGGTCAGTCCTTCCCTCGCGTTCTCAGCGAATCTCATACACCACCAAAGAATCATGTTGATCAGGAAAAGATCATGTGAATCAGGCTCAAGAGAACAACGCAGCACCGGCACTGTTCTCGCGACAACAACGCTTCAAGGCATCGGGGTCCAATCCCCCCGCCTCGCGGCTAGCGCCACCCCTCGGTCTGGTAGCGTCCGAGGAGCGTGTGGCGCCCGGCGAACTCGGCCTTGAAGGGCTCCTTGAAGCGGGGGTTCTTGACGTCGAACAGGACGTGCTTGGCGTACTCGAGCAGGCCGATGCCGATGCCCGTGGGTTCGAGCTCCTCCTTGGGCCCGAATTTCCGGAGTCCGCCGGCCTCGACGGTCCGGCCGTTGGCGTCCTTGATCTTGAAATCGGGGCAGAAGGGCGTGTCCCAGAACCGCCGGTACTCCTCGCCCTTGGCGCCGAAGACCTTCATCTCGTAGGTCTTGAGCTCGCCCACGCCGCCCTGGACGACCACCGGCATCTGGATGTCGTAGGGCCCGCCGAATTCGACCGTGGTGGTCTTGCCCTCCTCCACGACGACCTTGGGATACGTGCCGGGCCAGATCTCGACGCGGTCGCCGCGGTCGGGGTTGGAGCCCCGGCACAAAAGCCCCCACTTCAGGAAGTAGGAGCCGGTGGGGACGGTGACGGGGCCCTTGGCGCCGCCGAGGTTGACGAAGCCGAGCCGCCCGCCGCCGGTCGCGGTGCCCAGGACGAAGTGCAGGGGGGTCGAGCGCCCGCTGGTGAACTTCAGCGCGATCTTGCCCATGGGGCCCTTGTACTCCTTCACCTTCATGTAGGTCCCCTGCTTGTCCGCCTCGGAGATGAAGTAGTAGGTGTCGCCGCAGAGGAAGAGGCTGCCGTACAGCGTGGAATAGGCGCGGGAGCCGGAGCCCACCACGATGGAATCGCAGCCGAAGAACATGAGGTCCTCGACCTTGTCGCCCTTTTCCTGGGTTCCCTGGTCGACGAACATGGCGTTGCTGTTGTCGTCGGCGATGGAGAATCTCTGTCCGTCGATTTTTCCCGTGCGGTGCTCGTCGGCGGTCATGCGCAGGCCGATGAAGTTCGGGCTGTTCGCCGGATCGAAGGTCCGGATGTTTCCCGCGATGCTCACCTTGGTGTTCTCGACGATCTGGAAGTTGTAGGGAAGCGGGATGTTCTTGTTCTTCTCCGCGTCCCAGTACATGAGGGTCACGCGCGCCTTCTTGGGGCTGAACTTGCCGTACTTCAACGGGCGGGCGCCCGCGCCGTTCTTGTCGGTGGCGATGATCACGTCGCGTCCGGAGAAGTCCTGCCAGATCACGAAGAAGGTCGAGGGGCCGGGAAAGGGGAGCGGCTTCACCGACTTCTTCTCGCCCTTCTCGTCCACGCCCTTCTCGAGGTCGATGGAGCGCCAGAAGTACTGGTTCTCGAACGCCTGGGGAAGGGGGCGGGTCTCCCTGGGTTTCCCCGGCGCCATGCGGAGCTTGATCGTCTTCTCCTCGCCGAAGTTGTCCGGGTCCGTGAAGGGGCTCTTGGTGAGGTCGACGCCGGATTCGCGAAGCCTCCTCAGGTAGTTGTCGCACTCCTCGACGAAGCCCGTGTTGCCCGCCTTCTCCGCGTACGCCTTGGCCTTCTGGGCGTGCTCCTCGATGCGCCCGAACTCCTTCAGGCCCTCGTAGACCTTGGCCAGGAGGAGGTAGCACTTCGCCAGCCCCCGGTCGTCGCCCAGCTTGGTGAACTTGGGGATGGCGTTGTTGAGGAGGATGGACTTGGCAGGATGCCATTCCTTGTTCTCCACGCGGTGCTCGGCCAGCTTGAAGCCCTTCTCCGCCATCTGCTTGAGATCCCGCTGCTCGGGGGACATGTTCTTGTACTTCTCGAGGGCCTCCTTGAACTCCTTGTACTGGTTCAGGAGATCGTCCCGTCCCAGCGCGTTCTTCGCGGCCAGGCCCATGATCTCCATCTGGAGCTCGTCCTGCTCCATCATCGTCTTGTTGCCCTCCGCCTCCTTCACCCCGTGGTCATGCATCACCGCCTTGAAGAGATCCTCCCACAGCGGCTCCCAGACCTTCGCCCAGTGCTCCGCCCGCTCGACCTTGTCCTCCTTGGACTGCGTGGCCGAGCCCGCCAGGTTGAAGAGCTCCTGCCACAGGACCATGCGGGCGTTCCCGTACAGCTCCGTGTTGCCCGCCTTCTTCGCGCCCAGCGTCAGCGCGGAGATCCAGCGGGCGATCTTCGCCTCCTTCTTCTTCTCCAGCGCCATCTGCGCGGTGAGGTATTCCGCCTTGAGGTATTCCAGCGCCTGGGTCTGGGCTTCCTTCTCGGAAGCCTTGATCACCGGAGCCGCCTTTTCGACCAGGGCGTCGAACTCCACGCCGGCCTCGTCGGCCGCCTTCAGCGCCTCCACCAGCGGGCCCCCCTCGCCGGCCAGCGCGGCGCACGGGACGAGCGCGATCGTCGCGGCAAGGGCGAAGACTACCGGCATCCTGCGAAGGACCTCTCTCGACATGGCAACCTCCCCGGAAGCAGCAAGCGTGTCAAAAATGTTCGTTTCCCCGGAAGACGCGGAACCCCCGCTCTTCCTCCCAGCGCGCGGGACAGGCGTTCCCTACAGATTGTATGGGGGTTCGCGGCCGCCTTCAACCCGTTCCCGGGGAGGCTTTCGCGGTGCCGGCAAGTCATGGGCCTCTCTTGCTTTCCGTAGCCCCTCTTCAAGAAAACCCACCGGGCGGGAGGCGAATCCTCCGGGGAAGCCGGAGGTTCGGCGACCTGCGGCGCGGCATCGCCGTGGTCCCGGGCCGAAAGGCCGCGTGGCCCGGGACACACGCCTCCCACAAACGGCGGGGGCGGCGCGAGTCCCGCCACTC
>CAZDSO010000297.1:0-4407 GCA_964508045.1 uncultured Planctomycetia bacterium | reverse complement strand
AAGGGTTCCCGGACGAAGAGGGGATTGAGACGGGAAGGAGCCGCCCCGCGGCCCCTTCGCGTGGTATCGGCGGAAAGGGTTCCCCGACGAAGAGGGGATTGAGACACCACGCGGGAACCGTCGGGCTTTTCGCCCTCTACGGTGGCGGAAAGGGTTCCCCGACGAAGAGGGGATTGAGACTTCGTAACGTAAATTTCACGGGGGTTTCCGGTTATGGTGGCGGAAAGGGTTCCCCGACGAAGAGGGGATTGAGACTCGAGACTACGGCGCCTCCTGTCCTCGGTATCGGGACGGCGGAAAGGGTTCCCCGACGAAGAGGGGATTGAGACAAGGTGGCCGAACTCTGCCCTTAGGTGGGAGCTGATGGGCGGAAAGGGTTCCCCGACGAAGAGGGGATTGAGACGCTGTAAAATTGGCGGGATTTCTTATGATTTTTTGGGGGCGGAAAGGGTTCCCCGACGAAGAGGGGATTGAGACTACTTGTTCCGACGTCTCCGCCGGAAGAGATCTGTTGGCGGAAAGGGTTCCCCGACGAAGAGGGGATTGAGACCTCTCCAGGTCACGCCAGCTATCAGCCACGTGCTTAGGCGGAAAGGGTTCCCCGACGAAGAGGGGATTGAGACTCGCTCCCGACCACGGGTCCGCCGGCCGCAGCTCTACGGGCGGAAAGGGTTCCCCGACGAAGAGGGGATTGAGACAATACACCAGCTCCCACCCCCAATCCTCCGTATAAACGGCGGAAAGGGTTCCCCGACGAAGAGGGGATTGAGACTCTGTAACCATCCGCTCCCGCATAAGGGTCTTTGTAGGGCGGAAAGGGTTCCCCGACGAAGAGGGGATTGAGACTCGCACCATTGCCCGGTAGCTCCCGCCGTCCACAATCCGGCGGAAAGGGTTCCCCGACGAAGAGGGGATTGAGACAGGGCTACTGTATGACACCCGAACCGCTCTCTTCTCGGGCGGAAAGGGTTCCCCGACGAAGAGGGGATTGAGACTTTCAAATTCGTGTGACATGCTTCCCCCTTTCCCCGGGGGCGGAAAGGGTTCCCCGACGAAGAGGGGATTGAGACATAACCGAATCACCATCCATTGTCGCAATATACTTGCGGCGGAAAGGGTTCCCCGACGAAGAGGGGATTGAGACTCTTCTGCCATTTCAGCGGCGATCTCGTCGACGGCCGCGGCGGAAAGGGTTCCCCGACGAAGAGGGGATTGAGACTGCCATGAGATCATCGACCGCGACCGGAAACACGATCGGGCGGAAAGGGTTCCCCGACGAAGAGGGGATTGAGACAGGGAAGAAAATCGTGCCGAACCTTGTTGAAATCTAGAGGCGGAAAGGGTTCCCCGACGAAGAGGGGATTGAGACAATAATTTCTTCTGCTTCTGGCCATCTATCTTTTAGCTGGTCCTGACCAGTAAAGGGATAGTTTGCCCGGAAGATATCTGATCACACTCCCTCTATTCCGGATCTTCGGCGATCCGCATATCCGGGATCGCCGTGCGTCCCCCCGGCTCGGAATCCTTCGTGTCACGCCCGCCTGCCTCCTGCAATCAACACGGCCCACGTGAGGACGTCGACGGCTGAAATCCCTTGCCGTATCCGCTTCCTCCTCGCGCAGAACGCCGGCGAACCTTCCGCCGAAATCTCTGTCAGAATTCCGCGACCAAGGTGTTTCTTTGGATGAACGGAAAAGGGTTTTTTCGAGAGAAACACCATGGAGATCGCGAAACGAATTCACCGAACCCACCGGCTCGGACCCCGCTTGCATCCCCGGAACGTTCCCGGACGTGCCGACCGGAAAAAAAAGAAGCGCATCTGCCTCAAGTGCGGCGAAGCCTTCGCGCCCAAGGGCCGATTCAACCGACTCTGCCCCCTGTGCAAGGAAACCGAGGTCTTCCGCTCCAGACTGCCCGCCATGGGCGTCAAGGACCTCGTCCACTGCTCGTCCTTCTGGATCGACAGGAAGAACAAGAGGAGATGAACCCATGCACTACAGGCTTCCAAGAAGATTCCGAAGGCCGTTCCCGGTCGCCCGTGAAAAGCCCGGAAGACCCGCTCCCTTCCGCTCGGACGAGGAACTCCTCGACGCGGCGCGCCGGATGCTCCTCGCGCGGAACGCGCCGTTCCCGGACGAAAGACAGGGGCCGGAAAGCGAGGAAAAGGATTCGACCGCGGAAGCGTGGACCCGCTTCTGGCACGAATCCGTAGCCCTCACCGGAAACGAGGTGGCCTTCGTAGAGCGCCTCCGCCCTCTCGGTCTCGAAACGCTCGACTGGGAGATCGCGGCTTCCCTCGTGATCGACCGGCTCGGTTTCCTGGAGGAATCCGTGGACACGGTCATCGAGCTGCTCGGCTTCCTGGGGGCACGGGACCTCTTCCAGGCCCTGGGCAGGCTGGGGCGCGAGGGACCGCTTCCCGCGGCGGGCATGGTGCGGATTCTCGACCCTTCCGAGGACCCGGGCCAGCGGCGCGTCGAGGCGGCGCCGGCGCTCGTGGAGCCCATCCTCAAGAAACTCGGCGCCGCACAGACCGCCTTCGCCTTTGATTCGGAGGAGGACTTCCGGAAACGGCTCCGCCCGCTCGTCAAGGCCTTCAGGTCGAAACTCCCGGACCACGCGGCTCGCCTCAGCTTCCCTCCGCGCGCCCGGGGCGGTTCCCCGAGGCCCTGGAACCTCTTTCGGGACATCGAGACGGCGCTCGAGAAGCACCCGGAGTGGGCGACGGTCCGGTTCCTCTCGGAGGAGGATTTCTCCGGAGGCGAGAAGGCCGTCCTTATGATCCTGCTCGGACGCGAGCTCGGCCACCTGCCCGCCGACGACATGCTCTTCACCGGACTCGGCCTCGCGAAGGCAACGCGGGAAGACGGGCTCGAAGAGGACGGGGACATGGAAGAGGACGAGGAAAGCGGGGAAATCCTGGGCGCAGGGCACCCTCTCGTGCGGGGCGGGTGGGTCCGCCCCGCCGCGGGCGCCGCCGTTCTCATCGGTGGGAATCCGGAAGACCTGGAAGACGTGGAGTTCGAGCTCAGCGACGCGAGCCTGGACCGGTTCGGGATCGAGCGGAAAAGACTGAAGAAAAGGTCCGGTGACCGCCGCCTCGAATTCCCCGAAGAGGGGCTGGACCGCCTGGTTCTCCATGACGACGTGACGCGGTCCCTGGACCTGTCGCTCGACAGGGCGAGGAACCAGGAACGCTTCTTCCGCGACTGGGGACTCGGCAAGGTCGTTCCCTACGGCCGAGCGGTGACGCTCCTCTTTTCGGGGCCGCCGGGCGTGGGCAAGACGGCCGCGGCGCGCGCCCTCGCCTTCGAGCTCGGGCGCCCCCTTCTGGTCGTGGACTACGCGGAAGTACAGAACTGCTTCGTGGGGCAGACGGAGAAGAACATCGTCCGGGCCTTCCGCGGGGCGCGCCGTTCCGGCGCCGTCCTTTTCTGGGACGAGGCGGACGCCATGTTCCACGACCGGGAAGCGGCTTCCCGGCCCTTCGAGTCGCGTCACGTGAACGTCCTCCTGCAGGAGCTGGAGCGATTCGAGGGCGTCTGCGTGCTGGCCACGAACCGCAAGATCGTCCTCGACCGCGCGCTCGCCCGCCGGATCGCCGTGAAGGTCGAATTCCGGTCTCCCGACCGGGGGATGAGACGGAGGATCTGGGGTCTCCTCCTCCCGCCGGAGCTGCCTCTGGACGACGATGTGGACCTCGACCGCCTGGCGGGAGCGGACCTGACGGGGGGAGAGATCAAGAACGCGGTGGTGAACGCCGCGGGCTTCGCGTCGGTCCGAGGCGCTGCGCGCGTCGCCATGGCCGATTTTCATGCCGCGTTGCGGCTCGAGGCGGAGGAGGAGAGGGGCTCGACGTACGAAGGCTCCATCGGTTTTCACGGGCCATGGAGGAAACCCAGGGAATCGGTCTGACGTTTCTCCGGTACGGGAATCAGGATCTGAGGGCCGACCTCAACCAGCTGGAGGACTGGGGGAGTGTCCGGCAGCGTCTCGAGCCGAGGCGGATACGGCGGCTCGAGGACCGGGGACTGAACCGGTACCTGATCAGGCTGACCGAAGGAATGCACGAGATTCTCGAGGAACTCGAAGGCCGCGTCGAAAAGGCGCAGGCCCGGAAGCGGGCCTCGGCCCGGGACCTCCTCCGGGACGTGGAGGGGGCGCTGCAGAAGGCCCTGGAAGTCCTCTCCGCCGAAGAGGTTCCCGGCGCGGAAAACCTCTGCCGTGCTCGACGACGGGCACGGCACGCCGAAGGCACGGGCGCACCCCTGGCGCCCCCATGCGCGATAGGGGGAACCCCATGTGGTCCCCCTTTTCCCCAGCCTGTTCTTCCATGGTCTACTACATCTAGCGCCTAGCAAATGTTAACCACAAGATGGGCTTCGAGGTTCGCGGAAAAATAACTTC
>CAZDSO010000296.1:0-4428 GCA_964508045.1 uncultured Planctomycetia bacterium | reverse complement strand
TCATCACCGCCTTGATCCGCTCCTCGAACTGGCCGCGGTACTTGGTGCCCGCCACCATCATGGCCAGATCCAGCACCACGATCCGCCGCTCGCGCAAGAGCTCCGGCACGTTGCCCTTCACCACGTCCTGGGCCAGCCCCTCCACGATGGCCGTCTTGCCCACGCCCGCCTCGCCCAGCAGCACCGGGTTGTTCTTCGTCCGGCGCGACAGGATCTGGATCACCCGCTCGATCTCGTCCTTCCGCCCGATGACGGGGTCCAGCTTGCCTTCCCGCGCGAGCTGCGTCAGATCCCGCCCGAACGCGTCCAGCGCCGGGGTCTTCGACTTCTGCGCGCTCGGCTTCTCCGCCGTGCTCGAGATGTCCGCGCCCAGCAGATCCAGCACCTGCTCCCGGACGTCCTCGAGCCGCAGGCCCAGGTTGATCAGGACCCGCGCCGCCATCCCGTCCTGCTCCTTCAGAAGCCCCAGCAGAAGATGCTCGGTCCCGATGTAGTTGTGCCCCAGGTTCGCCGCCTCCTCCATGGCGAGTTCCAGCACCTTCTTCGCCCGCGGCGTGAACGGCAGCTGGCCCACCGGCTTCACCGCCCCCCCCGACTGCACCTGCTTTTCCACCTCCAGCCGGACCTTCTTCAACTCGATGTCCATGTTGCGCAGCACGCTCGCCGCGACCCCGCTTTCCTCCTGGACCAGCCCCAGGAGGATGTGTTCCGTCCCGATGTAGTCGTGATTGAATCGTTGCGCTTCCTGACGGGCGAGGCCCATGACCTTCCGCGCCCGGTCGGTGAATCGGTCGAACATCTATCCGTCCCTCCTGTCGTACAGCCTTCCGGCGTGTGGCTCGTGGTCCGTCTCCCCCCGTGTCCGCGGGGGAACTTCTCCGCCTCCACCCTCAGCATACCGGGTTTCGGGACGCGCGAAAAGAGGGGGCGGGTCATCCCCGGGAGGGCTTCAGGCGGTCCCGGATGAGGCGGGCCCGGACGATGTCGCGGTCCGCCGCCGGCAGCTCCTCGCCCTCCCCTTTCTGCAGGTGCGCCGGGAGGGTCAGCACCAGAAGCTCGTTGAGGCGCTGCATGTCCATGCCTTCCACCAGCCCCATGTTCACCCCCATCCGGACCGCCGAAAGGTGGTCGAGCGTCTCTTCCGAGGCGATCTTCCGCGCGTGCTGGAGCATCCCGAGCGCCCGGAACACCCGGTCTTCCAGAAGCACCCGGTCCTCCTTCATCCACAGCTCCCGGGAACGGCGCTCGTATCCCGCGATCTTGGGCACGATCCTCAGCAGATCCTCGATCAGCTCCTCCTCCGTCCGCCCCAGCGTCACCTGGTTCGAGATCTGGTAGAAGTCCCCCGTGGCCTGGGTCCCCTCCCCGTACAGGCCCCGCACGGCCAGGTTGATCTTGGACACGGCCTGGAAGACCTTGTCGATCTGCTTCATGAAGACCAGTGCCGGAAGGTGCAGCATGATCGAGGCCCTCAGGCCCGTCCCCACGTTCGTCGGACAGACGGTGAGGTACCCGAACTGGGAGGAGAACGCGTATTCCAGGTGCTTCTCCAGATTCGCGTCCATATCCATGGCCTCCTCGAAGGCCTCCGTCAGCGCCTGCCCCGGCTTCAGGACCTGGATGCGAAGGTGATCCTCCTCGTTGATCATCAAACTGTGCGTCTCGCTGGGGCCGAACGCGACCCCGCACTCGCCCTCGCAACCGGCCAGCTCCTTGCTGATGAGGTGGCGCTCGACCAGGAGCATCCGGTCCAGCGAGGAAACGTCGGTCAGGTCCACGTACGCGATGTCGCCGAGACCCGCGCGCCCGATGGCGGCGCGGATCTTCCCGGCCACGGCCTGGCGGTCCTCGTCGTCGGCCCGCGTGAGGAAACGGTGGCCCTTGAGGTTCCGCGCGAGACGGACCCGGGCGCTGATCACGATGTCGCTGTCGGGACCCGAGCCCCGGAGCCACGCGCCCCCGACCTTGGCGAGCTTCTCAAGATGCATCGGACTCCTCCATGCGCCGGATCTCGTCCCGGACGCGCGCCGCCTCCTCGTAGTCCTCGCTCTTCACCAGTTCCGCCAGCGAGGACTTCAACTTCCTCCGTCGCATCTCCTGCGCCACCTCCTTCCCCGCCCGGGACGGGATCCGCCCGCGGTGCTGGGAAGCCCCCCCCTGGATCTTCTCCACCAGCGGCACGAGATTCTTGTGAAACACATCGTAGTCGTTCGGGCAGCCCATCCTCCCCTTCGCCCGGAACTCCCCGAAACGGATCCCGCAAAAGGGGCATTGCGCCATCCCCTCCTCGCCCAGCGCCTTGATCTGCTGCTGGATCATCCCGCCGAGGATTTCCTGGAGGCTCGGCGCCTTGCCCACCACGCCCTTCTTCTGCGCGCACGCCTCGCAGTAGTGCCGCTCCTTCTGCTCCCCCTTCTCGATCTCCGTCAGGTGCACCGTCGCCACTTCCTTGCCGCAGTTGTCGCAGAGCATCGGTTTCTCCCCTTCCAAGATCCCCGAAACGTCCCTCTATTATAGAATCCCCCGAGGCGCCGTTCAACGCCAAGGCCCGGGGAGGCTTTCGCGCTGTCGGACTTTTTTGGGGTTGCCGTCGCGTCGAGATTGTAGATTTCAGATTCGAGATGTTTGTTTTGCGGTTCCTGGGGTTGAGTGGTTGTGTGGCGCGGTCTGTAACCCGTAGCTTGTAAACAGGCTCGGTCTGTACCCTGGTTCCCGTAACCCGTGCTGGCCGTGCTTTGCTACAAACGGATCGTAGCAGCCCACAGCACAAACAGGCTACTGGTTAATGGTTACGAACAATCAAGACAGCCACAGCGCGAAGGCATCGCCCGGCAAAAAGGCGTGCACTTCGCCACGCGTTTGGCCCATCATGGGAGAAAGAGATCCGTATCCCCGCTTCCCCGCCTTCGTGCAAAGGAGGAGACATGGCCATCGAATCCGTGAATCCCACCACCGGAGAGCGCATCCGGCGCTACGAGGAATGGTCCCCCGCCCGCGTCGACAAGGCCCTCGTGGACGCCGAGGACGCCTTCCCCCCCTGGCGGGACGCCGGCCTCGAGACGCGCCTCGGCCTCCTCCGCGCTTGCGCTTCCCTCCTCAGAAGGGACGCGGACACGCACGCCTCCCTCATCACCACCGAGATGGGCAAACCCGTCCGGCAGGCACGCGCCGAGGTCGAAAAATGCGCCTGGGTCCTGGAACACTACGCCGACAAGGCCCCCGACTTCCTCGCCCCCGACCCCGCACAGACGGACGCCGCCTCGAGCTACGCCGCCTTCCGGCCCCTGGGCCCCCTCCTCGCCGTCATGCCCTGGAACTTCCCCTACTGGCAGGTGTTCCGCTTCGCGGCCCCGGCCCTGGCCGCCGGCAACGCCGTGCTGCTCAAGCACGCCTCCAACGTCCCCGCCTGCGCCACCGCCATCGAACAAGTCTTCCGGGACGCCGGCCTGCCGGAGGCCGTCTTCCAGACCCTCCTGATCGGCGCCCCGGCCGTCGAGAGGCTGCTGGAGACCGACGCGGTCCGGGCCGTCACGCTCACCGGCTCGGAGGCGGCGGGCCGCAAGGTCGCCCGCAAGGCCGGCGACCGGCTGAAGAAGTCCGTGATGGAACTCGGCGGATCCGACCCCTTCGTCGTTCTCGAGGACGCCGACGTCGAGGAGGCCGCGAAGACCGGCGCGCTTTCCCGGTGCCAGAACTCCGGGCAGAGCTGCATCGCGGCCAAGCGGTTCGTGGTCGTCGAGGCCGTGTTCGAGCGGTTCCTGGAGCGGTTCCGCGCCGCGATGGAGGCGCTCGTGACGGGCGATCCCGCCGAGGAGGCCACCGACGTCGGTCCCCAGGCCCGCGGTGAATTCCTGGACGTTCTCGAGAAGCAGGTGGCGGGGTCCGTCGGGAAGGGCGCCGGGATCGTCCTCGGGGGAACGCCGCTCGAGGGGCCCGGCTTCTTCTACCCGCCCACGATCCTCACGGGCGTCGCGCGGGGCATGCCCGTGGCCGACGAGGAGGTCTTCGGGCCCGTGGCGCCGGTGTTCCGCGTCGCCGACGAGGCGGAGGCCTTGCGCGTGGCCAACGACTCGCGGTTCGGGCTGGGGGCCTCGGTGTGGACGGCCGACGCGGCGCGCGGCGAGCGGTTCGCGGCCCGGGTGGAGGCGGGCGCCGTCTTCGTCAACGGGATGGTCAAGAGCGACCCCCGGCTTCCGTTCGGCGGCGTCAAGCGGTCCGGCTTCGGCCGCGAACTGGGCCGCTACGGGATGCTCGAGTTCGTCAACGTCCAGACGGTCTGGGTGCGGTGAGAGGAAGCCGCAAAGATGGATGTTCTACGATCGATGGGCGATGTCGAAAGGGATTGTAGATTTCGGATTTCAGTCAGCCATGAACCTTCGGCTCTCCCGGAAACCATGAAAACTTGGAGGGCGAGGGTCCTCCCGAGCC
>CAZDSO010000295.1:0-4459 GCA_964508045.1 uncultured Planctomycetia bacterium | reverse complement strand
CTACGTAGCCCTTGCAAGAGCCGATCGGCGTAGTACGGGCCGGCGAGCCGGCTGTGTTTTGGCTCGGGAGGACCCTCGCCCTCCAAAACGGATCCATTGAACCGATACGTTCAGGTGTGGCATCGAGCGCCAGCAGGGGGCGTGACGCGCCTGGAGCCTCTCGCAGGAGAATACCGGGCGGAGGGCGCGGCGCGGCCCCTGCAGGCGGCGGCAGAAGGACCTCTGTCGTGACCAGGAGAAAGGATGCCACCCATCAAGACCCCCATCTTCTCTCTCTCTCTCTCTCTCTCTCTCTTCACCGGCGGGAATGGTCATGAGAACCAGGATCCAGACCCCAGAAGCCCTTCCTACCCCCCGGAAAACCTCAGCGTTTTCAGTTCCCCGTCAGCGTTCTCAGTGTCGAGAGAGCCTGGGTTCACCGAATATGTACAATTCCGGCGCGGCGTCGATTCAGTAATGCTTGCGCCTGCCAAATCGAGAGCCCAGGACATTGAAGGTATTCTCGACGATGAACAGGGCATCTCGGTCCATCGTGAACACCATCTCTTCCAGTTGCTTGAGATAGATGTTGTTGGTGATGGTCATCAGGATGTCCTGGTCCTTGCCGCTATAGGCGCCCTTGGCTTTGATGACGGTTGCCTGCCATCCGCGATCCAGCAGGACCCTGCATATTTCCTGATTTTCGCAGCTGATGATGTAGGCCATCTTGCGCTGGCTGAACATGGACAGCACGTAGTCGAGGGATACCGAAGAGACGAATACGAGAATTCCCGAGGCGATGAACAGATCGATGGACAGATGGGTCAGGGAAAAGGAAAAGAGCGCCAGGTTGAAAACCGTATAAAACTTGCCAATGCTGATGTTGTATCTTCGGTTGAGGATGATGGCAATCACATCCATTCCGCCCCCAGAGCCCAGAGAACGCAGGACGATCCCCGAGCCGCTTCCGCAGATCACACCGCCGGCCAGGGCGGCGTAAAGCTGATTGCGTATGCCCAGATCGACAGGGATCAAATCGGAAAACACCGCCACGGTGACAAAGGACAGCATGCTGTAGAGCAAAAACCTGCGGCTGATGAAAAACCAGGCTACCGCGATCAGGGGCAGACTGAACAACAGGTACCAGATGCCCGGGCTCAACAGGTCGGTCATGTACTTGACCAGCAAGCTTGCCCCAAACAGACCGCCGGTGATAAACCCTTGCGGGAACACGACGGCCTTGGCTCCGAAGGCGAACAGCGCCGATCCGCAGACAATCAGGAAGATGTTCCAGATGGGGTTGTAGGCAACCGATTCGAAGGAAAAAGGCCAGCGTCGATCGGATGTTGCGGCCAGCGGCGATGGGGGCGGAGAGGGATCCGTCGCTGGAGGGCCGTTCCGGGCCATTTCGTCAGCTTCCTCCGGTCATGGACATGGAACTGAATTTCATGGTCTCGCGGCACACCCTAAAAGTCAGAACGATCCATGTAAAGCGCAATTCCCTGCCCAGCTGGATTATCTCACGAACCTCGAGAGCGGCGTCCTCCCGCAAACGCTGATCACCGAGTCGCACATCGCGAAGATCGTGAACCTGTCCATGCGCGACGGACTCACGGGGCTGTTCAACCATACCAGCTTTCACGAACTCTTCGATCTGGAACTGAAGCGCTATGCACGGCACGACACGGTCGTATCCCTCATCTTCCTGGACATCGACGACTTCAAGAAAGTCAACGGGCTGCCAGAGTCACCCCGGAGTATTCCCATGGAGGCGGGCGCGGAAAGAAAGGGAAGAACCCACCTTGCTTGCAGCGCGAAAGCCTCTTCCCTCTTGCCCCCCCAGGCGCAATCCCTTAGACTCCCTCCCGGAAGCATGTCCCGGTCGAGACCGGAGGGAGCGTTTCGTTGCGCTCGGAAGAACGGTCTCGCGCCTTCGCCGCGAACGTCGCGGCCCTTTCTTTTCCACGCGTCCGGCGGGATCAGATCTGTAATGCGCCGGACCTGGAGGAAAATGAAAGACATCCCCCCCCCCGCCGGCGCGTTCGGCGCCCTGATCCAAGAGCTGCAACGGGCCGTCACGGCCGAAGGCTACGCCCGGCCCACGCCCATCCAGGAGCGATGCATCCGGCCCCTCCTGGAAGGGCGGGACCTGGTGGGGACGGCCCAGACAGGCACGGGAAAGACCGCGGCGTTCGCCCTGCCGCTGCTGCAGCGCCTTCATCTCGATCCGCGGCCCGCGGCCAAGGGGACGCCCCGCGCGCTGGTGCTCGCGCCCACCCGCGAACTCGCCGCCCAGATCGACGAGAGCGTCGCGACCTACGGGCGGTTTTTGGACCTCGGCCACGCGGTGGTGTTCGGCGGCGTCAACCAGGCCCGCCAGGTCGCGGCCCTGCGCCGCGGTCCCGCGGTGCTCGTGGCCACGCCGGGGCGGTTGCTCGACCTCGTGGGTCAGGGGCACATCCACCTCGAGAAGGCCGGAATCTTCGTTCTCGACGAAGTCGACCGCATGCTCGACATGGGATTCCTCCCGGACATCGGGCGGGTTCTCTCCTGCGTTCCGGCGGCGCGCCAGACCCTGTTCTTCTCCGCGACGATGCCGGCGAAGATGGAGGCGCTGGCCGGGACCATGGTCCGCGATCCCGTCCGGGTCGACGTCTCGCCCGGCAAACCCGTGGTGGAAGGCGTCCGGCAGAAGGTGCTCTTCGTGGGGAAGCGTGACAAGGACGCGTTGCTCGCGGGCCTCCTGCAAAAGCGCGGCATCGGGAAGGCGCTCGTGTTCACCCAGATGAAGCACATGGCCAACCGCGTGGTGAAGAAGCTGGACGCGGCGGGGGTGGCCGGGGCGGCGCTGCACGGCAACAAGAGCCAGGCGGCGCGGACCCGGGCGCTGGAGGGTTTCAAGAACGGCCGGTTCCGGGTGCTGGTCGCCACCGACGTGGCGGCGCGCGGCCTCGACGTCGACGACATCACGCACGTGATCAACTACGACCTGCCGGTCGAGGCGGAGACCTACGTGCACCGCATCGGGCGCACGGCGCGCGCGGGAGCCGGCGGCGAGGCGCTCTCCTTTTGCTGCGCGGAGGAACGCTGCTACCTGACGGAGATCGAACGCCTGCTCAGGCGGCCGATCCCCGCCGGGCGAGACCACCCGTTCCACAGCGAAGAGGCCTCCCGCTCCACGCTGCCCGCACCGGCCCCGCGCAACCACGGCTCGGGACGCGAGAAAGGCGGGGCCGGCCGCAGGCGAAATCGCGGGAGCGCGCGCCGCGAGACCGGAGGCGGTGTTGCGGGCCCCGGGCACGACCGCGGACGGCGCCGGGGCCGTGGGCGTCCCCGCGCAAGACGCGGATGACCCCTTCCCTCGCCACCTGAATTTAGGGATTTAGGAATTCCGAATTGAGGAAGGACCCCGGATCCGGTTCCGGTTGTACGGGCGAGCACATGAGGCCGCCGGTTCCAACCTCCGTTGCCGCACGGGCTGCGGGGTCACCGATCGCACGCAACGGGGAGGGTTCCCGCGAGGGCGGGGATTTCTTCGCTTCGGGGTTGGCGGAGGTGCTCCTGTTCGCGGAGGAAGGCGCGCGGGTCGTGATGGACGGCCCCGTCGGGAAGCCATTTCCAGTACGTTCCCAGCTCCCGGCGAATGCGGTCGAGGTAGAAGTCGGGAAGCGCCGTCGTTTCCTGCTCGAAGAAGGGGCGGAACTGGGGGTCGTCGTCGAGGCGGCGGCGCACCTCGGTGTTGTAGCGGATGCGGCCTCGCCCTTCGGCGGAGAGTGCGCGGAGGGCGTTCATCCAGCGGGGGATGGCCTCGCGGACGGCGCGATGGCGTCGCCAGATGCCGCGAAGCGAGTAGGCGTGTCGCGTGACGTCGAGCATGTTGTCGTAGAAGTCGGTCCAGGTGTAGTTTTTGGGCCGTACGTTCATGGCGTGGCAGTTGGTGAGGAAGTGGAACGGGAAGGGGAGGATGCGGCCGTCGCGCTGGTAGTCCAGGTTGCCCGGCGGGGTGCGGCCGAAGGAGGTGAGGATGGAGAAGGCGGGGAAGGCCCCCGGGGCCAGGTCGAGGAAGCGCTTGGTGAGCCGGAAGGGCTCGGGTCCCTCTTCGGCGTCGAGGCCGAAGACGAAGTTGGCCTGCACGTAGGGGATGTAGCGCAGGATCGTGTTGACGTGGTCGGCGACCTTGCGGACCTTTTCCATCCCCCGGGCGCGTCCCGTCCGGGACTTCGCGCCCATGTCGAACCACGACTCGATGCCGGGGAGGAGGGCCATGAAGCCGTTCTTTCGCAACCGCTTCAGCCGGGGTTCGGTGAGCAGCGAGAGGCTGGACTCGGCCACGAAATCGACCCGCCTTCCATGAATGACCTCTTCGATGGCGTCCATGTTTCGATCGAAGCGGAAGCCGAAGTTCGGGTCGTGCCAGGAGACGTGGGGCCGCCGGAACTTCTTGAGGAGGAAGCGCAGGTCCTCCTTGATCTGTTCGATG
>CAZDSO010000294.1:0-4478 GCA_964508045.1 uncultured Planctomycetia bacterium | reverse complement strand
CAGGCCGGAGCAGGCCGGCGGACCTCGAAAATGACTACAGCGCGAATACCTCGCGACGAGCACTTCTCGCTGTGCGCAAGTCGAACATCTTGCGCCGCCGGCCTTCGGCCCGGCCGATTCTCTCGGCAGAAGAATCTCTTCCGCTTCTTCAACGCGCCCCGTCAACGAAGAATGCGACAAGCAGAAAGACTGGCATCGTGAACCCCGCGCCTTGAAATGTCGTGTTCTTTGCCCTCAGCGAAGCCGGCTCTTCTCGAGCTCCTTCTTGAACGCCAGGGCCCGCGGGTTGTCCGGGTCCAGGCTCAAGGCGTGAAAGATGGCCCGTTCGGCATCGCTCCACAGTTTTTCCCGCAGGCTGTACTCCGCCGTCGTGAGATAGACTGCGAGGGTCTCGGTTTTCAGATGTTTCTTCAGGTTCACGAAGACGTCCCGGGCCTCCGGTGCGAGATCCTGGCGGAGAAGGGCATCGCATTTTTTCCACCCGCGATCCAGCGTGTCGATCGCGGCCTGGAGAGCGTTCTTCATCCTCGTCACGTTTCCTTCCCGCAACCTGCGCGCCGCAAGGTCCCTGTCCTGCTTGGCCTTGACGAGGTGGCCCTGGATGTCGCGGCGCCGGAGTTGGAGGCGGCGGTCGAGGGGGCCTTTTTCCTTCGGCTCCGGAACGCGGAAACCGGCCTGGATGAGGACGGCGAGAAGCCGCTTGGCCGTCCGGGTGGTGTCCGGGTCGTTCGAGCCCTTCAACGCCTCCATCCAGGCCCGGTAGGCGTCCTGGTCCCGTCGCGCGAAAAACGCATCGAGACCCGAGGCCAGGGCCATGGCGGATGCGTTCTCGGGGAACGCCCCGAGCCAGATATCCACCGCCGGGGCGAGATCGGGCCAGCCGTTCCGGATCGCGAGAATCTGCCTCCGGCCATACGCCGTGAGCCCCTCCCGGCGGCACGCCATCGCCAGCGCGAAGTGGGGCCGCGGCGTTTCGGGAGGGCTGTTTTCCAGGCGTTTCGCCTCGAGGTACATCCGGGAGACCGGGTCGAGATCTTCCCAGGCGTACGCGACGGCCTTGTCTTCCACGAGGAAGTGGACGCCCTCCGGCGTCACGGCGAGCACTTCCCCCTCCTGCAGGCTTCCCGTTTCGAGGAGAATCCGCCGGGTCGGGGGCTCCCCGGCCGACGCTCCGTCGACGAGAAGGCACAGGAAGGCCGGAAACAAGACGGAAAGGCGGCGAAGCACGACCCTGTTCGCGTGGCACATGACGATCGTCTGAAGACGTAGGGATTCACCGGATATGCACTTATTGTAAGACCTGGACGTTTCGCGGCAAGAAGCGCACCACGTTGCGCCGGCGCGCTCCCCCCTGTACCATCAGGATGTGGCATCGAAGACGCGAAACATTCCCTGGCACCTCGCCGTCGCCTTCGTCGCGGCCATTCTCGTTCCCGGCGGAACACTCGTGTTCTTCGGGGTGCGGGCCGTCCATATGGAGTCGCGGTTCGCGCAAACGGCGCGGGAAGAGCGCCTCATGCAGGCGGCGGATCTGTTCAACCGCCAGTTGGAGAGGGAGCTGGAGGCTTTGAAGCGCCGCGCCGATACGGCGCTGTGGCCCTTGCGGGAATCCCGGATGGATCTGGAGGCGATGGAGCGCGCGACGGAGAACATTGCGGCAGAGGAGCCGCTGCTGGGTTGCGGAGTGCTCTTCGATGGCGAAGGGGAGATCCTGGGACCCGACCTTCCCCTTCCCTTCGCGATCGAAAAACAAACGGCGGAAGGAGCCGGGGAGGGAATCGACCCGCTGGACGGCCGTCCCGTGGAAGTGGCGGAAGTGGCTTACCGGCACGGTCTCGCCATGAAAACGCGCCTCAAGGAAGCGCGGTTCGCGGAGGACGTCAAGCAGGAACCCCTCAAGGCGCTGGAGATGCTCGACCAGATCGTCCGCGAGGCCGAGGAAGCGGACATTCTGGCGCAGGCCCTCTACCATTCCGCCCGGATCCGGCTCGCTCTCGGAGACACACGGGCGGCGGCCCGTCTCGCGGAGTCGTTCGTCACGCGGGGTCTCGAGGGGCCCGGCGAAGCGGGCGAGATGCCTCTGCGGGGGAAGATGTTCCTTTTGTGGGCGGAAGCCTGGAACCGGGAGGGGCTTCCGGAGCGGGCCCTGGAATATCTTTTCTGGCTCTGGGACGAACTGCTCGATGGCTCCTTTCAGCTGGATCTGGAGGGTTTCACGCGAGCGGAGGAGGAGGTGGAGCGAGCGGTCCGTCTCCTCATCGACCGGGAAGCGTTCGCGGCGGGTCTGTGGCGGGAGCGTCTGGGGGAGAAGAAGAAGAAGGGCGCCCAGCTTCGGGCGAAGGCGCTGGAGAGGCGTCTCTTGTCGCGGCAGGTCGTTCCCCGGGCGGTGGAGGAACCGCAGGACGTGCCGGGACCGTGGTACCGGACCTTTCTTCTGGAAGATCGGCTGGAGGTCTTTTTGTTTTTCCCTCCCCGGGAGTTCGACTGGGGCTCGTCCGCGGGGCGGAAGATCGGGGCCGGATTCCGGGTGGACGTGAAAGCCGTGGAAGAGTCGCTTTTCCTGCCTTTTCTGAACGTGGTCTCCTCGGAGGAGGCTGAAATGAGTCTCGTCGACCACGGGGGGCGCCGGATTCGCGGGAACAGTCCCGGGGATCACGCGTTGACCTGGCCTCTTTCGGACCCGTTCAACGCCTGGCAGGTGGTAGTCTGGCCGGGGCCGGCGGATCCGGGACGGCAACGGGCCCGGTCCCGCAAGCTGTTTCACGTGACGCTGGTGGCGTGTGCGGTTCTCGCGGTCACGGGTTCCGCCCTGCTCTTGCTGTGGAGCTACCGCCGGGCGGCCCAGCTCGCCGCGCTGCGCTCCGAGTTCGTGTCGGCGGTGACCCACGATCTGAAGACGCCGCTGACGTCCATCCGCATGTTCGTCGAGACGCTCGGGATGGGCCGCTTGAAGGACCCGTCCCGTGCGACCCGCTACTACGAGTTGATCGGAAGCGAGGTGGAGCGGCTCGAGCGGCTGATCGACAACATTCTGGAATTCGCCCGGATCGAGGCGGGGCGCCGTGCGTACGAGTTTCTTCCCGTGGATCTCGAGTCGCTGGCGGCGGATCTCGTCCAGGCGTTCCGCCCCACGGCGGAAGTGCGCGGCTTCGCGATCGAGACGGAGCTCGAACCCGTTCCCGAGATTCGAGGGGACGCCGACGCCCTCCGCCGGGCGCTATGGAACCTGTTGTCCAACGCGGTGAAGTTCTCCACGGACCGCAAGTGGATCGGCGTCCGGGTGACGCCTTCCGGCGGGGGCGCGTCGGTCGAGGTGGCGGACGGCGGCATGGGGATCCCTGCGCCGGAGAAGGAGAAGATCTTCGAGAAATTCTACCGGGGGCGCGAGGTGGAGGAGGGCGGACGCTCGGGAACGGGTTTGGGGCTGGCTCTTGTCCGCCATGTCGTTCGCGGGCATAATGGGCGGATCGAGGTGGAAAGCGCACCGGGAGAGGGCTCCAGGTTCCGGCTCCTGTTCCCTCCCGCCGCGGAGGGAGCCGAGGGGGCCGGGAAGGACGCGAACGCCGGCGGGGATTGACATGAAGGACCAGCAGGAAACGGCGGCGGGGTCGGACGCGGAGACGAAAGGATGCATCCTGGTCGTCGAGGACGAACCCGCGATCATGGCGGGGGTCAAGGACAACCTGGAACTGGAAGGTTTCGAGGTGCTGACCGCCGAGACCGGAGCCGCCGGCCTTCGGCTCGCCGAGAACCGGAAGCCCGACCTGGTCGTGCTGGACATCATGCTGCCCGACATGAGCGGGTTCGAGGTCTGCAGCACCCTGCGGGAGAAGGGATTGAAGTCCTTCATCGTCATGCTGACGGCCAAGAAGGACGAGGTGGACATCGTCCGGGGCCTGACGCTCGGGGCGGACGACTACATCACCAAACCGTTCAGCCTGGTCGAGTTTCTCGCCCGCATCAAGGCGGTTCTCCGCCGCGGCCCTCGTGATTCCGACGAAGCCCGGCGGATCGAGTTCGGGGACGTCGTCGTCGATTTCGTCACCTATGAAGCCCGCAAGGGGGACAAGGAACTCCAGCTCACGGCCCGGGAATTCAAGGTCCTCCAATACTTCTCCGACCATGAGGGGAAAGTGGTCACGCGGGATGAACTGCTCGACCAGGTGTGGGGGTACAAGATGATCCCCTCCACGCGCACCGTGGACAACCATATCATGCGCCTGCGCAAGCAGATCGAGGACGATCCATCCAATCCCGCCTACATCGTCAGCGTCCGGGGCGTGGGCTACAAGTTCAACCCATGAGGAACCGCTTCCATCCTGCTCCCGCCGGGTCTTCGAGCCGTCCTTCCGCGGAAGGGCGGAGATCTTCTCGTGAAGTCCCATGAAAGGATATGAACCGATGCGGAAACGATGCCTGACCTTTCTCGTGCTGTTCGCGATCCTGCCCGCCTGCGGCTCGAAAGACGGAGGACAAGA
>CAZDSO010000293.1:0-4505 GCA_964508045.1 uncultured Planctomycetia bacterium | reverse complement strand
CGTCACCGGCAAGGTGGAAGCCTTCCTGAAGGAGATGAAGGGTCTCAAGCTGGGCGACACCACCGTCCCCGGCGCGGATCCCGCCGAGATGGGCCTCGACGAGGCCCCGCGGACCGTCGTGACCCTGTACGAGACGGGCGCGAAGAAGGCGGCCGAACTCTTCGTGGGGTCCGTGAAGAAGCTCGACGGCAAGGAGATCACCTTCATGGCCCTGCCGGGCCAGGACCCCCGGGAGGTCCCGGGCTCCCACGGGGTCTCCCCGGATCCCTCCTCCTGGCTGGACCTGAGGCTATTCGATTTCCAGATGGACGAGCTCAAGGGCTACCGGATCCACAGCCGCCTGCACGGAGAGGTCACGCTGGTGAAGGCCCGCGACATGAACGGAAACACGCGCTGGACCCTGGGCAAGCGCGTGCCGGGGCGCCGGGGCCTGGAACTCCATCCCGCCCGCCAGGAGGAAGCCGCGAACATCGCGACCTTCCTCTCCAGCCTCTCCGCCTCCGGCCTGGAGTCCCCCGTGACCATCCCCCCCAAGGAACGGGAAGTGCCCAAGAGCCGGCTCCGACCCTACGGCCTCCACGACCCCTTCCTCACCGTTACGGTCTTCTTCGATCAGCGGTCTCCCAACATGATCCACGTGGGCAAGAAGGCCCCGGACGCCGAGACCTATTACGCGGTCATCCCCGTCGTCCGACAGATGGACATCTTCGGCGGCGGCGGGGACTACGCCTTCAAGGTCCGCGTCTGGCGGATGAACACGTACGTCATCGACGCCCTGCTCAAGGGCGAGGACCATTTCAATCCTGACGCCCGGAAGAAGGAAGGCGAAGAGGAGAAGGCGGGGGACGAGGAAAACGGCGGATCCGGCGGACAGGCCGAGGACGGCGCGGAAGAGAAGGGGGACGAGACGCCCGGCAAGCAGCCCGCCGGCGAGGGCGACGAAGAGGCGCCCGACAAGCAGCCCGCCGGCGAGGGCGACGAAGAGGCGCCCGGGAAGCCCGGCGATGGGTCCCCGGAAAAGCCCGCCGGCGGATCGTCGGAGAAGGCCGCCGGCGAGGACGGAGAGGAGCCCGCTTCCGGGGGTTCGGGAAGCGGCTCGTGAACCGGGGCGATTCGCGCGCGCCGGAATTTCCTTGCGCAGAAGCGTTTTCCCGTTAGAATCCGCTGTTTTCCTGTTCCCGGCGTTTGTACCCCTGAGAGGATGAAGCCATGAAGGCGCTGATCGGCCGAAAGATCGGGATGAGCCATACGTTCCTCGAGGACGGCCGTGTCGTTCCCGTCACGGCCATCGAGGCGGGTCCCTGCACGGTGGTCCAGGTGAAGACGCCGGAGAAGGAGGGATACGCGGCGGTGCAGCTGGGTTTCGAGGAGGCGCGTCCGACGCGCCTGACGCAACCGATGGCGGGCCATTTCGCGAAGGGCGGGATCGATCCGAAGCGGGTACTCCGCGAGGTCCGGGTGCCGTCGAAGGAGATCGGATCGTACTCGCCGGGTCAGGAAATCCGCGCCGAGGGCTTCGAGGCGGGGGACGTGGTGGACGTGATCGGCACGTCCAAGGGACGCGGCACGGCGGGTGTGATGAGGCGTTGGGGCTTCTCGGGGGCGAAGGCTTCCCACGGCGTGCACGAGTTCAAGCGTCACGGCGGGACGGCGGGCATGGGGACCTACCCGGGGCGTACGCCGAAGGGGTTCAAGATGCCCGGCCGGATGGGAAACCGCCGCGTCACGGCGAAGAACCTCGAGGTGGTCCGCGTCATTCCCGAGAAGAACGTGATCCTGATCCGCGGTTCGGTGCCCGGGCATCGGCGGAGTCTTTTGCTGGTGCAGTCGGCCCGGACGCCGAAGAAGAAGGGCGCGCCGGACAAGGCCGGCTAGTTTCCCTTCCCGCCCTTTTTTTTCTTGCCGGTCTTCCGGCCCCCCGCTTTCGACGCGGCGACGGCCTTCCTGGCGCGTTTCTTCTTGCCGGCCCGGTTTCCGGGGATCCCGTCGAGGCCGGACTGGTTTTCCTTCCGCAGGTTCTCGGCGAGTTCCTCGAGGCGGTTGACGATGCGTTCGTTGAGGGAATGCCTGGTGTATTTCCCGGTCTTCTTCGAGGGTTGCCCGGCCTTCGCGCCGGTGAGGATCTCCAGCCCCTCGTCGACGCTGTCGATGGCCCAGACGTGGAAGGATCCCTTCCGCACGGCCTCGATGACGTTTTCCTTGAGCATGAGGTCGGGGATGTTCGCGCGGGGGATGATGACGCCCTGGCTTCCCGTCAGACCGGCGGTGCTGCAGAGTTTGAAGAAGCCCTCGACCTTCGCGTTGATCCCTCCCACGGGCTGCACGTCTCCCTTCTGGTTGACCGATCCGGTGACGGCGATGGACTGGTCGAGGGGGGCTTCGGCGAGCGCGGAGAGGAGGGCGTAGAGTTCGGCCGTGGAGGCGCTGTCCCCCTCGATGGGCCCATAGGACTGTTCGAAGCAGATGGAGGCGGACAGGTTCAGGGAGCGGTCCCGGGCGTACTTGTGGCGCAGGTAGCCGCTGAGGACGAGAACGCCCTTGTCGTGCGACTTGCCGGAGAGTTTGGCCTCCCTCTCGATGTTGACGATGCCGGCGCGTCCGGTGGAGATGCTCGCGGTGATCCGGTTGGGGGCGCCGAACTTGTAGTTGCCCAGGTCGTAGATGGAAAGCCCGTTCACCTGCCCGACGACCTTGCCTTCCAGGTCGATGAAGATGGTGCCCCGCTGCACGACGTCGAGGAGGCGGACCTCGGGGAGGGAATGCCTCTCGATGCCGGCCCGGATGGCCTTGCGGACGTGGCGCGCCTTGACGAGATCGGCGCCGTCGTCCCCGGCCCAGAAGCCGCTTTCCCGGATGATGTCGGCGATGTCGCTGAAGAGGGCGGTGAGCTTCCCGCGCCGTCCCGCGCGCCACATGCCGTACTCCACGAGCCGCGCCACCCCGGACGGCGCGAAATGGAGGAGTTTTTCCTCCTTGCACACCTTCGCCACCAGCCGCGCGTAGGATTCGAGGTTCGGGGCCGTGAGGTCCATCTCGGTGGTGAAATCCGCGAGCACCTTGAAGATCTTCTTGAACTCGGGCTCGTAGTGGTAGAGCAGATGGTACATCCGCCAGTCGCCGATGAGGATGAGCTTGAAGTTCAGGTCGATGGGGTCGGGCTTGAGGGAGCTCTGCCCGAAGAAGAAAGTCACGTCCGGCGGCTGGATGACGAGCATCCGGTTCTTCAGCGTCCTCTTGAGAACCTTCCACACGCCGGGCTCGTTGAACAGGTCGTAGGCGTTGACGACCAGGTACCCCCCGTCGGCCATCAGGAGGGAGCCGGGCTTGATCTTGGTGAAGTCGGTGGTCCAGGTGCCCCGCGCGTCGAGCGTCTTCTCGATGGTCCCGAACACGTTGGAATAGGTCGGGTTGGTCTCGATGATGACGGGAACCCCTTCGCGCTGGGCGTTGTCGAGGATCACGTTGACCCGGTAGTCCTGGAACTCGTCTACCGTCTCCGTCTTGCGCTTCGCCTTCTCGACGGGGCTCTCGGCGCCGGCGCCCTTGCTCCGGAACAGTTCCAGGTCGTTGAGGATGCTCTCCTCCACCTCGTCCAGGTACCCCTTGACGTCCGCCGTGTCGAACCGGGCCTTGAGGTCCCGGATGAACCCGTTCACGGCCAGGCGTCCGATGGAGCGCGCCAGGTCGTCCAGGTCCGTCACCATCTGGCGGGCCAGATCCCGCGACTTCTCCATGAGCCCTTCCAGCTCCGTGCGGAACTTGCCATGACGCTGGCGGATGCGGTTTCCCTCGGACGCCTCGATCTTCCCCTCGCGCACCATCTCGTCGATCTTCTCGACGGGGAAAGCCTTCCCCTCGTAGACGGGGAAGAGGTCGGGACGCGTGAACGGCCCCATCTGGACCTGGGCCAGCGTGAAGTTCTCCTTCTTGATCTTCTCGCCGAACTCGGCGAAGAGATGCTTCTCCTCGCCCCCGTACCGCTCCATGATCTCCTCGCGGCGCTTCTGGTAGTTCTCGTCCTCGAAGATCAGCGGAACGTTCTTCAACAAGAACCGGATCAGCTCGTCCATGCCCTCCTTGAGCTTGATCCCGTCCCCCCGGGTCAGGCTCAAGAGCCGGGGGCGGTTGGGGTCCTTGAAGTTGTTCACGTAGACCCGGTCCGGGGGCAGCGGAAGCGTGGGCTTCATCTGGTCCAGGATGTTCTTGACCGTGGACGTCTTCCCGCTACCCGTCAGTCCGCTCACGTAGATGTTGTAGCCGGGCTTGAACAGCGCGAGACCGAGCTTGAGGGCCTTGAGCGCCCGTTCCTGCCCGACCGCGTCCCCTACGGGCTCCAGCTCGGACGTGGACTTGAACTTGAATTTCCGCGAATCGCAGGTCCACCGGAGTTCTTCCGGAGGCACCTCGAATTTCGAGGCCCTCGACATGGGCACCTCATTTCATCCGGAAGGCTCTAGCCCGGATTATTCATGAAAACTACTGCGGTCGCCGCAAGCACATGATCT
>CAZDSO010000292.1:0-4564 GCA_964508045.1 uncultured Planctomycetia bacterium | reverse complement strand
TCTCACGATGTCGCCCCCCAGCTCGACAACTAGACAATTGTCAAATTGTCACATTATGCAATGGTCCCATGGTGCCATGGGACCATTTTCCCATTGTGCGGGGGCGATGGCGCCGCTATCGTGGGCGGCTGAAGAGGGGTGCCACGGCCTTCTTCGACGCGATCGATCGGAGATTCCATCGCTTTGGAGGTCGAAGGCATGCCGGGGAAAAACCGAAAAGACTGGTTCGACATGGATGAGTCGGAGTTCCGCGTGTCGCAGCTCTGCCGCGTCCTGGGAAACCCGAAGGCATACCATATCCTCCGCGTGATCCAGAAACGCGGAGAAGCCACGCCCACCGAACTGAGCAAGCGCGTCAACCGAACGGTTTCGACCGTCTGCGCGCACTTGAAAACGCTCAAGGAAACCCACCTCGTGCGCTACCTCAAGAACGAAGGAAACACCGTCTATCGGATCAAACCCTCCGGGCTCCCTCGCGTCCAGAAAGGGCTCGAGGCGCTCGTGAAGGAAATCCGTACAATGCAGAAATGACGCAGGAGCGCGAACCGCTCGGAACGGGCGGGCCCGTTCCCCCTTGCGGTTCTCCCTTTCCGGTATTCTACTTTCCCTCTCCCTCCTCCTTCTCCGGCTCGACCACGTAGAGGACGCCTTCGAAAAGGATCTTGATCCTGTCGCCCAGGGCGAAGAAGGGCGCCAGATCCGGTTTCTCCTTGAGGAGATCGAAATACGCGTCGCTCATGGGCGCGACCTCCACCGTCTCGCCGGAGAAGTCCTCCGCATCCCAGGCCTGGTCGACCCAGAAGCCGTCCGCCATCCGGAAGGACTTGCCGGACACGGTCTTCACGCTGAGCCGGGGTCCCTGTTCCTCGTCCTCGGCCTTTTCCGCCTCCTTCAATTTCTTCAGGGCCTCGGAGTAGCCGACGGCTCCCTCGCCGCTGTCGGACTCGGGCGCGGCAGCCGGCCGTCCCCCCCCGGCGGAGGGCGTCGGGGTGGGGGTCGGGGAGGGCGTCGGCGTCGGGGTGGGATGGGGCGTGGGCGTGGGCGTCGGCGTGCCGGAGGGTTGCGGCGTGGGCGTCGGCACGGGCGTCCCCCCTCCCCGCATCGGCGGTCTCGCGTGTGGCGTGTCCTCCGTCACCAGGAAGGAGGTGTAGGGGGTCACGATGCCGTAGCGCTTCCCCAGCCTCACGATCTCGTCCTTGAGCTCCTTGTGGAAGCCGTGGAGCCGGATCTCGTCCAGGAGGTACCCGACCTTCCGCCGGGCCCAGAGCCCGGGAATGAAATCGAATCCCCTCTCCTTCTCTTGGAAGGTCACGGGGAACTCGAAGACGGCGTCCTTTCCGCTGATGCGGCCCGTCAACACCGCCGTTCCCCGTCCCGATCCCCCGTACCGCCCGAAGACCAGCAACTGCGTCCCCCGGAAGAGATCGGGGAGCTTCTTGGGATAGACGTCCTCGATCTCGACCCCGCGGATCTCCAGCTCGAGATCCGAGAGGACGGGATAGGCGATCTTGTCGTAGAAGGCCGAGAGCCGGATCTCGAGGTCCTCCTCGGGCTTCACGTAGTCCCGCGACCCGCGGTTGCCCTCCGCCAGCCGGTCGAGGAACGCGGCGTTGACGTCGAAGCCGACGCCGAAGACGAAGATGCGGTCCCGCGCCTCGTTCCATTCGCTCACGTGCTTCAGGATCGTATCGGGGTCCTGCACCTCGATCGTGGGTTCCCCGTCCGTGAGGAAGACCACCAGAAAGATGCGTTCCGAACCCTCCCCGGCCGGTTTCAGCGCCAGGGCGTCGCGAAGCGCGGCGTTGATGTTCGTGCCGCCGCGGGCCTCGAGCCCCTCGACGTAGTGCACTGCGTCCTTCACCGTTTCCGCCTCCGCCTGACGGAGCGTCTCGTCGTACATCCGGGCTTCCGTCGAGAAATCGACCACCCCGAACCGGTCCTCGGGGTTCAGGCCCTTCAGACAGTACACCAGCGCCTTCCGGGCCTGGTCGATCTTCTCGCCCCGCATGCTGCCCGACGTGTCCACCACGAAAACGATGTCCTTCTTCATGATCTCCTCGTCGGCGAACTCCGTCTTCGGGGAGATCATCGCCATGAAGAACCCGTCCTCGCGCGGCGTGTTGTGGCAGAGCAGACCCAGGCCGAAATCCTTGCTGGACAGGTTGTAGAAGAGCTGGAAATCCCGGCCCGGCGCGAGGTCCTTCCCCTCGTAGGAGGCCCGAACCTCCGTCTCGCTCTTCCGCACCACGTCCAGGGCGTGCGAAGGGGAATAGACGCTCTTGATCGGCCACTTCGACTCGATCTTCAGCCCCATTACGACCTGCTTGAGGGGCTTTTTCGAGAAACGGCGGGAATTGAGGGGGTAGACGTACTCGTAGAGGTCGCCCACCTGCTCCAGCGCCTGCGTGTACTGGATCTTCACGCGCACGTCACCGCGGCCCGGAATGGGGTAGACCCGCGCCCGGATCAGCTTCTTCCCGATGAGCTCCACCAGACCCGGATCCTTCATCTGCCGGACGATGTTCTCGTAGATCCGGCGCGCCTTCTTCGCCTCCATGATCTCCCCCGACACCTCCTTGCCGTTCATGAACATGGAGAAGCGGTCCACCGCCGCCTCGGCGGGAAGGGGAAAGATGTACGTTCCCTCCAGATCCCAGCGCGTGGGGTTGTGGAAGACCTGGTCGATCTCCGTGACCGCCGCGCTTCCCGTGATCTCCACGTTCACCGTGTGGTCGGTGATGTACACGGGATTCCGAGGAATCCGCGGCCGGGGCGGAGGGGTGGGCATGGGCCGGGGCGTCGGCGGCCGGTACACCCGGACCTCCACGATCGTCTGCCCCCAGGCGGCCTGCGCCAGACACAGCACGGTCGCGAACACGATCAGCATTCTTGCGGTCTTCATCTCGAACCTCCTGCTTCACCATGCCAGGGCGCCGGTGCGTTCACCGCGCGCCCGAAACCTTGCTTCCCATTTCCCACTTCCCCTTTCCCCCGTACGGATTCCTATCTCCCCCTCCCCGGAAGGGGCACGAGAGCCTCCTCCGCCGCTTCCGGATCCAGATCGGCGAACAGCCTCCAGCGAAGGGGGGCATCCGCCGGATCCAACTGGTCCCCCAGCCCACGGAACAGCGCATCACGCTCCGCGGGATTGTCCTCGAAAACGGGCGCGGACAGGGGGGGGATCCCCCGGACGAGACCGAGCGCTTCCGCCGCGGCGCGCCGCGTCTCGCCGTTTTCGTGTTCCAGCGCGTGCCGGAGAAGCGCCCGGCCTCGGGTCGAGAAGCGGCCCGCGAGACCCATTGCGGCCCGGCGACGCAATCCTTCCGGGCCCTCGAAAAGGAACATTTGCAGCGGCGTCAAGGCCTGCGGGCGCCCCGTCAACGCGATCGCGTCCACGCAGGACCGCTGCAGAAAGCCTCCGGCCCCGTCGGGCGAGGCCCGCTCCGCTTCCCTCGACAGCGGCCGGAGCGCCTGGTCGATCTGCATCAACCCGAGCCCCAGCGCGCAGCAAGCGCGGAGGAACGGATGATTTCCGCGGTTCTCGAACCGTTCGAGAAGGTCGCCGGCCGAGGCCCGGTCCCCGACCCAGCCGAGCGCCAGGGCGATAAGCCCCCTCTCCACGAGCGGCGTGTTGCGCTCCAGGTTCTTCCGGAGTCTCGAAACGAGGTCCAAGGGACCCGCGCCCGCTTCCGCCATCCGGGCCAGGGACACCCAGGCGAACCCCCGGACCGCCGGCGAGGGGTCCGAGGCCGCGGCGTCCAGGAGCGATTCCTGGCGCCGGGGATGGAGACGAAGACCCAGCGCCGCCGCGCGCCTCAACAGGACGGGACCCTGCAGATCCTGGAGAGCCGCTTCCAGGATGGCCCCCGCATCCGGCCCCTCCTCCTTCCCGGTGCCCGCCAGCAGACCCAGCGCCAGCGCCCGGATGTCCATGCGCTCGTCGGCGGATCTCGCCACGCGCGCGAGAAACGCCCGCGCATCCGGATCGCCGAGCAGCCGGAAGCCCGCCAGGCACGCCCCCCGCACCCGCGAATCTCCCCCCAGGAAGAACGCATTCTGGAGCGTCACCATCGAGCCGGGCGACCGGAGAAGCCCCAGGGAGATGGCGGAAGCGGACCGCGTCTCGGGAGAGCGGCTGGTGTCGAGAAGGCTTTCCGCGAGGATCCCGGCCCATTTTTCGTCGCCGGAGAATCCCATGGCGGCCGCGGAGAAGGGCCTCAACGCTTTCTCTTCCGCCTTCAGCATGGCCTCGATATCGCCCGGATCCCCGCCCGCCCTCGCCAGGGCCATGGAAGCGGCGCCCCGGTTGAACCACAAGGCGTCTTCGAGGCCGGCTTCCAGCACGGCGAGACCCGGCGCCCTGTCCTCCGGTTCCAGGGGGGGGGCCTTCTCGCGCGCGTTCCGCAGGAGCTGCGCCTCGATCCGGGAATCCCACCACTGTCTCACGCGTTCGATCTGGAGCGCCGTGTCCTCGGTGTCGGCCGTTGCGCCCCCGCGGCCGCCGGAAGGCGTAGGCGTGGGTGTGGGCGTCGGTGTGGGCGTAGGCGTAGGCGTAGGCGTAGGC
>CAZDSO010000291.1:0-4578 GCA_964508045.1 uncultured Planctomycetia bacterium | reverse complement strand
CGGACCCGCCGTAGCTCACGCTTCGCAAACCAAGCGAAGGTGGGCCCCCGAGCCAAAACACAGCCGGCTCGCCAGGAGTGGTTCGATGGTTCGACCGGGCTCACCATCGCCCTGAGGTACGTCGAAGGGTTGGGATCTTCCCGCGGCCTGCTCCGTGATACCAGCCTTGCAGCTAGCCCGCCCCCAGGGCCTTGCCGACCCAGCCGCCGAGGCGCCGCAGGAGGCCGAACCGCTCGCGCCGGGGAGGCGCCGTGACTTCCAGGAGCCGGTCGATGACGGTGTCCGCGCCGATCCCCTCCGCCTCGGCCTGGAAGTTCCTCAGGATGCGGTGCCTGAGGACCGGGTGGGCGATGGCATTCACGTCCTCGATGCCGGGGGCGGCGCGCCCGTGCAGCATGGCCCGCGCCTTGGCGCCCAGGATCATGTACTGGCCGGCGCGGGGGCCGGCGCCCCACTCCACCCATTCCTTCACGGCCTCCGGGGCCTCCGCGTCGGCGGGGCGGGAAAGGCGCGCGATCCTCAGGGCGTGCCGGCCCACCTCGAGGGGGACGGGAAGTCGCCGGACCAGCGAGATCATCTCCTCCACCTCGTTCCGGGAGAGGATCACGGCGGGCGGATCGTCCCAGTTCGCGGTGGTGTAGCGCGCGATCTTGAATTCCTCCTCGGGGGTGGGGTAGTCCACGGGGATGAGGAACATGAAGCGGTCGAGCTGGGCGACGGGGAGGGGGTAGGTGCCTTCCTGCTCGATGGGGTTCTGCGTGGCGAGGACGAACAGGGGGCTTTCGATGGGGTGCTTGATGCCTCCGCAGGTGACCTGTCCCTCTTCCATGGCCTCCATGAGGGCGGCCTGGGTCTTGGGGGGGGTCCGGTTGATCTCGTCGGCGAGGAGGATGTTCGTGAAGACGGGGCCGCAGACGAACTTCAATCCGCGCTCGCCGGCCTCGCTCTCGGCGATGATGTCGGTGCCGGTGATGTCCGAGGGCATCAGGTCGGGGGTGAACTGGATCCGCCGGAATCCCAGTTCCATGACCTCGGCGAGGGTGCGGATCAGGAGGGTCTTGGCCAGGCCGGGGACGCCGAGCAGGAGCGCGTGTCCCCCCGCGAAGAAGGCGACGAGGAGTCGCTCGACGACGCGGTCCATGCCGATGATGCGCCGGCCGACCTCGCGGCGGATCCGCTGCCGGGCCTCGCCGAGGCGCTCCACCAGGGCGAGGTCTTCCGGGCTGACCGGCGTCGGCTCCCAGGGTGAGGTCATGCGTCCTCCGCTCTCGTCCAGGGGCCCGGGTTCGTCATCCGCGTCATGAACGGGGGGGATTGTATCCGCCGGGGGTGGGGTTGCCAAGGGGACGCACGAGGAGCCTTTCGCGGTGTCGGCGTTTTCGGGTTGCTTCCGGGCAGGGATTTCAGATTTCAGCCGGAGGAGCGTGGACGCGTAGGGATTGTAGATTGTAGTAAACCATGAGCCTTCGGCTCTCCCGGAAACCATGAAAACTTGGAGGGCGAGGGTCCTCCCGAGCCCACCGATGTGGCTCGCCGGCCCGTACTACGCCGATCGGCTCTTGCAAGGGCTACGTAGGGTCCTCCGTAGCTCTCGCAACCACCTGCAAGCGAAGGAGGAGAGGCTCGCCCTCCAAGGCGGTCGTCGATCATGGTTTTTCCCGGATTTTCGGAACAGCACCGTGTAGGGGCGATGCGCGGACCCTGAGCCCGTCGAAGGGCCCCGCCCAGACCGAAGGAGCGTATGAAGGTGTTGGATTGCATCCTGCGGGTGTGGCCGCAGAAAAACCCCTGATCCGTGTCAGTTGTACAGGCGAGCAGATGAGAGAGCCTGGGGCAGCCCGCCCTGATTTCGTCGAAGAGTGAGCCCCCGGTGCCTGCGCGGATGCCGAGGGGCTTTGGGGCGGCCCTTGAAAAATCGGGAGCATTCTTGTACGGTTCTTCGTCCGGAATTTCACACGGCGTTCCCGAGGAACGACGTACAATTCGCGCCCCGTTCCGATCACAAGGGGCGGTTCATTCCCTGCTCCGACGTCTGATGAACCTGAAGGGGAGGGACGCATGATCGAGGTGGAGAAGCTGGTCAAGGAATTCGGCCCCACGAAGGCCGTCAGCGGGATCGACTTCAGCATCGAACTGGGGGAGGTCGTGGGGCTGCTCGGGCCCAACGGGGCGGGAAAATCCACCACGATCCGCATCCTCACGACCTATCTGGCGCCGACGTCCGGCTGGGCCTCCGTGGCCGGTTTCGACGTGACGAAGGAGCCGCTGGAGGTGCGGCGGCGGCTGGGGTACCTTCCGGAAAACGCGCCGGTCTACGAAGAGATGCGCGTGAACGACTACCTCTCCTTCATCATCCAGGCGCGGGGCATCCCCTCGGCGGAGCGCGCGGCGGCCCTGGAGCGGATCTGCGCGGTCACGGGCATTTCCACGGTGCTGAAGAAATCGCTCGGCGAGCTGTCCAAGGGCTTCCGGCAACGGGTGGGGCTGGCCCAGGCGATGGTCCACGACCCGGAGATCCTGATCCTGGACGAGCCCACGTCCGGGCTGGATCCGAACCAGATCGTGGAGATCCGCAACCTCATCCGGGAGATCGGCAAGAAGAAGACGATCATCCTTTCCACGCACATCCTGGCCGAGGTGGAGGCGACGTGCGACCGCGTCATCATCATCCACAAGGGCCGGATCGTGGCCGACGGCAAGCTTCAGGATCTCCAGAAATCGGAGGCGGAGGAAGGCTTGTACACGGTCCGTTCCGCGGAGGATCCCGCAAAGGTGGTCGAGGCCCTCCGGAAAATCCCTGCCGTCCAGGGGGTGGAGCCGGCGGGCGACGGGGGCGGTTTCTTCGAGCCCCTTTTCCGGGTGCGGGCGAAGCGCGGGGACGTCCATCTGGGGGGCGAGATCTTCGCGGCCGCCCGGGACGCCGATCTCACGTTCTCGGAGTTGGCGGCGGCGCACCGGACGCTGGAGGACATCTTCCAGGACCTGACGAAGGAAGCTTGACCCATGCGAAACGTCTACATCATCTGGAAGAAGGAATTCCTGGGGTACTTCTTCTCCCCCATCGCCTACCTGTTCATGGTGGTCTTCCTCCTGTGCTCGATGCTCGCGTTCTTCTACGTGGGCGAAGGCGGCTTCTTCCTGGAGGACCGGGCGTATCTGGGGCGGTTCTTCCGGTACCTCCCCTACCTCTACATCCTCCTGGTCCCGGCGCTGACGATGCGTCTCTGGTCGGAGGAGCGGAAACAGGGAACACTGGAGAATCTCCTCACGCTCCCCATGCGCGAGTGGGAACTGCTGCTGGGCAAGTTCCTGGCCTCCTGGTCCATCCTCCTCCTCACGCTCATGCTGACGCTTCCGCTTCCGCTCTTCGTGAACGCGATCGGGGACCTGGACTGGGGACCCGTCGCCGGCGGGTATTTCGCCTCGGCGCTGCTCGGCGCGGCCTACATCTCGGTCGGCATCTTCATCTCCGGGCTGACCCGGAACCAGATCCTCTCGTTCATCGGGACGGCCGCGATCCTGGCCGCCTTCGTGGCCATCGGCCATGTAGCGTTTTTGAAATTGTTCGACGCCGACAAGGTCCGCATCTTCTACGACGCGGGCATGTTCCTGGGGTTCCTTCCCCACTTCGAGAGCGTGGCCCGCGGCGTCATCGACCTGAAGGATCTCCTCTATTTCCTGTCGTTCTGCCTCCTTTTCCTGGTGCTGAACCGCTACTCCATCGAGGTGCACCGATACTCCTGAGAGGGAGCGAGAAGCATGAACATGAACAAGGCCCTGTTCCTGACCAACGCCGCCGTGGTGACCGTCCTCTTCCTGGGCATCCTCCTGTTCGTCAACCTGATCGCCACGGAGTCGTCCAGCCGCTTCGACCTGACCGAGGAGCGCGTGTTCACGCTCGATCCCCTCTCCAAGGAACTGCCGTCGCGGTTCGATGACATCGTGACGGTCCGCTACTACGTCACGCCCGACCTCTTCCCCGCCCATCCCTCCTTCAAGAACCTGGACGAGAACGTCGTGGCCAAGATCCAGGAGTACGCCGCCCACGCCGAGGGGAAGATGCGCGTGGAGATCCTCGACCCCCGCAGCGAGGCGCAGAAGGACATCGACCAGGAAGTGAAGGACAAGATGGAGGCCGAGGGCGTCGCCATCTCCTCCCACACGATCATCCGCGACGACAAACCCTACCCCAAGGAGTTCTACTCCTCCATCAAGCTGAACTACGGCGACAAGGCGGAGGTCATCGACGACGTCAAGGACCTCGGCAACCTCGAGTACCTCTTCACCCGGGCGCTGAGACGCCTGCAGATCGAAAGCGTGCCCAAGGTCGGCTTCTACTTCTCGGGCGACGAGAAGGGCTTCGCACGCGACGGGAATTTCTCAACCCTCCCCGACGTCCTCCGCCAGGACTACCTCGTCGAGAGCGTGGATCTCGGCGCCTCGGACCCCGTGCCCGACGACATCGAGGTCCTGTTCGTCGCGGCCCCCGACGGCGTGCCGGACCGTCACAAGTTCGCCATCGACCAGTACCTGATGAACGGCCGCAAGGTCCCCGTCGAGGAGGACAACCGACGCCTC
>CAZDSO010000290.1:0-4595 GCA_964508045.1 uncultured Planctomycetia bacterium | reverse complement strand
AGGGGGGATCCCTGCTCGGGGCACGCAGCCCCCGCCGGGCATGCTGACCAAACCGACGGCGGCCGAAACGCCGCCGGGGGGCGAGGCAGCCGCAGTGGGCGACCGCCGACCGGAGCAGGATCATCCCCTCCTGGGCCCCGCCGGCACGCCCGGCGCGAAGCTCGGCGCCAAGGGCGCCTGGCCCCTGCTCCAGGCGCTGACGTACCCGGACAAGCGGGTGCGGTACGCCGCCGCCGTGACGCTCATCCGCATCCACAACCGCTCGCCGAAGCTGCGGCGCAGCGCCTTCGCGATGCAGAACGTCGTGCTGCAGGTCGTCATCGAGGCCCTGGGAGAATCGGGCGCCCGCTCGATCCTCGTGGGAACCCCGGACATCCAGACGCGCAACGACCTCGTCGGCGAGATGGTGAACATGGGCTATTTCGCCTACGGGGCCGATTCCGCGGCCGACACCTTCAAGCGGGCGCTTCGTTTCCCCTCCGAGGATCTCATCATCCTCGACATGGACATGGCCACCGAGCTGATCATCCACGCCTCCTCCGGGGACGTGGAACACAAGGAGACGATCATCGACGCCCTCCGGGCGGACTACCGCACGAAGGACGTCCCCATCCTGGTCCTCTGCGACGCGAACCAGCTGGACCGGGCCAAGGAGCTCTTCCCGGAAGGGCGTGACGTGAAGGGGTACATCACCACGCCGATGAATTTCTCGGAGATCAAGATCCAGCTCACCGGCATCTTCGCGGCCTTTCCGCTGGACGACAAGTCCCGCGCCACGCGGATTTCCCGGGAGGCCGCCGAAGCCGTGGCCTCCATCGATCCCTTCTTCACCACCTTTGCCCTCAAGCCGCCGGTGAGCGGCGAGGGAGGAGCCGGGGGAGGCAGCCAGCAATGGCGCGACGTGGTGGCCGCGCTGATGGCCGTCATCGAGAGGCGTCCCGACGAGGTGCGCATCCCCGCCCTCGACGCCCTGGGCCATCTCGCGCCCGCCGACGCCATCCCCGCCATCACGCGCGTGGTCCACAACAAGGACGCGAACCTCCCCAAGGTCCGCGCGGCCGCCGCCCACACCCTCGGCGAGATCTTCCTGCGCGCCCAGTCCCTGCCGGAGGAAACCTACGAGGTCCTTCTCGACGGCCTGCGGGACGAGTCCTCCCTGGTGCGGGAGGCCTGCGGCGCGGCCCTGGGCAACGCGCCCATCAAGGCGGAGGAACGCTACAAGGCGTTGAAGAAGGCCCGGGTCAACCCGCGGAAATAGCGTTCAAGGGCACGAAAAAGGGGAAAGGGGAAAACGGATGTCCGTTTCCCCTTTCCCCTTTTCTATGTCCCCTTGGCGGGAGAAAAGCCTTGCCTGGCCCCGCTCATTGCAGCACGCCGTGCTTCTTCCCCACCTTGGTGAAGGCCTCGATCGCCCGGTCGAGGTGGCGCTTCTCGTGGGCGGCGGAGAGCTGGACGCGGATGCGCGCCTGGCCCCGCGGCACGACGGGGTAGAAGAACCCGACCACGTAGATGCCTTCCTCGAGCAGTTCGGCGGCCATCTCCTGGGAGAGTTTGGCGTCGTTCTCGAACTTGCCGAGCATGATGGGGACGATGGGGTGCTCGCCGGGGACGATGTCGAACCCCGCCTTGGTCATGTTCTCCCGGAAGTACTTGGTGTTCCATTCCAGCTTGTCGCGGAGCTCGGTGGTCTCGGAGAGGAGGTCGATGATGGCGATCGCGGAGCCGACGATGGGGGGGGGCATGGTGTTGGAGAACAGGTACGGGCGCGAGCGTTGCCGCAGCAGATCGACGATCTCCTGGCGGGCCGCCACGAAACCGCCGGAGGCGCCGCCGAGGGCCTTGCCGAAGGTGCCGGTGATGATGTCGACCCGGCCCATCACGTTGCGGTACTCGGGCGTTCCACGCCCGGTCTTGCCCACGAAGCCCGTGGCGTGCGCGTCGTCGATCATCACGAGGGCGTCATACTTCTCGGCGAGGGGGCAGATCTCGTCGAGCCTGGCGATGTCCCCGTCCATGGAGAAGACGCCGTCCGTGGCGACGACCCGGTACTTCGCGTCCGAGGCCTCCTTGAGCTTGGCCTCCAGGTCGGCCATGTCGCCGTGCTTGTAGATGAAGCGCCTGGCCTTCTTGCTCAACCGGATGCCGTCGATCACGGAGGCGTGATTGAGGGCGTCGGTGAGGATCGCGGCGTCCTCCCGGTTGAAGAAGGGCTCGAAGACGCCGCCGTTGGCGTCGAAGCAGGCGATGTACAGGATGGAGTCCTCCAGGCCCAGGAAGTCGGCGAGCTTTCTCTCCAGGACCTTGTGGATGTCCTGGGTTCCGCAGATGAAGCGGACCGAGCTCAACCCGTAGCCCCATTCGTCGAGGGCCTTGTGGGCCGCCTCGATCACCTTGGGGTGGCTCGAAAGCCCGAGGTAGTTGTTGGCGCAGAAGTTGATCACGTCCTTGCCGCCCTTGACCTTGATATCCGCCCCCTGGGGCGTCATGATCACCCGCTCGTCCTTGTAGAGCCCCTGCGCCTGGATGTCCTTGAGCTCCTGTTGAAGTTCGTCCTTCAGCTTGCCGTACATGGGTCCTCCTTCTCAGGTTGTGAAAAGCCACGGCGCGGCGCGGTCATCGGCTTTGTCCGCGCGCCTCGAGCCTCTTCTTCGCGGCGTCGAATTCCCCGCGGTCCGGGAACAGGACCACCTTGGCCGATTTCCGGGGCCTCTCGATCATGCGGTCGAACCCCTTCTGGAAATCCTCCAGTCCGTACATGTGGGTGATCACCGGCGTCGGGTCCACGCGGCCGCTGGCCAGGAGATTCTTCACGCGGTACCACGTATCGAAGATCTTCCTCCCGTTGATGCCGTGGATCTGGCCTCCCTTGAACACGATGCCGTCGTTGTAGTCCACGGGACAGGGCGAATCGGGCGCGATCCCGAACGCCGTGATCCGGCCCGCCTTGCGCACGAAGCCGAAGCAGTCCCGGATGGAATCGGGGCTGCCCACCATCTCCAGGGCGATGTCCACCCCCCAGCCCCCGGTGTGGTCCATCACGAACGTCTCCCGTTCTTCGGGCGTGGTCTTGTTCGTGTAGATCTGCTCATCGGCGCCCATCTTTCGCGTGATCTCCATGTTGAAGTCGTACTTGCCGAAATGGAGGATCTTGGACACGCCGCAGGCGCGTGCGATCCCGATGGCGAAGAGCGAGATGGGGCCGTCTCCCGTGATCAGCATGGTCTTTCCGGCCACGTCGGCGTCCTCCCCGAGCACGGCGTAGCAGGCGTTGCCCATGGGCTCCTGCACGGTGGCGAACTCGGGGGGGATGGAGGGGTCGTTCACCCAGCAGACGGACTCGGGAATGGCGAAGTATTCGCCGAACGCGCCGTCGCAGTTGACCCCGAGAATGCGCATGTTCTTGCCCACGTGCGGGGATCCCACGAGCGCCTGCAGGTCGCCGGGGTCGTAGATGTGGGTTTCCGCGGACACGTAGTCCCCGACCTTGATCCGTTTCACGTGCGCCCCCACCTCGATCACCTCGCCGGCCACCTCGTGGCCCAGCGTCTGGGGGAGGTTGTCCGCGCCGATATGGGAATCGGCCCACGGGTCCCACTTGTAGATGTGGACGTCGGTGCCGCAGATGGAGGTGGCGCGGACCTTCACCAGGACCCATTCCGGGTCGATCTCGGGGACCGGGGTGTCCACCCACGCGGCGCCCACGTCCGCGTTCGTTTTCCGGACCGCTTTCATGTCGCCCATGTCGTTCTCCTCACTCGATGTCGTCGGTGGCGATCTCCGTCTTCTTCTCCAGCATCGCCCCGAGCAGGGGCCCGAAGCTCATGCCCTCGTGGTCCGCCCCCGGCTTGGTCTTGCCCACGATCAGGGGCGCGATCTCCGCCCCGCTGCTCACGTTCGTCAGGATGGAGTTGCCGGTCTCGACCGTCTTGCCGCACTTCACGACGCGGGAGATTCCCGAGATGACGTCCCAGACCTTCCTTTTCTCGTTGTAGAGGACGTTGATGCGGGTGTCGTAGACCAGGCGCCCTTCGGGAAGCGGCCGCGCGTCGATCAGGCGCATCTGCTGGATGGAGGCGTCCTCGGTGAAGTGGTCGAACGGTTTCAGTTCCTCCTCGAAGGCGTCGTCCGACAAGACGACCATGTGCCGGCCGTCGTAGCGCTGGTAGAGCTTGTCGGGGATCGAGCCCACCGCGCTTTTCTTCATGTGGATGAAGACGCCCTTTCCGCCCGTCGAGTTCCATTTCTTCAGCACGTAGCCCCCGCTTTGCGCCATCTCCCGGACGGACCCCGCGCTGATCTCGTCGCCCAGGAGGGTCACGGGGCGGGAGATCGTCTTTCCCGTCTTCTTCTCCCACATCCTGAAGGCCGCTTCTTCCTTGGTCTTGGAGCGGAGGTCGTCGATGGGCCAGGGATTGATGAAGATCGTCTCCGGCGTCTCCTCGATGATCTTCCGCCCGAGCCTCTCGCCGTAGAAGATGGGAACGTGGATCCTCTCGATCCGGCGGTAGCACATGTCCAGCGGGACGCCGTGCACGTGCAGTTTTCCCCCCTTCACGACGGGGTTTTCGTCCGGCGTCACCCGGTAGATCGTCTGC
>CAZDSO010000289.1:0-4601 GCA_964508045.1 uncultured Planctomycetia bacterium | reverse complement strand
CGTCGCCGCGGTGCTGCGGGCTGGAAGCCCGCGGTCCAACGCCGACGGATCGCCGTGGTCCCGGGCCGGGTGTTCGCGTGGCCCGGAACACACGCCTCCCACAAGCGGTTCCGGCTCGCGCGGGTCCCGCCACGCCGCAGATTTTCTCTCGCCAGGACGCAAAGGACGCACGAGTCGAACCAAGCGATTCGAAGGGCCCAATCCCTCTACAACGCCGGCCGCAAGATCGATAGAATACACGAAGGATCCCGAGAACGACCGCCGAGAGGCTCCATGAACACGATCCGGTGCACCCACTGCGGCGAGACCTTTTGCCCCGACGATCGGGGGGAGGGCCCCCTCGCATGCCCCGCCTGCGGGAATCGCATCGACCCGGACACGGCGGAGACCGTCGCCAGGGAGACGCCCCTCCTCCCCCCCGAAGACCAGGATCTGGAAACGGATCTGGACGGATTCCCCGAGACCGAAGTGGCGCCGCAGACCGCCTTCGACGCCTCGGGAGCGTTGCGGGGCGAAGGGAAGGGGCCCGTGCGCATCGGGGTCTACCGCGTTTTACGCGAGCTCGGCAAGGGCGGCATGGGCGTGGTCTACCTCGCCGAGGACGAGAACCTGGGGCGGAAGGCCGCGGTCAAGGTCCTCCCCCCCACCCTCGCCACCGACCGCGAATTCGTGGAGCGCTTCCGCCGCGAGGCCGCGTCCGCCTCCAAGCTCGAGCACCCCGGCATCGTCCAGGTCTTCGGCGTCGGCGAGGACCAGGGCATGTACTACCTGGCCATGCAGTACGTGGAGGGGACCACGCTTCGCGACGCCGACCTCTCCATCCGCGACACCGCCCGGATCGGCAAGGCCGTGGCCGAGGCCCTCGCCTTCGCCCACGACCGCGGCGTGATCCACCGCGACGTCAAGCCCGAAAACATCATGCTGCGCGACGCCGACGGCCTCCCGCTGATCATGGACTTCGGGCTCGCCCGCGAGGAAAGCAGCCAGGGGCTCACCCAATCCGGCCAGGTGCTCGGCACGCCCGCCTACATGTCCCCCGAACAGGCGCGCGGACTCAAGGACGTCGGTGGGGCCAGTGACCAGTATTCGCTGGGCGCCTCCCTCTACGAGCTGCTCACCGACACGCGGGTCTTCGACGCGCCGGACCTCCGCACCGTCCTCTTCAAGGTCATCTCGGAGGATCCCGTCCCGTTGCGCCGGCGCCGCCACGACGTGCCCCGCGACCTCGAGGTCGTCGTGCTCAAGTGCCTCGAGAAGAACTCGGACGCCCGGTACGCCTCCTGCGCCGAGCTCGCGGCCGACCTCGGGCGCTTTCTCGACGGCGAGCCGATTCACGCCAGGCCCGTCCGCTTCCCCACGCGCCTCGCGCGGAAGGTCAGGAAACGCCCGCTCGCCTTCGCCCTCGCCGGCCTCCTCGCCGTCGCCCTGACGGTCTCGGGCCTTCTCGCGTTCCACGCTGGACAGGAGAGTCAACGGGTCCGGAAAGAAATGGGCCGCCAGTACACCGAGGCCATGGAAGCCGGCCGGGACGCCTTCGAGGCCGGGCGGTTCGACGAGGCCGTGGAGGCCTTCGCCTCCGCCCTGATCCTTTGGCCTGACGACGAGGACGCGCTCGCGTGGCGGAACCGGGCCCGCGCCTCGGGCCTCGTCGAGCGGGGCGAGAAGGCCCTCGAGGACGGGGCCTGGGAAGCGGCCCACGAAGCCTTCACGGAAGCCCGACGGCTGGACCCCGGTCGCGCCGGCCTGTCCGATCTGCTCCGCCGGGCCGCGCGCGTCGGCGTCCTCGCGTTCGAGACCGGCTCCCCTCCCGGCGACCGGGCGGTGACTCTCGCGCTCTCGCCTGCAGGCGAAGGGGGCCCGGGGAGGGATCACCGGTTCGAGGAGCTCGTGCCCCGGCTCGAGCTCCCCGAGGGAATCTGGAAGGTGGACCTCCGCGTGGAGGGATGCCTTCCCCTTCGCTTTCCGGTCCGGGTGGAGGCGGGGGACGTCTGCACGACGCGCGTGGCCCTCGTGGACGAGAAGGAAGCCCCCGAGGGCATGGTCTTCGTGCCGGGAGGGCGTTTCCTCTTCGGCGACATGCAGGCGGGGGGAAAGGAGGTCTCGCTCGGACCCTACTTCATCGACGAGCGCGAGGTGACGCGGGAGGCGTACCGCGCGTTCGTGGAGGAAGCGCGGGACGACGAGGAACGCGCGTGGCGGACCCCGTCCTCGTGGAAGGACGGGACGCCGGAGGGGGACCCCGATCTTCCGGTGACGGGTGTGACGTGGGAACAGGCGTACGAATACGCGCGGTGGGCGGGCAAGCACCTGCCGAGCGCGCGGGAGTGGGAGAAGGCGGCGCGAGGGGTGGACGGGCGCGTCTTTCCGTGGGGAAACGGGTTCGACCGCTCGATCTGCAATTCCCCGGCCATGACCGAGGACAAGCCGGTCGCGGCCTCCCTCTTCCGGGGGGGGGCGAGCCCGTACGGCGCGCTGAACATGGCGGGAAATGTTGCGGAATGGACGGCGAGCGAGGCGGGCGAGGAGCGCAACGAGTTCGGCGAGGGCCGCATCCGCGTGGCGGGAGGGTCCTGGGTTGGGTCGGGGCCCGACGACGTGAAGACGTACGCCTCGAGGATCCTCGGCGCCAAGGACGCGGCCCGGGACGTGGGATTCCGGTGCGCCCGGTTCTGGTTCCCGGCCCGTGCGGTGGAGGCGCCGCGTGCGTTCGGTGCGCCCGCCGAGGTGGACGCGGCGGTGGAATTCCGCGCGCGCGGGACGACGGGCCTCGGAGGGTGGGTCCGCCTCGTCGTGCGGAACGAGCGCAACGAGCCGATGGACGCGTGGTCGGTCGCGATGCCCTACTTCACGCGCATCCACGCGGCGCGGAGGGCCGACGGGCGCCCGTTGCCCGTGAGCGAGGCGTCCGGGAACGTCTTCAAGGGCCGGCCGGTGACGGTGCGCTTCGACCCTCCCCTGCCTGCGAACAAGTCCGAGGTGGTCTTCCTTCAGGGAGAGAGTACGCTCGCGGGCAACCCGTCGTTCCTGAAGCGGTGGGACCGTTTTCGCGCGAGCTATACGGTGGACGCCGAGGAGGTGGGCGTCCTCCAGGTCCGCCTCGTCCTGCCCCCCCGGGCGCGGGTCCTTCAGGTGGATCCCGGAGGCGCCGACGAACGGATGACGGATCGGGGGCTGGAGATCTTCTGGACGGTGTCGGAAACGGAGGCGGTGCGGGAGGAAATCTTCGGCCAGGAGGAGGCGCAGCTCGTCGTGCAGGCCGACTACCGTCTCGAAGGGGTGGACCTCCGCATTCCCGAGGCGGACGCGTTCATCCGGGCCCGCAAGGAGAGGGAGGACGGCGCGAGGGAGATGGTCGTGGAGAAGGAGCTCGAGAAATATTCCCGGGACTACGGGAACGCCGGGGGAGCGACGTACGAGACGCTCCGGAAGGTCTTCATGAGCCAGGGCCGGAAATACACGCGGATCGAGACCCACATCGACTTCCGTTCCGTGGAGTTCTACGGCGCGTATGCCGTATCGGTGGAATCGACGACCGGGCGGGTGTGGGACAAGTCCGGCGGCGTGGCCGCGGACGGCGGGACGACGCTCACGTGGGTCGTCCACGTCCGCGAGGACGGCGTCTGGAAGCGGCTGAGCGACCGGACGCTACGCAGGATCGACATGGGGACGGTGGGGAAGGACGAGCACACGTACGTGAACGAGCGCTACAAGTGCCGTCTCGGTCCGGCGCCGGGGTGGTCCATGGAGCAGGGCAAGGTCCAGGCGGTCTTTCACGTGGCCCTGATGAAGGCGGTGGAGGGAAAGCGGCTTTTCGTCGTCTTCGGCGGACAGCCCGTCGGCAAGGGGTTGAAGGAGGACGAGTTCTTCGAGATGCACGTGAGGAGCCTGGAGGCCGCTCTGCCCGATGTGGCGATCCTGGCGAAGGAGAAGACGGAGCTGGGGGGGCATGGTTCCTGGATGCTCGACTTCCGCTACGTGTCGAAGGAGGAGGGCGAACCGGCCCTCCACACGCGGGCGCGCCGCTATTTCGTCGTGGCGAACGGATGCGTCTACATGCTCTCCGAACACGTCTCCGGCCCGACCGCGGAGGAGGCCGACCGGGCCTTCGAGTCCAACCTCGAGAACTTCGAGGCGGTGAGGCGGACGATCAAGATCGATTGAGGGTAGCGGGAAGGAAAAGGGCGACCTCGCGGCGTCGTCCACGCTTCCACGGCGGACGACACCCTCAACGAACGTCCACGCCGAGGTGGCGCAGGGCCTTCCCCGCGAGGTAGAAGGAGCCGGTGATCAGGAGGAGATCGCCCGGCTTGCAGGAGGCCGCGGAAGCGTCGAGGGCCTCGACGGCGTCCTCGAAGGCCTTCACGTCCCCCGCCCCCCGTTTTCTCGCTTCTGCTTCCAGGTCCTCTGGCGCGGCCGCCCGGGCGTTTCCCGACGAGGTGAGGAACAGCGAGGCCGCCCGCGACGCCAGCGGAGCCAGCGCCGCGGAGACGTCCTTGTCGCGGGAGAAGCCCGCGACCGCCACCAGCCGCTCGCGCGGGAAGAAGGCGTCGAGCGCCCGGAGCGAGGTTTCCATGGAAGCCGCGTTGTGCGCCACGTCGACG
>CAZDSO010000288.1:0-4670 GCA_964508045.1 uncultured Planctomycetia bacterium | reverse complement strand
CGGGCCGGCGAGCCAGAAACTCGTGGCTCGGGAGGACCCTCGCCCTCCAAAACAGATCCATTGAACCGATTCGTTTCGGTGTGGCAATGTAGGAGCCGCCCGTCGAAACACCCGTTCGTGACGAGGGGCCGCTAGTCGGCCATGAGCGCCTCGATCTCGTCCGGGTCCTTCGGGATCCCCTCGGAGAGCACACGGCACCCATCGGGCGTGACCAGGATCGTGTCCTCGATCCGGATGCCGAAGCCCTCGTCGTCGAGGTAGATCCCCGGCTCGATCGTGATGACGTGCCCGGCGCGAAGCGGCAGGTCGGGCCGCCCGGGGTCGTGGACCGCCATCCCCACGAAATGCCCCAGGAAATGGAACAGGGCCTTCCCGTACCCCAGCGCCCTCAGGCGCCGGTTCACGTACGCGTTCAGCGCGAGCAGCGAAACGCCGGGCTTCACCCGGTCGATCGCTTCCTGCTGCACGGCCAACAGATCGTCGTAGGCCTTGCGCTGCTCGGGCGTGTAGGCGCCCGAGGCGGGGAACGTCCGCGTGATGTCCGTGGCGTAGTACGCCCAGAAGAAACCCGCGTCCATGAGCACGAGATCCCCCGCCTCCACCTGCCGGTCGTTCTTGCTGTAGTGAAGGACCAGAGCGTTGGGGCCCGAGCCCACGATCGGGGCGTACGCCCAGCCCTGCCCCCCCTTCCGCCGGCAGACGTCGGCCATCGCCGAGGCGATCTCGTACTCGTACACCCCCGGCTTCGTCGCGCGGATCGCCTCGATCATGCCCAGGCAGCTGATCCGGGCCGCCTCGAGCATCGCCTCCACCTCCCCGGGCCCCTTGATCTCCCGAAGGCCCCGGATGGCCGGCGAGGCGTCCCGGATCGTAAGCGTCTCGTAGCGCGCCTCGAGCCTCTCCCGGATGCGGTCCTCCCGCCACGTGCCCCCGTCCAGGGGATCCTGGCGGCGTTTCTCCAGCGCGGGATAGGACGCGTCCAGGATCCGCGTGCCGACCTCCTCCGGGAAGACCGGCAAGCCGAGCGAGGGGGCGGGCTTGCCCACGAAAAGACGGTCGAGCCGGTCGGGGAGATCCTCCCGCGGGAGGATCGTCTCGATCCCCGTGATCCGGACCGCCTCCTTGCCGGGCTTCAACCGCGGACCGTCCCACCGCTCCATCTTCGGATCGCCGGGGTCCAGGAACAGGACCTCGCGCTTCTCGGCCGGAACCAACAAAAGCGCCGCATCGGGCTCCGCCACCCCCGTCAGGTAGTAGAAGCGGTTGTTCTGGCGGAAGGGGGCATAGGCCTGGTTCTTGGCGGCGCCGAACACCAGCACGGGAACGCCGCCCAGCTTCTGCGCCAGCGCCTTGCGACGGGCGCAGTAGACCTCGGGCCCCGGCGGCGCCGGGCCGGCTTCCGCCGCCGCCCAGGCGGCCGCGAGAAGGAGAACCGCGAACAAGCCCGGAAACAATCGCCGTCGTGTCGACTCCGCCATGCGTCCTCCGCTCTGGGGGGGGCGCGCCCCGCGCGTCCGGTCACGCCCCCCGCTCGATGCCGATCAGCGTGACGTCGTCGCCGGGAGACCCGCCCTGGAGGAAGCTACGGAGCTCGGTCTCGATGCCGGGCAAAAGCGGCTTCACGCCGCCGCCTCCGTGGGACGCGCAGGCCCGGGCCACGCCTTCGTAGCCGAACGGACCGCAAGCCCGTTCCGCCTCGGCGATCTTGCGCTTCATGGCCGCGACGAACTCGGGGAATTCCAGATGCCACGATTGCAGCATCGCCTCCCGGATGCCGTTCTTCAAATCCCCCTCCTGGTCCTTGTCCCGGCCCCGCGAGGATCCAAGAACCCCGTCGGTCATCAGGATGAGGATGTCCCCCGGCTTCAGGAAGATCCGCCTCTCCTCCGCCTCGGCCGCGGGACCCGTCGTCCGGCCGGTTTCCAGCGGCTCCGAGGCGCCCAGGAGCTTGCGCACCTGCGTTGGACGATCCCGGTTCAGCTGGATCGGCGCCACGTGCCCCGCGTTGACGTAGCGGAAGGTGGCGTCGCCCGCGTCGAGGACGCCGTAGAGGAACGTGACGGTGCGCTTCCCCGGGATGCCGCCCAGCGCCTTCTGGAGCGCGGACGCGGCCTCCCGCGGCGGCGTGCCCGCCTCGGCCAGCTGCCGCGCCACCTTCGTGCAGCGGATCGTCGTCTCGAAATCGGGCGCCCCGCCCCCCGTCGCGTCCCCGATGCCCACGGCCACGCGCTCCGCGTCCAGCACCCGGAACGCGAAGAAATCCCCCCCCACCACGTCCCGGGGCGTGTAGATCTTCTGCATCTGGAACTCGCCCACCGACGCGGGAAGCCCCTCCGTCTGGACGGTCTCGGTGGGCGCCGGCGTGTCCGCCGACGGGGTCTCGGGCGACATCTGCATCGTGAAGTCGCAGATGCGGATCTCGTCGCCCATGGACACGGGGTAGAGGCGTCCGGCCGGCAGCTTCTGGCCGTTGAGGATGATGCCGTTGCGGCTGTTCAGGTCCTGGACCATGAACTGGCTCTCGTGGCGCTCCACCACCGCGTGGTCGGACGAGACCGTGGGATCCTCCAGAAGCAGCCGCCCCGGCCCCGGTTGCCCCTTCCGGCCGATGACGACCTTGGGCGCCTCCAGCTCGAAGACGCGGATCCGTTTTCCGTCCCGGGAAACGACGAGCGACGCCATGAACACCTCGGCAATAGGCCTTCGTAGTATACAGGATCGGCCGGGGATTTCAGATTGGAGATTTCAGCCGGAGGAGCGGAAAGGCGTAGAGATTGTAGATTGCATCCTGCGGGTGTGACGATTGAACAACCCCGGATCCGTTCCGGTTGTACAACCGGGCACATGAGGCCGCCGGTTTGTTGGATCTGGGTTGTTTGTAACCAGTAACCTGTAACCTGTTTATGCTGTGGATTGCGAATATCCGTTTGTGGCAAAGTACGGCCACACGGATTACGGGTTACAGGTTACAGACTCAACCACTCAATCACCCAACCACCTAGATTCCCAGCCACGCAACCACGCACCTCGAATCTCACCCCTTGCCCACCACGCGCGCCTCCGCGTCCAGGTCCATGCCGTCGGGCCCCTCGGCCTCGAGCCGGAGCGCGCCGAGGCCGGCGACCATGGCGGCGTTGTCCCCGCAGAGGCGGTCCGCGGGCCGGAAGACCGGAAGACCGAGCGGCCCGAAGGTCTCGTCGAAGGCCTCCTGCAGGCGGCGGTTGAGGGCCACGCCGCCGGCGAGGACCACGGAGGCGGGGCGGTGCGCCTCCACGGCTCGGCGCGTGGTCGACACCAGGGCCTCGACGGCGGCTTCCTGGAAGGAGGTCGCGAAGGCCGCGACGCGGTCTTCGGGCGGGGGGCCGCCGCCCAGCGGCCCGAACCCCTCGTCCCGCAGGCGGTACAAGACGGCGGTCTTGAGCCCGCTGAAGCTGAAGTGGAGGGGACGTCCCTCGAGGCGGGCCACGGGGAGCGGATACGCGGGCGCGCCGCGCGCGGCTTTTTCGATGGAGGGGCCGCCGGGATAGGGCAGGCCGAGCATCGCGGCGGTCTTGTCGAAGGCCTCGCCGGCGGCGTCGTCCAGGGTGGTGCCGAGGATCGTGAAGTCGAGGGGCTTCTTCGAGAGGTAGAGGAGGGTGTGTCCGCCCGAGGCGACGAGGGCGACCAGGGGCCGCGGGGGGGCGGGGTCTTCCATGCAGGCGGCGTGGACATGGGCCTCGAGGTGGTTCACGCCCTTGAGGGGGAGGCGGGAGGGAAAGGCGAGGCCCTTCGCGGAGGCAAGCCCCACGAGGAGGGCGCCGATCAGGCCGGGGCGGGAGGTGACGGCGATCCCGCCGAGGTCGTCTAGCGTGCAGCCGGCCTGATCGAGGGCGCGGCGCGCCAGCGGGACGACGGCCGCCTCGTGGGCGCGGCAGGCGATCTCGGGCACGACGCCGTGGAAGGGGGCGTGGAGGTGGACCTGGGAAGCGACGAGATTCGAGAGGATGCGCCCGCTTTCCTCCACCACGGCCGCGGCGGTCTCGTCGCAGGAGGTCTCGATGCCGAGAACGCGGGGAGGGCTCATCGGTGGTATTCGGTCCGTTCGATGTAGGACTTCTTCACGCGGAGGATCTTGTTCGCCGTCCGGATGCGGACGTAGTTGTCGGTCTGGCTCAGGAGGTTGCCGGAGAGGGTCTGCCCGTTCGCGAGATGAAGGGTGATGCGCGGCCCGTGCTTGCCGGGGCGGGAGGCCTTCGGGGAGGCCTTCTTCTTGGCCGTCGTGGCGGCGGGCGCGCTGACGGAGGGCTCGCTGTCGCTCGAGCCGCTCACGCAGATGCCGATGAAGGTCATCATGATGAAGCCGGCGGCGACCGCGACGATGCAGCCCGTTCTCAGGAAGGCGGGCTTCGCGTCGCGGCGGCTCACGGAGCGCGGGGGGCGGGAGGGTCTCCTCGGGGCGTCGCGGCGGCGTGCCGGGGGGGCGCTCTGGTCCGCGCCCGGCGTCATGGGGTGGCCGCAGAACGTGCAGAACCGCTGTCCGGGTTTGACGACCCACTGGCACTTGGGGCAGAGGGTCGCGCCGGCGGCGCGGGCGGCCACGGCCTTTCGGACCTTGCGGGTGGCCTTCTCGGCGGGCGGCGCAAGGGGGGCGGGGGGCGGGGAGGCGCGTCGGGCGGGGCGGGTGGCGCGGG
>CAZDSO010000287.1:0-4730 GCA_964508045.1 uncultured Planctomycetia bacterium | reverse complement strand
ATGAAGGGGAGCTACGAAAAGGAAGGGAGTGCCATGACCTACGTACACCGCGAAAGCCTCGGATCGGCTCCGTCTTGCGCGCCGCCCCAGGCGCCGCTACAGTAATCCTCATGGTGGAGAAGAAGAAAGCCGGGAAGGGCTCGAAAGGCCCCTCGAGACCCACGCTGGGGGACTACACCCTCGTCAAGAAACTGGGCGCCGGCGCCATGGGGGAGGTCTACGAGGCGCGGGACAAGAGGGGGGCCCGCTTCGCCGTGAAGGTGCTTCCCAAGGACGTGGCCTCCGACCAGGGGAAGGTCACGCGCTTCATGGAGGAAGCGAGGACGGTCAAGCACCTTTCGCACGAGGGCATCGTCGCGGTCCACGAGCTCGCGAAGGACCGCGGGCGCCTCTTCTTCGTGATGGATCTCGTGGAGGGGGAGACGTTGGAGGACGTCCTCCGGCGCCAGGAGATCGGCGTGATCCAGGCCGCGAAGTACACGCGGCAGACGGCGCTGGCCCTGGCCCACGCCCACCTGGAGGGGGTGATCCACCGCGACATCAAGCCGGCGAACCTGATGGTGGACGGGGAGAAGAACATCTACCTGACCGACTTCGGCGTCGCCAGGAGCGAGGGGGAGACGGGCGTCAACCCCGGCGGGACGATCGTGGGCACGCCCAATTACATGTCGCCGGAGCAGGCCCGCGGCAAGCTGGAGCGGGTGGACGAGCGGAGCGATCTCTACTCCCTCGGCGCGACCCTCTACGAGATGCTCACCCGGACCGCGCCGTTCACGGCCGACGACGCCGGCGCCGTGCTCCGGAAGGTGGTGGAGGAGGATCCCATTCCGCCGTCCAGGATCAACGGGCGCGTCCCCCGGGCGCTGGAAACCGTCTGTCTGAAGGCGATGCGCAAGTCGCCGAAGAAACGCTACCAGACGGCGGAGGCGATGGCGCAGGATCTGGACCGCTGGCTCGAGGGGAAGCCCGTGGCGGCCCGGCCGGAGAGTCCCCTGGAGCGCCTGGGGCGCTGGATCGGCCGGCACAAGGGATTCACGTTCGGCAGCATCGCGGTGGTGCTGCTGGCGGTGCTGATCGGCGTCTACCTGAAGGTCTCGGCGGACGCCGAGCGGGAGCGTCTCGCGCTGGAGGCGAAGGAAGCGCGGGAAGCAGCTTCGGCCCTCGTGAAGGAGGGGGACGCCTTCCTGGAGCGGGAGATGATCGACAAGGCCCGGATGAAGTACCAGAAGGCGCTGTCCCGGGTGGACAAGTTCGCCGGGGCGCTGGTCGGGCTCGACCGGGCCCGGGCCGCCGAGGAGAGGCGACGCGAGACGGCCAAGGCGAGGGAGAACCGCGCGAAGGCCCTCGCGCTGATGGAGGAAGGCATCCCTTTCCGCAAGGAAGCGGAGGCGTGGCACAGGACGCTTCGGGAGAACGAGGAGAAGGTCGAGGCGTTCTACGAGGAGAACGAGGAAGGCGACAGCTACGAGGGCGCGAAGCTGAACGAGATGTTCCGGGTCATCAAGCAGCAGAAGACCCTCGTGGAGAACAACGTCAACGAGGCGATGCAACGCTTCTCCCACGCGCTCCTCCTGGACCCCGGTAACGAGCAGGCGCGCCTGGAGATGGGCTTGCTGGCCGCCCTGCGCCTCGACGACGCGCTCTACTACGGCCGCCGGCGGGGAGACCTGTCCGGGGCGAGCCGCTGGCTCGCCGAGATCAAGCGGTACCATGACGTGGAGGGGAGGATCGACGAGGGCCTGCGCGAGGCGAAGAGGGCGCTGAAAGGCGGCGATCTTCCCGCAGCGCGACGGCACGTCGTTGCGCTCCAGAACCGCAACGCGGACGAGGACATGGACGCGGCCTTGGCGCAGGCGGAGGCGGCGCTCGGCCGGGAAGATGAGGACGAAGCGCTCCGGTGGCTCGCCGAGGCCGGGCAGTACAGCGTGAAGCGGCGCCTGGATGAAATCCTGGCGCGGACGGGACGCGCGCTGACGTGGAAGCGGATGGTGAAGGTCGAGGTCTACCCGCAGGACGCGGAGGCCACCTACCTCAAGTGGGATCTCGAGGGAGGCCGGCCGATGCCGGAAAAGCGCCAGGGCGGCCGCGAGTTCTATCTGGAACCGGGGAGCTACGTGCTCGTCTTCCGCCGTGAAGGGTACATGGTGACGCGTCTTCCCCTCCGCATCGATCCCTACGATCCCGACCGGATCGTCACGCCTCTGGAACTCACGATCGAGATGCTCCGGTCCATGCCCTCCCTCGAAGGCATGGTCTTCGTCCCCGGCGGCCCCTTCGTCTACGGGGGCCCCAAGGGCCTTCGCGGCGAGGGCACCCGGACCGAGGAGACGGGGCCCTTCTTCATCGACCGGACGGAGGTCACCAACGCCCGGTACGCGGCCTTCCTCGAGGCCCTCCGCAAGGCCGGGGATCCGGACGTCGACAAGCGCGTCCCCGCCTCCTTCGACGACGCCGAGAGGAACGGGCCCAACCTGCCCGTGGTGGGGGTGGACTGGGAGGACGCCAGGGCCTACGCCGCCTGGGCGGGCAAGCGCCTGCCCACCGAAAAGGAGTGGGAGAAGGCGGCCCGCGGCGTCGACGGCCGGCTGTATCCGTGGGGCATGCGGTTCGACGAGAAGAAGTGCATCCACGTCGACAACCCGGACCCCGCGCGCCGGTTCCTCGCGCCCGTCGGGTCCGTGCCGCAAGGCGCCAGCCCCTTTGGGTGCCTCGACATGGCGGGAAACGCCGCCGAGTGGACGCGGGGGGACTTCTGGGGCTACAAGGTCATCCGCGGCGGCGCCTACAACGACCCCTTCGACATCCTCCGCTCGAACGCCCGCGACGCCACCTTCCCCACCAGCCGCCACCCCGAACTCGGCTTCCGTTGCGCCAAGAGCTTCCAGTAGCGCTCCGGACGAGCCATCCGTCCTGTCGAAGGAAACGGACGGCTAGCAGCGCACCACACCTAAACTTATCGGTTCAATGGAGCTGTTTTGGAGGGCGAGGGTCCTCCCGAGCCACGAGTTTCTGGCTCGCCGGGAGGCTCGCCCTCCAATCCGAACCGATAAGGCTAGGTGTGGCCATGTACTAGACCAGCAACGCGAACATGGCCGTCGCGATCCCGAGGTAGAGGGTCATGGCGGTCGTATCGATGACCGTCACGATGAAGGGGCCCGCCGCGATGGCCGGATCGATGCCCAGCCACTCGCACAGGAAAGGCACCAGCGTCCCCAGCAACCCCGCCACGCTCGTGCCCGCCGCCAGGCTCATCCCCACCGTCACCCCCAGCCAGGGACTGGCGCCGAACGACCCCGCCACCGCCGCCGTCGCCCCCCCGCAGAGCAGCCCGAAGGCGATCCCGATCAGCACCCCCGTGCCCACCTCCAGGGGCAGGACCTTGAACACCTCCCGGAGCTCGACGTCCCCCGTCGCGAAGGACCGCACCATGATCGTGGAGGCCTGCAGGGCCACGTTGCCCGACAAGCCCAGGATGATCGGGATGTAGAAGGTCAGCGCCACCAGCTCCTCGGTCGTGAAGCGGAAAAAATACTGGATCAGCACCGTCAGACCGCCCCCGACGAACGTCGTCAGGAGGAACGGGAATCGCTTGAGGAACTTGCGCGTCAGCGGCTCGCGGGAGGGATCACGCGAGACCGTCCCCGCGATCCGGAACATGTCCTCGTCCACCTCCTCGTCGATGACGTCGAGGATATCGTCGACGGTGATGACCCCCCGGAGGCGCCCGATGGAATCCACCACGGGAACCGAATTCAGGTTGTACCGCCCCACCTCCAGGGCCACCGCCTCCTGGTCCATCTCGAGCGGAACCGAGAGCACGTCCCGGATCATGAAGGACCCGATCCGTTCCTTGGGATCGTGCTCCAGGAGATCCCGCACCGAGACGACCCCGATCAACCTTCCCTCCTCGTCCACCACGTAGACGTTGATGATCGTCTCGGTCTCCGGCTTCTCCTTCAGCCCCTCCAGGATCTCGACGACGGTCGCCTCTCCGGGCACCGCGATGAAGTCCGTCGTCATCACACCGCCCGCGGAGTCCGGGGGATATTCCATGAGTTCCTCGAGGTCCGAGGCGTGCTCCTCGTCCACGGCCCCGAGGATCTTCCGCTGGAGGTCCGACGAGAGCCCGGACACGAGGTCGGCCGCCTCGTCGGGGGGCATCACGTCCACGACCTGCGAGAGCCTCTCCGGCGGAAACGCCTGGAGGATCTCCTCCCGCGAGTTCGCGTCCGTCTCGTCGATCACCTCCGCGGCGACCTCGAGATCCAGGGCCTGGATCAGCCGGATCTTCTCGTCCGCATCCAGATCCTCCAGAAGCTCCGCCAAATCCATCGGATTGTACCGGGACAGATCCCGGCGGAGGATCTCGTTCGCCTGGATCCTCGATTCGTCCAGCAGGAACCGGACCTCCCCCAGCGGTATCTTGCGGTCCGCCATGAACGCCTCGAAACGCCTTCGCGCTTTCCGGGCCGAAAAAAAACTCCGGAAAGACAACGGCCAGCATACAGGATCCGGGCCCGGGATTTCACGCCCTCGACATCTCCACTCAACCACGGAATCCTTCGCACCCCCTGGACCCGAGCCGGCCGGCACTCCACTTCGTTTCGTGCCTGACGACGAGGTCAAGCCCCTCCTGCGCAGTGACCTCGTCGTCAGCCACGGAGCCGAAGGCGGCGTGGCGGGACTCGCGCCGGCCCCGCCGTTTGTGGGAGGCGTGTGTCCCGGGCCGC
>CAZDSO010000286.1:0-4780 GCA_964508045.1 uncultured Planctomycetia bacterium | reverse complement strand
CCGGGCGGGACTCTCACCCGCAAGACAGGGACACCTTCATGGCGCCCTACAATCTACAATCCCTTCATATGCAATCCGTAATCCCTACCCAGGCAATCCCAGATCCCCGTCCGCCTGTTCTCATCCCAGGAACCACACTTCCGCCACCAGCAGGCTCACCAGGCGGTCCAGCGCCTCCACGACCCACCGGAAGGGCGCCGCGCCGTCCGCGTCGATCAGCACGCGGAGGTCCCGGGCGCGCCCTTCCGCTCCGAGGATCTCCAGCGCCCGCTCGAGGCCCCGCTCGCCCGAGCCCGCCGGCGTGTCGCCGACCGCCCAGCCCGGCTCGGACGCGCCCGCCTTCCAGCGGATGCGAAGGGCCCGGTATCGCCCGGGCGGCGGGAAGGGGCCGGGGCCCTCCGGCCAGCGGGGAAGCCGGGCCAGGAGGACGGCCGGATTCCGCCGGGACGCGTACCGGTCCTTCGTGCTGAAGTAGACCCAGCGCAAACCCACGCCGGGGGAGGCGCACACGCGCATCACGTGGCGCACGTGCCGCCAGGGCGCCTGCTCGTCCGCGCGGACGACGAGTTTCCGCTCGGACACGGGGGGATCTTCGGGGTCGCGCGCGAGGTTGGCCTCCCTGCGCAGGGCCTTGTAGAGCGCGCCGGGCGTCAGGGCGTTTCCCTGGCGCCGGAAACGGCCGGTGCGGGTGACGTCGAATTCGAAAAAGCGGGGGGAGGGCATGGGAGAGGCGTTGTGGACCCGGGGAAGGCGGATGCGGCGGTCGTCCCGCCCGGCGGCTCCGGCGGGTTCCGGGGCGGGAGGCAGGGCGGTCTGGGCGCGCAGGTCCACGCGGGAGAGGTCGGGATCGCCGGGTTCCTTCACGTTCCACGTCTGGCCCCGGTAGAGGATCTCCATGGAGAGCGCGTTGAGGGCGGTGGCGTAGACGCGGCCGCCGGCGCTTCCCCAGGCCCCGGCCGGGTCCCAGGATCCCCTCGCGCATCCCTTCCTTCTCTGCGTCGGGATCAGCGCCTCGCCCAGGGCCTGCGACCAGGTCTTCCAGGCGTCCCGGCCGATGTTGAACGCGGCCAGCGTTCCGAAGTACCAGTAGACCATGTCGATGGTTCCCGACGCCTCGTCCCAGCGGGGGAGGGCGTTCTCGAGCCGCGTCCATCCGCCCTGGATCATGGGATGCGAGGGGGCCTGCCCGGCGAACATCCTCGCGGCCAGGGCGCCGGCGGTCATGGCTTCCTGGTTGGGGAACTTCTTTTGCATGCCGGGAAGCCGGGCGCCGGGATCGCCCTTGAAGGTGTAGCCGGTGCGGAACGATTTCGGGTCGGTGGCCTTGTCGAACCACTTCACGGCGTCCTGGAAAGCGGCCGGGGGGACCTCGAGGCCGGAGAGGGAGGCCGATTTCAGGGCGAGCACCGCCCAGATGGTGCAGGAGGAGTCCGTATCGCCGGGCTTGACGCCGTAGCGCCAGCCGAGCCCCGGGTTCCTGCATTCCAGGAGAAACGCCGCAGACGTCCTCGCCATGGGCTCCAGCAGGGCGGACTTGCCGGAGAGTCCGTAGGCTTCGGAAGCGGCCATGGTGCAGACGGCATGGGAGTAGATCCAGGAAGGGTCCTTCTTGTCGGGCGTAAAGCAGCCCTTATCGTCCTGGGCGTCGTGCAGCGCTTTCAGCGCTGCGAGCAGGACCCTCTTGTGGGTTCCGTGCTTGTGGGTGTGGCCGGCGCCGAAAAAGGCGAGCATGGCCAGCCCCGTCACGCCCATGTCGTGGGCGGAGGCTCCCTTGCCGGCGCAGGGCTCGCCCTCGCACTGCGCGGCGAAATCAGCGGCGCGCCACAGGCCGGATGCGTCCTGGTGACGCGCGAGCCAGTCGAGGGCGTCGCGGACGGCGTCGCCGGGCCCTCGTTTCTTCCGGAGGCTTTCGGGTCGCAACGCATCCGGCCACTGGTCCGGATTCGTGAATCCGGGCCAGAGCCCCACGCCCAGGGGGCGGGGGATGCGGGCCTGTTTTTCCGGCGCGTCCTGGGCGCGGGCGAACCCGGCGGCCGCGACGAGCGTGAGGCAGAAAAGGGTGGTGCGCACGGTGGATTCCTCGAAACGTCAGCGTGGGCTCCCGGCGGTCACTTGTAGAAGTCCGCGTCCACGTCCGCGACCTTCCACCGGGACGGTTTCGCCTCGTCGATCAGCATCTTGACCTCGACGCGCCAGGCGCCTTGTTGGTCCTTCAGCGCGCCGGGGAACTCGAACTCGAGCTCGAGGAACGCCAGGGCCTCGGGCTCCTTCGACAGCGCGGGAAAGCGGTCCCGGGCCACGGCGAAGGGCGTGTATCCCCGGCGCTCCTTCTCCCTCTCGAGCCTCTCCATGAGCATCGCCTTCATCTGCTCCCGCGTAATCCCCCGCTTCTCCATGTCTTCCAGCTCCTGGGCGGGACCGTACAAGAGGATCCGGGAGAGGTCGGCGGCCTCCACGGCGTCCGCGAAATCCCGGAAGGATTCGTCGATCCCCTTCTCCGGGAGACGGTCCGGCACCACGCTTCCCGAGGACGGATGCTCCCGGCGTTTCACCGAGAAACCCTCCAGGTAGAGGGGGGCGCCCCTCCGTCCCTCGAGATCGGCCCGGATCTCGTAGAGGGCGCCGCGGCGACGCGCAAAGTAGCGCAACTCGATCTCCTCCGTGCCCCCGGGGAAGGCGGAGAAATCCGGCACCGCAAAGGGCCGAAAAGCGTCGCGCAGGTTCTCCGTTCCGCCGGACGGCGGCTCGGGAGCGCCGGGCTTCTCCTGGAACCTCGCCTCGAACGCCTCCACGACCCAGCACAAGGGCTCGGGCCCCTCGAGCAGGAGACGGATATCCACGTGGAAGATCCCCTTCCGGTCGCCGGACAGGCCCGGGAACCGGTAGCCCACCTGGATCGAGGCCGCGCGCTCGAGCCCCGCCCCGAGCGCGGGCGTCAGTTCCTCGGCCCAGACGTCGAGCGGCCTCCCGGAGAGGCGCGCCCAGGTCCGGAACGCCTCGAGCGCCTCCGCCGGGTCCTCGGGAAAGGAGGCCCGCCTTTTCCGGCAAAGGCGCGACCGGACCCCCGCCGGGTCCGAGGCGGCGGCGGCCGAGAGGTACGCCCGGAGGGTCTCAAGCGGGCCGGGCTCGACGGCGCCCTCGGGTGCGATGCGGCCGCCGGGAAGCGCGTCCAGGACGTCGATGTCGCCGTGGCGGACCACCAGGAAGCCCGTTTCCGCGTCACGCTCGAACGCCCAGGAGATGCGGCACGGCCCGGCGCCCCGGACGGCGTGCAGGCGGGTCTTCACGCTCATCACGCCGGCGGGAAAGCCGGTCAGATCCGGGGGGCCGTACGGGGCGTAGAGGGAGGCGATTCCCTCGGGCAGCGCGGGCTGCCCGGCCCCGGAAACCGGCCGGGCGATCAGCAGCACAAAGGGAAGCAACGCCAGCGTTCTTTTCATGGCCTTCCTTCCAAAATCCGGTGCGGCAAGTCTTTCGAACCTGATCTCTCTGATTGCGTACGGATCCAGCTGAGCCCCCTGATCCACCTGATCAAGGGGGGGGCGGTATCGCCGTGGTCCCGGGCCGATAGCCGGCGTGGCCCGGGACACACGCCTCCCACAAGTAGTACAGCGCTCTGCTTTGCCGCTGAAATCTGCTGGCTGGAATCTACAATTTCAAATCCCTCCCCCCCAGCACGGCCTCGGCCAGCGCGGGCAGGGACACGCCCGCCGGCCCCTGGAAGAAGTAGTCCGTCATGCCGGCGCTCGGCGCGCCCCACATCAGCCCCATCGCCTCGCCGTAGGTCAGCGCGGTCGGCTCGGTGTTGAACTCGAAGACCCGGCCCCCCTCGCCCTTCACCGCGGCGGGGATGCCGGCGGCGGGGTAGACCTGGGCCGAGGTGCCCACGACCAGGAGGAGATCGCAGCCCGAGACGAGCGCCGCGACCTCGTCCAGCTTCCGGACGCCTTCGCCGAAGAGGACCACGTTCGGCTTGAGGGCGTGACCGCACCGGGCGCAGGCGGGGACCCGGTCGCCGGAGAGCAGGTCTTCCGGCAACGGCGTCACCTCGCCGCAGAAGACGCACTGGAGCGTCCGGTGGTCTCCGTGCAACTCGATGACCCGCCGGCTTCCCCCCGCCTGGTGAAGTCCGTCGATGTTCTGGGTGATCACGCCTTCGAGAAAGCCTCCCTTCTCGAGCGCGCCCAGGGCGAGGTGGGCCGGGTTCGCCTCCGCGCCCACCAGGAGCGCTCCCATGGCCCGGAAGAGGTTCCAGACCTTTTCCGGGTCGTCGAGGAAGTCGTCGATCGAGCCGTATTCCTCGATGGGGAACCGGGCCCAGATTCCTTCGGGACTGCGGAAATCGGGGACGCCGGATTCCACCGAGACACCCGCCCCGCTGAAGGCGACGGCCTTCCGCGCGGAACGGCAGGCCTCGGCGGCCTCCTCGACGGCCGCGGGGTCCGGTTCCTTCGTGAAATCGATGACGGTGGCGGCGCTCCGGCGCATCATGTTTCTTTCTTCCTCTGAAACCAGGAATCCCCAATCCTCAACCCGCAACCCAACCTTCCGGGATGGACGGCCTGCTGGATCCGTCCCCGCATTTTCACACACCTCCCGGGCTCCGGCCATCCAAATCCCCCATCGCGGCATTTTGTGGGAGGCGTGTGTTCCGGGCCACGCGGACACCCGGCCCGGGACCACGGCGATGCCGCGGACGCGGATCGCCGAACCTCCGGCTTCGCCGGAGGATTCGCCTCCCACAAAGGGTTTCCTTTCCGTGCTGTGGGTTGCATCAACC
>CAZDSO010000285.1:0-4795 GCA_964508045.1 uncultured Planctomycetia bacterium | reverse complement strand
GACCCCAGAAGCCCTTCTCTCTCTTCTCTCTTCTCCCCCGCACCGGCTGTGGCCGAGGAAACCGTAGGCCGGAGAGGGTCGGCGGACCTCGAAAATGGCTACAGCGCGAATACCTCGCCTACCAGCCATTCGTGATGCGTCGAACCATTTACGCTTCGCGGCTCACTGCAGCCGGCTTCCCGTGGTGGTCATGGTGAACTTGCCGTGCTTGACGCCCTTGACGGAGGTGAGGTTCTCGCCGAGCGTCTTCACCTTTCCCGCCGGGCCGCGGAGGATCAGCACCTCCAGGCAGTTGTGCCGGTCGAGGTGGATGTGCAGCGTCGAGACCACGGTCTTGTCGTGCTCGTGCTGGAGATGGGTGAGTTTGCGCGGCAGGTCGAGCATCTCGTGGTCGTAGACGAGCGTCACGGTGCCCACGGTTTCCCCCCTGCCCCCTTCCCACTCCTTTTCCACCAGGAAATCCCGGATGAGGTCGCGGATGGCCTCGGAGCGGTTCGCGTACCCCTTGCGGTGGGAGACGCGGTCGAACTGGTCCAGCAGCTTGCGGTTGATCGAGATGCCGAAACGGACGAGATCGGACATGACGCGAACTCCTTGTGCACTTCCCTGCCGACATTGTGGACGTGGGATTTCAGATTGTAGATTTCAGATTGTAGCCCCTGCAACAGGATATCGACTGACATTCCCGATCTGAAATCTGAAATCTGAAAACTTCAATCCCGGTCCTCGTCTTCGTTCATGACAGGAACGAAAGCCCCGCCGCGAGGACCACCCAGTCGGCGGCTCTCATGCGGAGGGGCCAGGTCGCCAGTACGTCCCCGCGGAAGCCGCGGGCTTCCATGGAAGCGTGAACCCTCCCGGAACGGGCGAGAGCCCTAAGGAAGAGAGAACCGACGAGGGAGGCCGAGGAACGCCAGGCGAGGCCGGTCAATGAACGGCTCTACTCGATCTTCACCTGGGGACGGTAGTCCTCCGCGGGGAAATCCTGCAGCTCCTTGGAGATGGCCGTCTTCAAGAACGTGTCCACCCAGCGGAAGATGTCGTTTTCCCGCACCGAGCGACGCATCTTCTTCATCCGCTCGCTCCGCTCCTCGGGGGCCATGGTGAAGGCCTGCCAGATCGCATCGGCCACGCCCTCCTCGTCGAAGGGGTTCACCACCAGTGCGTGCCGGTACAGCTGCGCGGCGGCGCCCGCGAACTCGCTGAGGATCAGCACGCCGTCGTTCTCGATGCTGGAGGCGCAGTATTCCTTGGCCACGAGGTTCATGCCGTCCTTCAAGGGCGTGACGAGCGCGATCTCCGCCATCCGGTACCAGGCGAGGAGCTCGGTCCGGGGCAGGCTCCGGTAGAGGTAGTGGACGGGCACCCAGCCGGGCTGGGTGAATTCGCCGTTCACCTCGCTGACCAGCAGCTCGATCTCCTCCTTCAGATCCTTGTACTCCTGGATCTCGGCGCGGCTGGGCACGACCACCTGGACGAGGGTGACGTTGCCCCGCAGGTCGGGGTGGCGCGCGAGCGCGTTGCGGAACGCCTTCAGCCGGTGGGGGATGCCCTTGGAGTAGTCGAGGCGGTCCACGCCGAGGATGATTTTTCGATTCGGGAGATCCTCGTGGAGGAACCAGGCCTTCTCGGCCACTTCGGACGTTCCCGCCATGCGGGAGAACTCGTTGAAGTCGATGCTGATGGGGAAGCTGCCGACCGTCACCTCCCGGGACCCGGCCTGGATGCGGCTCACGTTCCCCTTGCCCTGGATCTTCTTCTCCCGGATCAAGGACCGCACGCACCAGAGGAAGTTCCGCTTGTCCCGGATCGTCTGGAAGCCCAGGACGTCGTACTGGAGGAGATGCTGGAGGAACTCGAATTTCCAGGGGAGGCGGATGAAGAGGTCCAGCGGCGGAAAGGGGGTGTGGAGGAAGAACCCTTTCCGGCACGCCGCCCCCAGGGAGGCGAGCTCGGACGCGACCTCCATCAGGTGGTAGTCGTGGACCCAGAGGAAATCCTCGGCCCGGCAGGTTTCCGCGATTTCCTGGGCGAACTTGCGGTTCACCTGGGCGTAGAGGCGGCGGTTGTCGGGGTTGAAATCGCAGCGGTCCAGAAGGTCGTGGAAAAGGGGCCAGATCGCCTCGTTGGAGAAGCCCAGATAGTATTTCTGGACTTCTTCCGCCGTGAGGGGCACCGGCCGGAGCTGGTAGCCCACCTGGAGCGTGGATTCCCGCAGAATCGTCCGGATTTCCTCGTGCCATTCCGTGCCCGCCCACCCGATCCAGGTGCCTCCGCGGTTTCGCAGGACGGGGGCCATGGCCGTCACCAGGCCCCCGTCTCCCGGATCGACCTTCCATCCGTCCGCCGTCTTGTGGATCCTCACGGGAAGGCGATTGGATACGATGACCAGGTTCGTCGCTCGTGCGTCCATGATGGTCCTCTCTCTTCCCCCCTGGGATGTTCGCTTCAAGAAAGAAAAAGTCTACCCATTCAGGATACGTCAAAACCGGAGGCGGGTTCACGGAAAAGTCGAGGCGGGGCTGAATCAACCGAGTTCGATGCGGTCCTCGGCTTTCGACATCAAGCCCACCATCAAGGTGAGAAGATCCTGGAGCTGGCGCGTGAGGAGGAAGTTCTCCCGGACGAATTCGCGGGCCTTCGCGCCCATTTCCTCGATCTTGTCCCGGTGGCGGAAGAGGTAGCGGATGCGCATGGCCGCGCCCTGGGGCGTGGAGACGAGGAACCCCGTGTGGTGATTCGCCACCTGGAGGCAGATGCCGCCGGTCGCCCCGCCGATGACGGGCTTTCCCTTCCACAGCCCCTCGGTGACGGTGAGGCCGAATCCTTCCCGTTTCGATTTCTGGAGAATGATGTCGGCGGCGCGCTGGAGGGCGTTGATCTCCCGGTGCGAGTCGGGGGGGAGGAGGAGGATGTGCACGTCCGGGTCGCCCTGGGCGGCCTGCCGGACCTCCTCGAGGACGGCTTCCCCCTCGGGGTCGTCGGAAGCGGTGCCCCCGGCGAGAACGAGCTGAAGGTCGGGGACGAACGAGTTTGCCATCCGGTAGGCCTCGATGACGCCGATGGGGTCCTTGAAGCGGTCGAAGCGGGAGACCTGGAGGATCATGGGGGCGGCGGGATCGATGCCGAACCGCCGGACGGTCTCGGTGACGTTCCTGGTTTCGAGGGGCATGTTCTTTTCGCTGAGGGGATCGATGCTCGGCGGAATGAGGTACTGGGGGTGCGGCAGCTGCTGGGTGAAGGCGGCGAGGGAGAAGATGCTCGCATCGTAGCCTTCCACGAAGGGACGGAGGTATTTCCAGACGGGCCGGTAGGGACGGCTCACGTCGATGTGGCAGCGCCAGATCCACATTCCCTTCCGGTCCGGGCAATGGGACAACAGGAGCGCGGGCTGCGGGTCGTGGATGATGACCACGTCGGCGTCCTGGAGGACCGGCCGCAGGCGCTCGGCGTTTTCGGCGCTGGTCTTTTCGTAGGCCTTGATCAGCGTGGGGAGGATGGGGCCGGGGTGCCCCTGGAGGGCGTTGTGGATGGACTTGGTGCACTGGTAGAAATCGGGGTCGCCCGTGACGATCTCCCAGGAGGCGTCGATGTCCAGATCGCGCATCAGGGGAACGAGCTTGGTCAAAATCTCCGCCACGCCGCCCCCGCTGCGCGTGGAGTTGACGTGGACCACCTTCTTCGTCTTGAGAGGCGCGGCGAGCTGACGAAGATGCTTGACGACGTCCTTCCCGGCGACCTCGGCGTAGGATGCGAGCAGGCCGGTCATTGGCAGAACCTCCGGAAGGCGTCTTTCGTGATGAGGGCGAGCTGCTCCCGCAGCTCGTGGAGCGTGTTGAAGAAGGGATCCACCCGGGCGATGCGATCGATCACCGCCTCGTAGCGTTTCCCGAACCCCCCGAGCCAGGCGCTGAAATCGTCGATCCGGGTCTCGGTGCGGGAACGGGCGTCGATGAAGTGGTAGAAGACGCTGCCCAGCGTCATCTTGGAAAGCGCCACGGGAAGCCGCTCGGGACGCTTGATGGAGCGGTGCGTGTCGAACACGACGATCTGGGAGCGCAGGAAGATGAACGGCTCCTCGGCCCGGTTCCAGGTCAAGAGTTCGCTCTCGTCCAGACGTTCCTCGATCAGCTCGACCAGCTCCCGCCGGAGGTCCTCGATGTCGTGGAATTCCTTGGGGTCCACGACCGCCAGCCGTTCCGCGAGCACGGCGTCGTGCAGGCTGTGCCGAACCCACGCCGCGAAATCGTTCTTGTACTCGGGGTCGTCGAACCGGGGCGCCAGCAGGGATCCCCAGAAATGGTGGTAGATCGAAGCGCTCTGGATCGTCTGGAGACGGTTCCCGAGCTCCCGCAGGGTCAACGCCCGCTTCGCCGTGGAGATGCTCACCAGGGCGCAGTTCTTGATGATGAAGGGCTCCGCGTCCGCCCCGGGGGCTTGCGTCTTCGACGCGGACCCTTTCCGGTTGTTTTTCGCCTTGGCCATAAACCTCGAATTATACGGGTTTTCCAGGTACGCTCCAAAGGCGCGACCCCGGTTTTCGAAAATGCCTGGAGAAACCCATGCAGAACCAAGACGAAGGAAACCCCGCGAACGGGGACGAAACCGGCCCGGAAGCGGGTGACGGGCCCGCGACGGGCCCGGCCGGCCGGCCGATGCCGGGTTTTCTCCGGGTCGCCTCCATCGCCTATCTCGCGCTCTTCCTCGCGGGATGGCTCTGGATCCACCTGCGGGGCGGGAACCTCATTATGGTCGGATCCTGGGGCCTGTTCGCGGAAGCGGGAGCGGGGGCGGG
>CAZDSO010000284.1:0-4829 GCA_964508045.1 uncultured Planctomycetia bacterium | reverse complement strand
CTTGCGGCGACCGCAGTAGTTTTCATGAATAATCCGGGCTAGGATCTCGCCGATTTTTCGAGTCTCCTTCGGAATTGATACAGGATGGCCCATCTCCAGGTGCTCGGCGATCCACCGGTTGTCCATGAGCACGTAGGCGTGGACCCACCACCCCGTCTTTTCGCAGGCCTGCCCAAGGGTTTTCAACCAAAGATCGCGGTCGTCATCGTCCAGGAACACGCGGTCTCCCCGGTTCCCCCGGCTCATGACGTGAACCAAGGCCCCTGGGTACTCGATGCGCGGTTTTCTTGCCATGCCCGGATCAACCACGCCACGGGCATCATGTCAATACCAATATCCTAGGACTGACCCCTTTTACGCCTCCCGCCCCCTCAGGTGCTGAGGTTCCGGCTGTGCTCGCGGGGGGTCACGTGGGTGCGGTAGCCTTCCCACTCGTCCTTCTTGAGGTCCATGTACTGGGCGTAGAGGGTGTCGCCCAAGAGGTCCCTGAGGAAGGCGCTGTCCTCGGCCTCCACCAGGGCCTCGAACATGGAGCGGGGGAGGTAGTTCTCGTCCCACAGGAGCCCGGAGTCCTCGCGGTCGTAGATGTTCCCCGCGTCCGGCTCGCCGGGGTCCTCCCGGTCCTTGACGCCCTTGAGGCCCATGCCGATGAAGGCGGCCATCTGCAGGTAGATGTTGCCGGCGGGGTCGGGCGAGCGGATCTCGATCCGCGTGTTCTCGGGCCGGTCGGCGTAGGGGACGCGGACCATGGAGGAGCGGTTGCGCAGGCCCCACCCCCGCTGGATGGGCGCTTCCTTGCCCACGACATAGGCCTTGTAGGAGTTGTAGGTCGCGGCCATGACGATGGAGGTCTCCCGGGCGTAGCGGAGCACGCCCCCCACGAACCCCCGCGCGGCCGCGCTCAGCTCGCCGGGCTCGCCGTTTCGGCAGAAGACGTTCCTTCCCTCGGCGTCCTGGGCCGAGAGGTGGATGTGCAGGGCGTTGCGGTTGTGGCCGTTGAAGGGCTTGGGCATGAAGGTGGCGTGCAGGCCCTGCTCGTGGGCCACGCGCTTGGTGACGTAGGTGAACATCACCGTGCGGTCGGCGGCCCCCAGCGGATCCAGGCATCCCAGGTTGATCTCGTGCTGGGAGGGGGTGACCTCGTGGTGCATCTTCTCGAACTGGATGCCGGTCTTCCGGAGGATGTTGACCACCTGCTTTCGCACGGTCTCGCCGCGGTCCCGGGGGTCGGCGTGGAAGTAGCCGGCGTCGTCGCTGTGGATGTCCTTGCCGAAGGCGTCGGCGGTGAGCAGGAAGAACTCGTGCTCGGGCCCGGCCCGGAAGGTCCAGCCCAGCTCCGCCTTCGCCCGGGCGAGCACGGTCTCCAGCAGGGCCCTCGCGTCGATGGCCGAGCGCACGCCCCGCTCGTCCTCGATGCGCCCGATGAGAAAGCCCAGCGACTCGTCCTGGAAGTCGAGCCGGCGCAGGGTCTCGGGGATGGGGATGAGGAGCTTGTCGCTCTCGTCGACGGTGGCGTGGCCGGGGACCGAGCTGCCGTCGTAGCCCACGCCCCGGGTGAAGAAGCGCTCGGGGTCCAGCGGGTTCACCTGGAGGGTGATCATCCGCCCGTTGAGGTCGGTGGTGAACACCTGGGTGGTGTCCACCTCTTTCAGCGTGTGTCCGGCGGTTTCGATGTCGTTCATGGCTTCGATCGCGTCTCCTCTCGATCCTCGTCCTCGGGGATGTTGGGGAGGGTGATGATCTCCCCCTCGTGGTTGCGGACCCGGTAGGCGGTGTCCGTCCGGTCCACGAAGCCGTAGTAGGGCATGAGCATGATCTTGCCGATCCGGGTGGCCACCACGTACAGGGGCTGGGCCAGGCCGGTGGTGTGGCCGCGCAGGGCGTCGCGGATGAGCTCGGCGCCCCGCTCGACGGGGGTGCGGAAGTGGTCGATGCCCGGGGCCGGCTCGCAGTAGAACACGTAGTAGGGCCGGATCCGCACCGTCAGGAGCTTCTGGTGCAGCTCGCGGAAGCTCGCCACGTCGTCGTTGATCCCCTTGAGCAGCACGGCCTGGTTGCCCACGGGGATGCCGCAGGAGAGCAGCCGGTAGACGGCCTCGGCGGTCTGGTCGGTGATCTCCCTGGCGTGGTTGCACTGGGTGTTGACCCAGATGGGCACGCGGTGGCGCCCGCGCAGGATCTCCATCAGCTCGGGGGTGACGCGATGGGGCAGGGTGATGGGGGCGCGGGTGTGGAAGCGGATCATCTCCAGGTGGGGGATGGCCCTGAGCTGCTCGACGAGGTAGGCGATCTTGCTGTCGGAGAGGATGAAGGGGTCGCCGCCGGTGAGCAGGACGTCGCGGACCTCCGTGTGCTCGCGCAGCCACTGCAGGCCCTCCTCGATGTCGAAGCGGAAGCGGAGCCCCCGCACGATCACCAGCTCCTTGCGGAAGCAGTGGCGGCAGTACATGGTGCACACGTCCGTGACCAGGAAGGCCACGCGGTCCTTGTACTGACGGGCGATGCAGTCGGGCCGCTTCTCGTCGGTGAGGCGGTTCTCCTTCCAGTCCAGGTAGTTCTCGACCCCGTAGCGGTTCTCCTGCTCCTGGAGGGAGGGGATGACCTGCCGGCGGATGGGGCAGGCCGGGTCGTCGGGATCCATGAGGGAGGCGAAGTAGGGCGTGGTGCCCCAGCGGCCGCCGGCCTCCACCGCCTCGATCGCCTTTCGCTCCTCGTCGGTGACCCGGATGTAGGTCTCCAGCTTCTCCAGGGTGTTCACGCTCTGCTCGAGCTGATGCCGCCAGGCTTCCATGCACGTCTCTCCGTCTTGATCCGATGCATCCACGGGGCAGGTGGCGTGGTTTCGTCCGGAGGGCGTGGATCCTGCTCGTTTCCCGGGGGGGCTTCCTCCGAACCCGGTCCGCGCCGGCGCGCGGACACCCACCCGCCGTCCCCGGGAAAAAACGATGGTCCCATTGTAGCGAAACGGCCCCGCGGCGTCACGGGCGCGGGGGGAGGGGGCGAGCGGAGGAAGTGTCGACGGACAAGTGACGTTGTCTATAGTTCCCAGCAGGCCATAGGTTTATGGAAAGTCCTGTCGCTTTTGAGAGAAATCTTGCAGAATAGGGCCTATCTCTGGAGAATTCGAGACGATGCCCAGGATTCCGCGAAGCAGGCTCGGGGAGGGGGTCTTTCACGTTCTCAACTCCCACAACCGTCAACCTGCTCATCTCTGCACCTCCCATCGGTCCGAGGGGCGCCGCGTTTCCACCGTGCTCCCCTCGCCTCTTCCAACGGCCGGCCGCGGCCCGGATAGACCGGTCCACTAAAGATGGCCGGTCTTCCGGCCATCCGCTCGAGGCGCCCTCCACGGCGCGGCCAACCCCTCCCAGGCCCCCGCCCCTGCGGGACGCGAAAAGGCCCAGGAGGTACCCATGGCGCCGTTTCCTCCTGAGCCCTTGGCGCCGCGGGTCTCACCTTGTCATAAGAGTTATACGACGTCCTTTTCGGACGGCGTCCGCGAACGTTCAATCGGGGGGATGCTCTTCTCCTGGGGGGGTGGACTGCCCTTTTTCCTTTAGCTGCTTTGGACCGTTCCTGATACGCTGAACGCCATGAAAGCGGTAAAATGGGGAACGATGATCGAGGTCTGGGCGGCATTTCTCGCCCTGTGAAACGGTTTTCAGGAGAAATTCGGGATTCATGATGACTCTTCGGCAATTCGCCCGCCGACCGGAAAGCGTCCCGCTCGCCACATCCTGGTACCTCGCGGACCTCGGCGAAGCTCGCGGCAAGCAGGAACTCTTCACGAAGCAATCCCCGCAGAGGCTCAAGGCCCTGCGCGAACACGCGCTCGTCGAAAGCGCGGTTTCCTCGAACCGGATCGAGGGCGTCGAGGTGGAAGCCTCGCGCGTGGCCACCCTTGTCTTCGGGAAGCCTCTGCTCCGCGACCGGGGCGAGGAGGAAGTGCGCGGCTACCGGGACGCTCTAAGGTGGATCCACGAGGAAGGGAGTGCTCTGCCCGTCACGCAGAAAACCCTGCGCAAGTTCCACTCCCTTTGCCGCGGCGGGACCGGGGATGCCGGGAAATACAAGAAAAGGGCGAACGACATCATCGAGAGGTTCCCGGACGGGCGTGTGCGCGTCCGGTTCAGGACCGTGGAACCTGCGAAGACCACCGACTTCATGAAAGAGACCCTCGACCTATGGCGGGACGGCGTCTCGGAGCAGTGGGTCCACCCCCTGATACTCCTGGCAGGCGCGAACCTCGACTTCTTGTGCGTGCACCCCTTCAGGGACGGCAACGGGCGCGTGTCGCGACTCCTCATGCTCCTTCAGTGCTACCACCTCGGTTTCGAAGTCGGCCGGTACATCAGCCTGGAGCGCCTGATCGAAGAGAACAAGGAACGCTACTACGAAACCCTGGAGGAGAGTTCACGGGGCTGGCACGACGGGAAACACGACCCCTGGCCCTACGTGAACCACGTTCTCTACATCCTCAAGACGGCGTACGGTGAGTTCGAGCGCCGGCTGGGGGAAATGAAGTCGCCCCGCGGCGCGAAGACGGAGCAGATCGAATCGGCCGTGAACCGCTTCTCCGGAGAGTTCACCCTCGCGCAACTCGAGAACGCCTGCCCCGGTGTCAGCCGCGACATGGTGAGGAAGGTCCTCCGAGGCATGCGTAGGGACAAGAAAGTCGAGTGCCTTGGGCGCGGCCCCGGCGCGCGCTGGCGCAGAAAGGGTACGACCCCCAAATAGGGGTAATAATGGGGGTACTATACTGCGCGCCCTAAGCGACAAGTGACGTTGTTTAGAGTGTATTGCAGGCCATAGGGTTATGGAAAGTTCTG
>CAZDSO010000283.1:0-4867 GCA_964508045.1 uncultured Planctomycetia bacterium | reverse complement strand
TATGATGGCGTCGAGAATGCCGTCGGAAATCTGGTCGGCCACCTTGTCCGGGTGCCCCATGGTCACCGATTCCGATGTGAACAGCCGCTTTCCATTTCTCGTCATGACCCGTTCGGCCTCCAAAGTCGCATATTCGAGTGAGAAACGAATAACGATACCCGGGGAGAAAAGGGATTTCAAACCTTTTTCTCCGGCACGGATGGAGAGGAGGGTGCAAGGGGTCATGGATTGCAGGCATGACGCGAAGGGCCAGACCACCTGACTACCGGCTCGCCTGCTTGGCCGCGGCTGCAATCTCCAATCCCCCATTCCTCAACGCCTGATTTCCTGTCAGAGGTTGTCGAGGTAGACGGTTTCCAGCGCGTCCAGGGTGCGGTCCGTGGCGCCCCGCTTCTCTCCCACGGCCCGGGCGCCCGCCCGGCCCATGGCCGCGCCTTTCTCCGGATCCGAGAGGAGATCCGAAAGCGCCGCTTCCAGCGCCTCCGGCCCCTCCACCTTCAGCGCGCCCCCCTTCTCGATCAGGAACGCGGCGTCCTCGCGGAAATTGTGGATGTGGGGCCCGAAGAGCACCGGCTTGCCCAGGGCCGCCGGTTCCATCATGTTCTGCCCGCCGTGGGGGATCAGGCTCCCCCCCACGAAGATGAGGTCCCCCGCGGCGTAGACGTCCTGCAGCTCGCCCATCGTGTCCAGGAGAAGCACGGGGCTCTCCCCGGCCGGGGCGGGTCCCTCGGTGCGGCGCCGGCACGCAAGGCCGTGTTTCCGGGCCACCTCCCGGGCCCGATCGAACTTCTCGGGGTGCCGCGGGGCGAGCACCAGCCGCAGCCGTTCGAATCGCGCGGAGAGGGCGAGGAAGGCCTTCACGAGGATCTCGTCCTCCCCGGGATGGATGGATCCCCCGACGAGGGCGGTCTCGTCCCGCCGGATGCCCAGCGTCTCCCGGAGGGAAGCGGCCCGCGCGGGATCGGGATCGGCGGGGAGGTTGTCGATCTTGAGGTTCCCGGTGATCCGGACGCTCTCCCCCCGGGCGCCGAGGTGCACGAGGCGCGAGGCGTAGACGTCGTTCTGGACGCAGAAGAGCTCGGTGGCGCCGAGGAGGGGCGCGAGGATCCAGGAGAGGACGGCGTAGCTCTCGGCGGACCGTTTGGTGATCCTTCCGTTGACGAAGGTGAGGGGGAGGCCCCGGCGGCGGGCGTGAAGGAGAAGGTTGGGCCAGATCTCGAGCTCGACCAGGATCACGAGGGCGGGGCGCACGCGGCGGAAGGTCCGGCGGACGCAAAACGAGAGGTCGAGGGGAAAATGGAAGACGGGGACGTCCGGAAAGGTCTTCCGGGCGACGGCGAATCCGGTGCGCGTGGTCGTGGAGAGGACGATCTCGAAGCGGGGGTCCTCGAAGAGGGCGCGGATGAGGCTCCGCGCCGCGAGGACCTCGCCCACGGACACGCCGTGGATCCAGAGGCGGGGCCGGTCCGCGGGGGGAAGGCGGATGAAGCCGAGGCGCTGGAGGAAGCCGGATCGCCAGGACCGCCGGGCCAGCATCATGGCGATCCAGGCGGGGGAGGTGAAGAGGAAAAAGAGGAGGTAATAGAGGTCGCAGACGCATGTCTTGAGGAGGAGCTTCACGGGGGCGCTACCGTCTTCCGCAGCACATCTTGTACTTCTTGCCGGATCCGCAGGGGCAGGGTTCGTTGCGGCCGACCTTCTTTTCCTCGCGCTTGAAGGGCTTGGGTTTCTCGTCGGAGAGGTCCCGCTCCACGGCCTGGTCCATCTGGGCGCGGGTCTGGGAATAGTCCTCGTGCTTGTAGTCGGTGGCTTTCCAGCGGTCGCCGAGTTCCTGCTCGGCGGGACGGGTGAGCCGGACCTTGAAGATGAGATCGGTGACCTCTTCACGGATGAGGTCCAGCATCTCCCCGAACATCCGGTAGCCTTCCTTCTTGTATTCGATCTTGGGATCGATCTGGGCGTACCCCCGGAGCCCGATGCCCTCCTTGAGGCGGTCCATGGCGTAGAGGTGGTCCTTCCACTTGGCGTCGATGGTCTGCAGAAGGACGAACCTCTCCAGGGCGCGGACGTCCGCCTCGTCCATCTCCGTCTCGAGGGCGTCGTAACGCTCCTTGACCTTGTTCCGGAGCGTCTCGAATGCGGCCTCGGCCCCGAGGCCGTGGACCTCGGATTCCCCGAGAGGGAGGTTGAACTTGTTTTCGAACCAGGAGATGAAACCGGCGGCGTCGCGGTCCTCGGGGGCCAGGCGCGGATCGAGATGGGATTCGGCGGCGTTCTTGAGGACGCTCTCGGCCATCTCGAGGATCCGCTCCTTCTGCTCCGCCCCCTCCAGCACGTCCTGGCGCATCTCGTAGATCAGCTTGCGCTGCTCGTTCATGACCTCGTCGTACTCGAGGAGGTTCTTGCGGATCTCGAAGTTGTGGGCCTCGACCTTCTTCTGGGCCCGCTCGACCGAACGGGAGACCATGGGGCTGGTGATGTCCTGGCCGTCGCGCATGCCCAGCCGCTGGAGAAAGCCCTTCACCCAGTCGCGGGCGAAGATGCGCATCAGGTCGTCCTCGAGGGAGAGGAAGAACCGCGAGGACCCCGGGTCCCCCTGCCGCCCGGCGCGTCCACGCAGCTGGTTGTCGATCCGACGCGCCTCGTGGCGCTCCGACCCGATGATGTGCAACCCGCCCAGATCCGCGACGCTGCGGGCGAGCCTCAACGGCTCGTGCCCGTTGTTCTTGAAGTGCGTGTCGAGCCGTTTCTGGATCTCCTCGGAGGAAAGGTCCTCGGGGCGGTCGATCTCCAGGAACTGGAAGGCGAAATGCTCCAGGATCTCGCGCCGGAGATCCGCCTCGGGGAGGTCCGTCTTGAAGTTCCGGGGCAACAGGCCCTTCTCCTTCAGGAAGTCGGCGTAGTCCCCGAGCGAGAAGCGGCCCAGAACGATGTCGGTCCCGCGGCCGGCCATGTTCGTGGCGATGGTGACGCGCCCCAGCTCGCCTGCCTTCGCCACGATGGTCGCCTCGCGCTCGTGATGCTTGGCGTTGAGGACCTCGTGGGGAATGCCGCGGCGCGACAGCATGCCGGCGAGCGTCTCCGAGTTCTCGATCGAAACGGTGCCCACGAGAATCGGGCGGCCGGTCCGGTGGATCCGCTCGATCTCGTCCACGACCGCGTTCCATTTCTCCGGCAGGGTCGCGTAGATCCGGTCCGGATCGTTCTGACGAATGAGGGTCCGGTTCGTGGGCACCTGCACCACGTCCAGCTTGTAGATCTTGTCGAACTCCGCGGCCTCCGTCATTGCCGTCCCGGTCATCCCGCAGATCTTGTCGTAGAGCTTGAAGTAGTTCTGGAAGGTGATCGTCGCCAGCGTCTGGTTCTCCTCCTGGATCCGCAGGCCCTCCTTGGCCTCCACGGCCTGGTGAAGGCCGTCGCTCCAGCGCCGCCCCGGCATCAGGCGGCCCGTGAACTCGTCGACGATGATGACCTCCCCGTCCTTCACCACGTAGTGGTGGTCCAGCCTGTAGAGATGGTGGGCGCGGAGGGCCTGCCGGAGATGATGCTCCCACTCCAGGTTGCGGCCCGTGTAGATGGAATCCAGCCCGAGCCAGTTCTCGGCCTTCTCCATCCCCGCGTCCGTCAGGATCGCCATGTTCTCCTTTTCCTTGATCTCGAAATCCACGTCCCGGACCAGCTTGCGCACCACCCGGTCCGCCTCGTAGTACTTCGACGTGGACTCCTCCGTCGGACCCGAAATGATGAGCGGCGTCCTCGACTCGTCGACCAGGATCGAATCCACCTCGTCGACCACCGCGAAATGGAGGTTCCCCTGGGCCTGGTCCTCCGCCGAGATCTTCATGTTGTCCCGGAGGTAGTCGAACCCGAACTCGTTGTTCTGCCCGTACGTGACGTCGCAACCGTAGTTCTCCTGCCGCTCGGCCGAGGACATGTCGCTCTGGATGACCCCCACCGTCAGGCCCAGCGCCTCGTAGACCGGACCCATCCATTCGCGGTCGCGGCGGGCCAGGTAGTCGTTCACCGTCACCACGTGCGCGCCCTTGCCCGTGAGGGCGTTGAGGTAGATCGCCAGCGTCGCCACCAGCGTCTTGCCCTCGCCGGTGACCATCTCCGCGATCATGCCCCGGTGCAGCGTGATGCCCCCGATCAGCTGCACGTCGAAATGACGCATCCCCAGCGTCCGCTTCGACGCCTCCCGCACCGCCGCGAACGCCTCCGGGAGAAGATCGTCCAGCGTCTCCCCCTTCGCAAGACGCTCGCGGAAGGCCTTCGTCTTCCCCCGGAGCTCGGCGTCCGACAACGCCTCGAAGGAAGGCTCCAGCTCGCACGTGCGACTCACCTGGGGCGTCATCTCGTCGAGAAGCCGTTCGTTCCGCGATCCGAAGAGCCAGATCAGCACCTGGTTGAGTCGCGAGGTCAAACCGAAGAACAGGTCGGACAAGGCCATGGAGTTCTTGCTCGCTCCCGGGAACTCTTTGAGTGACAAGGGATTACGATATACCGGATCCTGGAACCATAGATCTTCGCCCCCCCTTTGTCAAGGGCCGAAGCGCGCGGGGCTTTCGCGATGTCAGCAAAGGGTCGAAGGTTGAACGCCGAAGGTCGAAAGCCGGAAGTCGAAAGGCAAAAGCGCCTTGAACTTTCTTCTTCTTCGTGAAGCACGAAACCCTGAAGTAGAGCGCTCACAAGGACCGCCGGCTTCCAGCCGGCGGCACTTCAGGTCGGATCGCGGTTGAGTCGTCGCGGGAATGGCCCCGGTCCAATCTCCAGGTCGCCGCCTTGCTTTGCGCAGGATGCAATCCACAATCTGTTCCGAAAATTCGGGAAAAACCATGATCGATGACCGCCTTGGAGGGCGAGGGTC
>CAZDSO010000282.1:0-4904 GCA_964508045.1 uncultured Planctomycetia bacterium | reverse complement strand
GCGGCATCGCCGTGGTCCCGGGCCGAAAGCCCGCGTGGCCCGGGACACACGCCTCGAACTTTCGGCTTTCCCCGCAAGTCCCTCTCTGATACCCCTGTGTTCCGGGATTCGCTTCGTGGGACGGAACGACGTCCTCGTGGAAGACGACGGTTCGAGGCGGGAGGCCGCAACCTTCCGCGACGCCATGCAGACTCCCAAGACCTTCGCGAAGAAGAGGCCGCGCCTCACCGCTGCGCTGCTGTGGATCCTGGCCGGGGTCGCCACCCTGGCCTGCTTCGCCTACCAGGACCGCACCGGGCCCACCTACCCCCTGGAAGGCGAGTACGAGACCGGCGCCGGCCCCGTCCGCTACCTCTTCCTGCGTTCCGAGACCCTCGGCCGCGACCTCGCCATCGTGCTGCTCGACCCCGTGCCGGAAGGCCTCGAGGGCTTCGTGAAGTACCGGCGCTTCCGATCCGACGACCCGTGGAAGACGTTGCCGATGGCGCCGGGGACCTTCACGGTGTCGCGGCGGGGACGCACCCGCGAGGTGGAGGGCGTGGGGGCGGAACTCCCGGCCCTCGCGGAACGCGCCGGCAAGGTCCAGTACTTCGTCCTGGTCTCCGCCGGCGACGGGAAACCGGTCTCGGTGACGGGGAAGAACCCCGTCCACGCACGGTACAAGGGAAAGGTCCCGGCCGGGGTCCTGCTCGCCCACATCCTCGCCGTCTTCGCCTCGATGACGCTGGCCATCCGCACGGTGCTGGAAGCGCTCGTCGACGGCCGCTACACCTGGATGCTCTGGGCCACGCTGGTCTCCCTTCTCCTGGGCGCCTTCGTCCTCGGCCCGCTGGTGCAGCTCTACGCCTTCGGCGTCTGGTGGTCCGGCGTCCCGTTCGGCTTCGACTGGACCGACAACAAGGTGCTGGTGGAGCTGCTCTTCTGGTTGCCGGCGGTCTTCTTGAACCTCGGCAAGCGGCGCAACCGCGCCTCGGTCTACGTGGCGGGCGCCGTGACCCTGGCGGTCTACTTCATCCCCCACAGCCTCTTCGGATCCGAGTTCGACTACCGCACCGGCACGGGACGCGGGACGGCGGGGTAGCCGCGCGGACGGTGGCGCAAACACGAAGGCGCGAAGGCCATACGAGGAATGCGATTGCAGATCTGGGTTGTCTGTAACCGGTAACCCGTAACCTGTTTGATGCTGTGGGTTGTCACGACCCATGAATAGCAACGCACAGCCACACAGGTTACCGGTGACAGGTACCAGACACCGCCATGCAGCGCGCCCGCGGCATCGCCGTGGTCCCGGGCCGAAAGCCTGCGTGGCCCGCGGGACACACGCCTCCCACAAAGAGCAAGCGCGCCTCCCACAAGCAGCAAACGGGTTTCCCCGTCCAGCGTGTCATCCGTGTCATCCGTGGCCCTCCCCTCGCGCTGCCTCGAGCTCTTCTCTGTGCAGGCAGAATGGGTAGTGGTAGGGAGAGCCCGTGGTGCTGTAGGCGAGATCCTTGCACCCCCCCATGCAGATCTCGCCGAAGGCGCACCCCTTGCACGCCCCCTCGAGAAGGTCGGGCGTGAACCGGCGGACCAGGCCGAACCTCTCCGGCGAGCGCCAGAGATCCGCGAGCGGCGTCTCGCGCAGGTTCCCCTCGATGAAGGCGTCGGGGAGGATGAGGCAGCCCTTGACGGAGCCCTCGCTGTGGATGCCCAGCGTGTCGATGCCCGCCCGGCAACCCTGCCACTGGAAGTTGGTGATCTCCGGGTACTGCCAGGAGAAGTACCCCAGATCGTGGGACCCCGTGATGTCCAGCTGCCCCAGGTGCGCCGGGCGGAGCCGGTTGAGCGTCTCGGCGAGCTGCAGGTAGTCCTTCCGGCCGATCGGCGACGACGCCCCGAACCGCTCGGGGTCGTGGCAGCTCGCGATGTTGATCATCCACATCCAGTCCGTCGCCTCGATGCCGTCCAGGATGAGATCCGCCATCCGGTCGAGCTCGCCGAGGTTTCTTCGCGTCACCGACGTGATGATCGTCTTCCCCTCGAACCCCATCGCATCCACCGTGCGGATGGCGCGAAGCGCCCGCGCGTGGGCTCCCGGCCGGCCCCGGAGCGCGTCGTGCAGGGCGGGATCGGCGGCGTCCAGGCTGATCGAGATGCCGTCGATCTCGAGCCGCTTCAGGCGCTCGCCCATCGCCTCGTCGAAGGCGTACCCGTTGGTGGAGGCGCTCACGTCCATGCCCAGCGAGCGCAACCGCTCGCCGATCGCCTCCCAGTCCTCGCGGAGGTGGAACTCCCCGCCGAACAGGCACACCGCCTTCGTGCCGAGCCCCGCGAGGTCCTCGCACAGCCGCATCGCCTCCGCGTGCGTCAGCTCGTCCTCGCGCGGCCGGCCGCCCCCGCTGGCGCAGTGCGCGCACCGGAGGTTGCAGGCCAGCGTCAGTTCCCAGACCACCGAACGGGGGGGGTCCTCGTAGGGGGCGCGGGGGTCGTGTCTCGCGTTCATGGTCATCTCCTACGGCGGGCCGGCTTCCAGGTTCACCCCTTCCCCCACCGGCACGGGCCGGGTCCGCACGGGGGGAAGCGGCGGGGCCGCCTTCATCTCGTGATCGTCCAGGATCCCCCGGGCGGTCTCCGTCATGCCCAGGCCCTCGAAGGCGATCGCGCGCAGGGGCGCGGCCTCCCCGCCGGCCGCGTCCTCGCCCAGAATATCCAGGGCTTCCTCGAACCGGCCGAGGTGGAGCATGCAGACCGCCTCCTCCCTCGCCACCCGCTCGCGGACGGGCAACCGCGCGTGTGCCCGGCTCTTCTCGTACCAGGCGCACGCGCCCGCGAGGTCCCCCCGGGCGGATCGAAGCACGGCCAGGTTCCACAAAGCGTACAGGGGCTCGACCCGGAGGTTCGCCGAGCCGACGAGGAGCCGTTCCGCCTCTTCCGGCGCGCCCCGGGCGAGAAGGCGCAGGCCCCGGTCGCGCAACGCGTCGGCGATCTCGATGCAGCGGACCTTGCCGAACCAGTGCGTGCGTTTTCCGCCGTCCGCCTCGACGAGGCCCGTTTCTTCCAGGATGCGCTCCGCCCCGCCGGGGTCGGCGAGGACGGAAGCGGCCGCTTCCGTTCCCCGGCGGAACACGGCCTCGTAGCCGTCGGGCGCGTCCGGCGGTTCGTCCCGGAGGCGGAGGAAGCAGGCGTGCAGGCGTGCGTTGAAATCGAGCCGGTCGAGGGCGAGGGCCGCCCCGGCGCCCCGGCGCGCTTCCACCTCGTCCCCGAGGCCTCGGCGCGCCGCTTCCCCGAGCCAGACCGCCGTCATGGAAGCGGACATCACGAGGTTGTCGAGGACCCGTGGCCCGGGCGCCTCTCCCCAGGCGTGGCGGAGGACGTTCCGCACGAACTGGTTCTCGAACTCCACGACCTCGGGCTGGTGGTCCGGTCGGATCCAGCCGAAGGAGCGCACCCGGGCCTTCAGCGCGGCGAGCACGTCGTGGAGGGGCGACGGCTCCTTCTCGCAGATCCAGCGGAGCCCCGGCTCCGAGGGCCAGCTCTTCGGCGCCTCCTCCCGGCGGCGCGCGAACCCCGCCTCCCGCGTGAGCTCTTCCAGCATGTCCCGGGGGAAGAGGACGCGGTGCTGGAGGCCGTCCGTCTCCTCGCCGAAGATCCACCCGAGCGCCTTCGCGCGGCCTTCGCGGTCGGGTGCGTCGAGGAAGGCGCGGAACGCGCCCTCGGCGTCGGGGGTTTCCAGGGCGAGGGTCCCGCCGGGCGCGAGGACGCGGTATGCTTCGGCCAGGGCGAAGCAGGCGCCGGTGTAGCCGAGGTGTTCGATCAGCTGGTGGGCGGAGAGGGCCTGGAAGGAGCCGTCGGCGAAGGGAAGCGAGGAGGCGTCGGCGACGACGTCGGAAGCGCTTTCCCGGCGGCGGTCGAGGTTCACGGCGCCCGGCCGGCGGACGGAGCCGCACCCGAGATGGAGCTCCCGTTGCGCCTTTCCGTCCTCCCTCTGCCGGGGCGGAACATCAGGCGTACCAGGCACGGAGGCTGTCCTTGTTCAGGAATCCGTACCGCACGCCCTGGGGGTTCCACCGGGGGTACGTGCAGCCCGGGGGTTCTTCTTCCGATTTCTTGCGGACGGTGGGCTGCATCTTCGCGGGCACGGGGATGTCCTTCCAGGTCCCGGACGCCTCGTCGAACCCCTGCCAGTCGGTCACGGCCACGTCCTTGAGGATCTTCGGAAGCCGGATGCGGCCGGAGCCCGGCCGGACCGTGCGCGCGCCCACCTTGTAGCGGATCCGCACGCGGCTGTAGCGGCTCAGGTCGGAATCCTCCGCGGGGCGGTAGTGGAGGGTGAGGGCGACGGCGCCGGACTCGAGGATCTCGAGCGAGCCGATCGTCTCGTCCATCTCCCCGGCGAACATCTCGCCCAGATCCGCCCGCGCCTTCTCGTAGGTCTCGTCCACGGCCTTGCGGAAGTTCTTCACGCGGGCCCGGCCCTCGTCCCAGGCCGTGTAGACGAGCTTCAAAAGCCTCGTCTGCGCGGAAAACGCCTCCGCGTCCGACCAGACGTAGGCGTATCCGGCCTCGTCGTCTCTCGCGGGCTCCTGGCAGGCGGCTTCCTGGTTGGGCGCGAGGGCCTGGTACGCGCCGTAGGCGCCGGAGGCCAGGACGCCGTACGCTGCGCCTGCGCGGGCGGCCTTGCCCAGTCTCTTCTTCCACGTGCTCTTCGTTTCCATTTCCTCGACGCTCATCGATCCTCCTCGCTCGTCGGCGGTTTCCCGGATCCCCGTTCCGATTCCGTTTCACTTTCGCCCAGGGAGGGGACGATGTCAAGGTCGGCGCGGTTCACGCGGCTCCAACCACCAAGACACCAAGGATTCACGAAGAAGAGGTTCGCTGTTTGTGGGAGGCGTGTGTCACGGGCCACGCAGGCTTTCGGCCCGTGA
>CAZDSO010000281.1:0-4924 GCA_964508045.1 uncultured Planctomycetia bacterium | reverse complement strand
CGGCGCTTGATGTCCGCCTGCATCTTGTCCGTCCCCTTGTGCTTGGGGATCGTCGATAGCATCTCCCGCAACGCCTTCAGCTTCTCCACGGGCGTGGAAGCGGCCTTGTACTTCTCCTCCGCGTTCCGGTACTCGGGCGTCAGGTTCGCCGGCATGCGTGCAATGACATCCAAAACCTGGAGCCGCAAAACCGCGCCACGGAAGGCAAACGGCCGGATACGGCAGTCTTTCGACCCCGATCGACATGATTTCCCTTCTGATAATCATGATGATAACGAGGGCACCATTCTTTTCTAGAAAGAATCATGTTGATCAGAAAAAGATGCGGCGAACGGGGATTTTTTCACAGCCTCTCAGGCGGGCTCGAACGTCATCCCCGCGAACGTCACCGCCGAGCCGCCCGGATCCACCGTGTTCCCGTACTTGCGAAGAACCCCCCGCAGAGGCTCCCCCTCCAGCACGCGCAGCATCGTGTAGATGCCCGGAAAGCCGCACACCCGCGTGCGGTCCCCCGCGCGGGCGATCTTCTCGAAGAACCCGCCGGCGTCGACCGCCGACGCCCGCTTCATCAGCTCCATGTCCTGGCGCTCCAGCCCCGCCAGCACGAACGGCTCCGCCGACTGGCTGTCCCCGAACCGCGGACCCACGTGCGCCAGATCCGCGCTGGCCAGAAGAAGCACCCGCCGGCCCGACGGACCCGCCGACTGCCGCAACGCCTCCACCACCCGCCCCACCCGCTCGTCCTCCGACGGCTCCCGGCCCGAGACGACGAACTCGTGGAACGAACAGACCAGCAACGGCACCACCGGCACCTCCATCCCCAGGAAACGCTGGAGGAACAAAACCTGGAACTCCACCGAATGCTCCCCGGCGTGGAGGTACTCCTCCTCGTACAGCCCCGGCCCCGCCGCCTTCTCCAGCGCGTCCAGGATCCCCCCATCCACCGGGCTCGTCCCGAGCGGCGTCTCGAACCGCTTCCGCGTCCCCACGTAGAGCCCCTCGTGGTGGCCCGCATGCGCCGTGCCCAGGATCACCACGGCGTCGGGCGCCGGCCCCTCCGCCGCTTCCCGCCACGCCGCCGCGTAGGCCCCGCTTCCCCGCGCCAGGTCGATGTGCGGGGCGATCATGGCCCGCAACGGCTCCGGCCGGCGGCCGGCACGCAGCGTCCCCGGCCCCCCGGGCGCCTCGAACAGCCCGTCCAGCCGGCGACCCAGCGCCTCCTTCTGCGCCTCGTAGGACGCCCCCGCATGGGCGGGGGGGCGGACCTCGAGGCGCTTGAACGCCGCCTTCTGCCCCTCCAGGTGGGCCTCGAACTTCGGCCCCTCCAGAAGAAGGGCCTCCTCCAGGCGGTCGACGACCTCCCGGATCCGCTCGGCGGGAAGGAGCTCGCCGAACTTCCGCACGAAGGACGCCTGCACGTCCCGGATCGTGTGGGTCCCGTCGAACTGGGCGACGAGGAAGAAGGCCTGGGGGGAGAGGAGGATCTGGGCGGGGGAGATCCCCTGGCTGTCCCGCACCGCGATCATCCTGGCGCCCTCGTTCTCGACGGGAAAGGCGTCCACCGGACGCAGGCGGGGCTTCGCTTCCGCGTCGTCCGTCTCCGGCGTACCCTGCGTGTCCGACATCGATCCGAACTCCCGAAAACAACGTTCCAAACGATCGAGGTTCACCTCGGCAGCCCGGAGATCTTCCGGGCCTTCACCACGGCCCCCGGCACCTCGAGCCCGACGCGGGCCAGGTCGCCGCGGCCGGGCCGCAACGCCCTTTGAAAATACCGCCCCATGAGGCGGAAGAGGACGTCCCGGATCCAGGCGCACCACGAGGGGTAGCGTTCCAGCCACCACGCGCCGGCCCAGTTGATCAGGCCGGAGCTGGGGCGGCTTCCGAAGGGGCACCAGCCCGCGACGGCGAATCCCGCCCCGGCCAGCTGCCGGACGAGACCCGCCGGCTCGTAGCGGCGGAAATGGCCCGCGATCCGGTCGAACCGGTCGAAGAGCGCCGGGTGGAGGGGCACCGAGAAGATGAACGACCCCCCGTCGCGAAGCACGCGGCCGACCTCGTCGAAGAGCCGCGCGTCCTGCTCGACGTGTTCGACCACGTCGAAGGCCACCACGACGTCCGCGCACCCGGACGCCACGGGAAGGCGTCCCGCGTCGGCGAGCCCTGCGAACCCGCCCTTCTCGCGCAGCTTCTTCAGCGCCGACAGGCTCAAGTCCAGAAACACCGTGCCCTCGAACGGGGACCGCGGGCGCGTGCCGGAGCCGATCTCGACGAACTGCTTTCCGGACGCCTTCGGGCTCGTCAGTCTCCAGGTCGAGAACCACTGCGGAGGGGTGACGGGCATCCGTTTCCAGAACCGGTCGTAGAGGCGCCGGTTGGAAGCGCGCACCCGGATGTCCTCTCCGGTCTCCATCCCGCCATGGTACGCCCTCGCGCGGGGGGCGGCAAGGCGGAGGGCGGAGGGCTGCAAACACCCCTCGCCGCATTGATCGCGCTGCTCCGAAAATCCGGGAAAGCCATGATCGGTGACCGCCTTGGAGGGCGAGCCTCTCCTCCTTCGCTTGCAGGTGGTTGCGAGAGCTACGGAGGACCCTACGTAGCCCTTGCAAGAGCCGATCGGCGTAGTACGGGCTGGCGAGCCACATCGGTGGGCTCGGGAGGACCCTCGCCCTCCAAGTTTTCATGGTTTCCGGGAGAGCCGAAGGCTCATGGCCGACTGAATTCGCAATTCCTCCGTTCCAGATGCCCATCGGTGCCTCGGGTGTTCTTTGCGGCCTTGGCGTACCTGGCGTCTTTGCGAGAGGGCCCTTCCCCCGTACCATGGACCCGGCCCGGGCCCGGGACGACGGGCACGAAGTGAGGAGAACGCCTTGGACGACGGCCGGACGGACCCCGAAACCCCGATGCGCCTTCCGCGGAAGGTGGACGAGCTGCCCCCGCTGACCGCGCGGGACCTCCGGCGCTTTCTCGCCTACGTGAAGCCCCAGCTCGGCTTCGCCGTCCCGATGGTCGTCTTCATGGGGCTCGGCATCGCCTCGGGCGTGCCGCTTCCCCTGATCCCGATGTGGGTGCTGGACGAGGCGGTGAAGCGCGGGGACAAGAAGCTCCTGCTGGGGCTGGTGCTCCTCTCGGCGGGTCTCGCGCTGGCGGGCGCGATCGCCCGCCTTCTGCAGCAGTACTTCCAGGTGCGGTTCCGCCAGGGCCTGGCCTACGCGCTGCGGGGCGACCTGCTCCGCCATTTCCTCTCCCTCTCCCCGGCCTTCTTCGACGACGAGGACACGGGCTATCTCATGTCCCGGACGGTGGGCGACGCCGCGCAGGTGGAGAGCCTCCTCTCGACACAGATCCTCACGCCCGTCATCGACGCCGCGAAGTTCCTCGGGGGCGTCGCGATCCTCTTCTGGCTCCACTGGAAGCTGGCGCTGGTCTCCGCGACCGTGATCCCCTTCTTCTTCCTGGCGATCGTCCTGTTCCGAAGGCCGGTGAGGGCCGCGAGCAACGACGTGATGGAATCCATGGGCGCCCTGTTCAAGAGCCTCCACGAGGCCTTCTCGGGGATCTCGCTGGTGAAGGCGCTGGGCCGGGGGGCCTCGGAAGCCGGGCGCGTGCTGTCCAGGCTGTCGGACCTCTTCGGCGTGGAGAGGCGCTCGGTGATCCTCTCCGCCTCGTCCTCCGCGCTCGTCTCCTTCGTCACTGCGCTGGGCATGGCCGCCGTGCTCGGCTTCGGGGCGCTGGAGATCATGGAGGGGCGCTTCACGGTGGGCAAGCTCGTCGCCTTCCTGGGCTACCTCGGCTACCTCTACGGGCCCTCCCGGAGCCTGGCGTCCCTTCCCGTCCGGCTCCAGCCGGCACTGGTCTCCATGCGCCGCATCCTCGGCGTCCACGCCCTCCCCCCCGAGCCCTCCGGAAACCTGGCCCCCGACGCCCTCCGCGGCGACGTGCGGCTCGCGGGCGTCCGCTTCGCCTACCGGCCGGGGGACGAGGTCCTCCGGGGGGTCGACCTCGACGTGTCCGCGGGCGAGCGGGTCGGCATCGCGGGCGAGACGGGATCGGGAAAATCGACGCTGTTGAAGATCCTCCTCGGGCTCTACGCGCCGCAGGCCGGACGCGTCCGGATCGACGGCCGTCCCGTCGGCGCGTACGACGCCTCCGCGCTCCGCGCGCGGACCGGCTACCTGCCCCAGGACGCGTTCTTCTTCAGCGACACGGTGTTCGGGAACCTGGCGTGGGCCGCGCCGGGGGCCTCGCGCGAGGAGATCGAGGGGGCGCTCGAGACGGCGGAAGCCCTCGGCTTCGTCCGCTCGCTTCCCGCGGGGCTGGACACGCTGATCGGGGAGCGCGGGCAGAAGCTGTCGGGCGGGGAAAAGCAGCGGCTGGCGGTCGCGCGCGCGCTGTTGCGCAAGCCCGACCTTCTCGTCATGGACGAGGGGACCTCGGAGCTCGACGAGGCCTGCGAGGCCCGTCTCCTGGCGAGCCTGCTCGAGGCCTTCCGGGACCGGACGGTGATTCTCGTCTCGCACCGTCCCTCGGCGTTGCGCCAGACGGATCGCATCGTGCGTGTGGAACAGGGGAGGATCGTGGCCGACGGGAAGCCCGAGGGCCTGTCCCGGGAGGGCTGAACGGAGCCGATGTCGTTCTCACGGAGCGCGTACCGGCTCCCTCACGTGCTCGCCTGTACAACAGGAACGGATCCGAGCCATTCGCGGTGTACGTAGGTCATGGCACTCCCTTCCTTTTCGTAGATCCCCTTCATGGAAATACCCCAGGGTGACCCTCGCATTCCAGGTCCTCAGAGGGGTGCACGGGTTTTTTCGGGACCTTTCACCCCCGACCCAAGGCAGGAGGGCAAGGGGGCTGCAGATTTTCGCATTGTCTGTAACCCGTCACCTGTGACCCGTGTTGGCCGTGCTTTGCCGGCGCCGCG
>CAZDSO010000280.1:0-4936 GCA_964508045.1 uncultured Planctomycetia bacterium | reverse complement strand
CGAAGGAGGAGAGGCTCGCCCTCCAATCCGAATCGATACGTTTGGGTGTGGTGCGCTACGAGGTCTTTCCCTCAAGTTCGCGGGGCGGCCGGCCGATACAGACGATGAGGCTCCGTCGCGGGATCGGAGCCGGTCCGTCGGAGATGCGCCATGAAGGATGCCGGGAAGGACGCAAACGGAACGGCGCTTCCCCGGGAAGCGCAGGCGTTCCTCGATCATCTGGCCTTCGAGCGGGGCCTGTCGCCGATGACGTGCCGATCCTACCGGTCGGACCTCGCCGATTATCACGCCTATCTCGCGGCCGAATGGCCCGGCGTCCCGGTGAAGGGGGCGCGCGTCCTGCACTTGCGCTCCTACCTCCACGCGTTGCGCGCCCGCGATCTGTCGCGGGCCACGGTGGCCCGCCGGACGGCTTCCCTTCGCGGGTTGTACCGTTTTCTCCGGGTGACGGGGGTGGTGTCGAAGGACCCGGCGGCGGGGTTGCAGACGCCGAGGCGCCCGAGGCGCCTTCCGCAGTTCCTGGACGAGGAGGAGGCGACGAGGCTGGTGTCGGCGCCGGCGGGGGAGGGCGAGGCGGCGTTGCGGGACCGCGCGATCCTGGAGACGCTGTACGGGTCCGGCCTCCGGGTGGCGGAGCTGGCGGGGATCCGGGTGGAGGATCTCGATCTCGAGGGGGGATGGGTACTGGTGCGTGGCAAGGGGAACCGGGACCGGCGTTCCCCCCTGACGGGCGAGGCGGTGAAGGCGGTGCGGGCCTATCTCGCGTCGCGGAAGGCGGCCGGGCCCGGGTCGAGACTGTTCTTGAACCTGAAGGGGGGCGGGCTTTCGGACCGGAGCGTGCGGCGGATCCTGAAGAAGTACGCGGCCCTCGCCGGCCTTCCGAGTTCCACCTCGCCGCACACGTTGCGGCATTCCTTCGCCACGCATCTTCTCAACCGCGGGGCGAACCTGCGGGGCATCCAGGAGCTTCTGGGCCACAACCGGATCACGACGACGCAGGTCTACACGCAGGTGACGACGGAGCGTCTCAAGGCGGTCTACGACCGCGCGCACCCGCGGGCGTGAGGCGCGCGAGGAGGGCGTCTTCTCCCCGCCGAGGGAAACGGGCACGCCGGCAAGCGGCGGCGAGGAGACGGGACGGAGGCCGGAAAATCGGCTTGACGCCCCTGTACCCCTTTGCTACCTTCACGCGTGCTTTCTGGCATGCATCGTTTCCGGGCGGGACCGCCGAGTTTCTTGCTTCACCGGGGGTTGACGTGGCCGATCTGACGCTGAAAACGGAAGAAATTCCCGAACTCGAGGACACGAGGAAAGTGGGGCTCGCCGGCGCGATCGACGCCTCCACTGTCATCAAGTTCCAGGCCGAGCTCGAGAAGCTGAAGAACGAGGAGAACGTCCGCCGCTTCCTCCTCGACATGGAGGGGATCCGGTACGTGAACAGCACGGGGCTGGGCTCGCTGGTGAAGCTCGCCGACGGACTCGAGAAGGAAGGCGGCGTGATCACCCTCATGCGCATCCATCCCAAGGTCAAGGTCGTCTTCGACATGCTCGGGCTGAACGCCTTCTTCAAGATCTTCGACTCCGACGACGAGGCCATCGAGTACCTCAAGAACGCCGCGGAAGGCAAGATCGAGGAGCCCATGGAGGAGCCCGTCCCCGAACCGGAGCCTGAACCCGCGCCCGAGCCTGTCCCCGAACCGGTTCCGGTCCAAGCGCCCGCGGCGGAGCCTTCACCGGAACCGGCCGCCGCGCAACCGGCCGCCCCTTCCGTTGCGGAAAGCAAGGGGAAAGCACCGGCCCCGGCACCCCCTGCAGCGCCCGTCGCGGACGTCCCTCCCCTCGAAGTCACCTGCGACATGTGCGGCCTCAATCTCACCGTGAACGCCATCGGCACGTTCCGGTGCCCGCGCTGTTTCCACGTTTTCAGGAGGACCTCCCCGGAAAAGGTTGAAAATACGGGGAGGAAGAAGCCCATTCCCGTGCAAATGACCCTCACGGGACAGGACTATTGCATCGAAGGCTTCAAGCGGTTCGTGGAGGTCATGGCGGAGGATCGAGGTTTCAAGGACAGCGACATCGATTCTCTTCGAGAAGCCATCACCGAGACGTTCAGGAACGTCATCGATCTGGCCTATGAACGCAACCCGCACCTCAGTTTCCAGGTGCTTCTCTCGGGGGGGGACGGGGAAATCTCCATTCGCGTGGCCGATCACGGAAAGGCCTTCGATCTTGACGGCGATCGTTTTGCGACCGTCCGCAAGGAGACCACGGAATTTTCCCATGTGCCCCACCCCAACGGGGGGAACATCCTCAAACTCACCAAGAAGATCGAGTAAGAGGTGTACAGGATACGGGGGGGGCCTTCCCGCATCAGCCTCCCCGGGCGAAGGCACGGGGTCGGGCCTCACGTTCGGGTGTCTTCCGCCGGCCCTCCGGCCCGGTCCGGAACCGGGCCTCCATCCCTCTCGCCCTGTTTCGGCACGGAATCCTGGAGAGGGGAGGATACCGCGGGCATGATCAGGAACATCGCCGACGCCAAGAAGACCCTCGCCGAGATTCTCCGCCTCAAGGACGGGAAGGAGCAGATCCGCAAACTCAGCGTGCAAATCGCCATGTGCCGGGACCCGGAAGCCCGCAAACTCCTCCAGGCCGCCCAGGAACGAATCCTGGAAATCCAGAGCGCCGGAAAACGGAAACCCCCGGGCGCCAAGAGGCCGTCCGGGACCCAGAAGCCACCCAAGGCCCCCTCCCCGCCCTCCCGAAAAAAGGTCGAGAAACGCCCCTCCCCTCCCGAGGCGTCCGAGAAGCAAGCAATGCCCCGTCCCCCTTCCGCGCCGACACGGAAAGAGCCCCCTCCGGAAAAAAACGCGCCCTCTCCGCCACCCAGGCCCAGGGCCAAGCCCAAGGCCAAGCCCCCGCCCCGACCGCCCTCGCGACCCGGAAAAGACCGGCGCCTGAAGGCCGAGACGTCCTCGTTCGAGAAGGAGGATCAACCTGCCGAGGAGAACGAGAACGACATCCCCCTGCTCTCCGCGGACCGCATTCTCGACGACGATTTCCCCTTTCCGCTGGAGGATCTCGACAGCTTCGACGTCCATCCCGGCCCCCCGCCCTCCCCGCCCCCCAAGCGCGTGAAGAAACCGCCCGCCGGCATCGCCGCGACCGGACGCCGGACGCCCCCGTCCGGAAAAGATCCCACGCCCCCGAAGGCCGCGCCGGCCAAACCGCCCCGCAAGCCTCCGGCGAAGCCCGCCCCTGCCCCGCCGACGCCGCACGGGAAAGCCCCCGCCCAAGCGGAAAAGCCCGGCAAGCCGACTCCCGCGAAAGGGAAATCACCGGAGAAACCCCCGGCGAAAGAGGACGACGATCTCCTCTCGATCATCCGCAAGGAGATCGAATCCGGGGAAACGCGCGTGCGAGACGGAAAAGAGACGCCTTCCACGGCACCGCCGTCCCCCGGCGGACCGGCGCCCCCCTCTCACGCCCCGAAGGCGGCCGGGGGCGGCCGCGAGGCGGGTCCGTTTCCGTCCGGGCGGAAAGCCGAACGGGGCAGGACGCAGTTCCGCCCCGTCCCCCTCCCCTCGAAGAAACCCGGAAAGCCCAGGCGGCCGACGCCGCCCCCGTTGCCGGGTGTGACGAGAGGACCTTCGCGGCCCGAAGGAGAAGCCGCACCGGAGAAGAAAGCGGAGGCGGAGAGTGAGATTTTGTCCCACGAGAAGGGGCGCGAGACGGAGCTGTGGATTTCGCCGGAAGAAAAGCGGGAGACGGTGGTCGAGTCGAAGTCGCCGGCGGAAGAAGCCCCGTCTCGCCCCGACGCCGAGGAGGCCGCGCCGTCTCCCGCGCCGGACGAGGAAGGGGAGCGGGAGACGGTGGTCGAGTCGAAGCCGCCGGCGGAAGAAGCCGCATCGGGCGAGGCTGCGGAAGAGGCTCCGGGGGGCGAAGCGCGGGAGCTCGAGGAGATGCTTTTTTCTCCGGAGGGGTCGCGGACGATTTCCGCGTTCCGGCGGATGTTCCGCGCCCAGTACCGGAACATCCCGTCGTGGGTGGTGTCGCGCACCTACGTGGAGGAGCCGCAGAAGGTGAAACGCCTGGTCGAGGAGGCGGTCGAGCGCGAGGCGCAGGGTGACGACGCGGGGTATAGGAACCGCCTCTCGAAACTGTACGAGGAGACGCTGACGGTGAAGATCCGTCACGGGCGCACGGGGCGCAAGGTGGCGCAGTTTCTGGAATCGACGGCGCGCCGTGCGGCGTGGAGGCTGGAAGGGATGCCGGTGGACGCGGGGATGGTGGAGGAGGCGCAGATGGCGGTGATGGCGCTTGCGCCCCGGCTGGAGAGGTGCCGGGCGTTGATGCGGGGCGACGGGGGGTCCTTCGAGCAGGCGAAGGCGTTCCTGGCGGAGATGGTGAGGAAGGCGAGGGGCCTCTTCCGGACGGAGGACGGGACGTCGGAGGGCCGTGCATGAGTCGTTGTCCCCATTGCGGCGCGGTGGAGGGGGAGCGGAAGGGTCCGGGGGACTGGACGACGTGCCTTGGGTGCGGGAGCGCGTTCTGGTCCGTGGACGGATCGGAAACGGGGCGTCCGGTGACGCCCCGGGAGAGCCCGGCGCCGTCGAGGGCCGCGGTGTGGAGTCTGCACGCGGGTGTGCTGGCGGCGGAGGCGGTGCTGGCCGCGTTCGTGCTGTGCGTGTTTCTGGGTCTTCCGGCGTGGGCGCTCGCGCGGTGGCTGGACGTCCTGTAGAGAGCCCTTCGGACGTATTCGCGCTGTCGCCGCATGTCCTCCTTTGAACCACGAGTTTCCAAGATCCCCCATTCACTTCGTGAATGCGGGGATCTTGGCGGAAGGCTACGGGGCACAGCAGCGCGGGCGGAAGTGCTGCGGTAGGATGTCCCTGTCTGCCGTCGCTGACGGCGACAGGCAGGCGCGATCCTCAAGGCC
>CAZDSO010000279.1:0-4987 GCA_964508045.1 uncultured Planctomycetia bacterium | reverse complement strand
CTTCTTCCTCGCTTTCGGGGTAGGGGCGCGTGAAGACGCCCACGCGCGGGTCGCCCTGTCCGCCCCGGGCCTCGAAGACGTCCCGGAAGGTCTGCACGATCCTTTCCAGGATCTTCTCGGGGTGCGTGGGGTACTCGACGCGGTCGGGCTTCATCCCCAGCAGCTTCAGCTGCTGGAACAGCCGGCTGGACCAGATGTTCGGGCAGGCGGGATAGGAGTTGCAGCACGGGCCCTCGAGGATCGTGGGGCGGATGTCGGTGATCCGCTCCCCGTTGTCGGCCGCCGCGCCCGTCACCAGGATATCCAGTCCCAGCAGGTAGGAATGGGGCAGGCCCAGGTGTTCGCAATACTGGAGATAGGCGTCGAGCGAATTCATGCCCACCTCGATGGCCTTCTCCCACCCCTCGTCCAGAAGCCAGGTGGGCGAATCCACGTAGGCGTGCATGATCGATTCGTTGCCCCGATCGCCGGAAAGCAGTTGCAGTTCTTCTGGAATCTTGACCATCTTCTCCTCCACAACGGCGTGAAACGCGTTCCTTTTCGAATACCCCGGGCAAAGAAACCGCCACTATACGCGCGGGACGGGGAGGGTGTCAAGTTCCAGACAGGACGAGGTTTTCGCGGTGCAGGCAAGTCATGGAACACAGGGGGATCAGAGGAATCAGAGGGCTCAGGGAGGGGCGAAGGTCCGGGCGGGTTCACACCCTCCGCGCCGTCCGCGTCATCCGTGTGGGAATAAAAAGGGGGCCACCAGGACGAACCTGATGGCCCGAGGCGTGAATGAGGAGGTTAGGGACTCCTCTAGAATTCCACCATGATTTCCGCGATGCCCAGGGACATTTCCTCGCGGGCCCCCAGCGTGTCCTTCCAGAAGAAGGCGTCGAAGAGGAGGCCGGCGCCGAGGCCGAGTTTCACGCATTCCTTGACTTTCCAGGAGAGGCGGATGTTCAGCTCGTTGCCGTAGAGCTTCCGGTAGGAAGACCCGCCGTCGGGAGGGTTGCCGTAGACGTCGTGACTGGGCGGAAAGAGCGCGTGGAAGGTCCCGAACCGCACCGACAACTCCACGGTCTCGAACCGGGCGCCGATCTCGGCCTTGATGGCGTTGTAGTTGGAATCCACATCCAGGCCGAATTCGTTGTCCTCCATGATGAGGAAGGTGTCCACGTCCTCGAAGGAGACGTAGTCGTGGTTGGACTGGTGGGGGTCGCCCCGGTCGCCGCCGATCCACCACAGGGAGAACTCGGCGAAGGGGGTGAAGGAGAGCTGTTTCTCGATCTTGATCTCGGGTTCCACGCGGACGCCGCCGTAGCCGGCGTGCGCGCCCTGGTGGATCAGTTCCTTGCCGTCCGGGCGGTAGGCCGCCGTGTACTCTCCGAACTGCCCCATGTATTCGGCGAAGACCTCGAGAAAGGGGAGGGGTTTGATGGAGAAGCCGAAGCCCAGCGCGCCCAGGGCGGTGTCATCGTCTCCGGAGATCATGGACAGGACGGCCTGGATGCGGGAGAAATGCTTGTGCTTGTGGGTGCCGGTGATGTCGAAGGTCGCCAGCGGCCGGGCGACGAAGAAGACGGTGTCGGTGTTGGCCATCTGGGTTTCGAGCACCTTGCCGACGGCGAAGTCCACGCGGAAGGGTTCGAGGCCGGTCTTGTCGCGGGAGAGGATCCATTCCAGCTGGACGCCGGCGAAGGCGGAGTTCTTGGACTGTCCGGCGTACTGGTTCCACCAGGCGTTTCCGCCCAGGTAGGGGTTCCAGTGCATGCCGAACCCGGACGACCCGTTGGGCAGGTTGGCGGCGATGGGGGTGGTGGGATCGGCGGGGTCGTAGGCGGGGGCGTAGATGCCCGAGACGGATTGCGGCATGCCGGTCAATCCGGGATCGGTATGGACGGCTCCGGTGAAGGGGTTCTCGGAGGCCAGGAGGTTGCAGAAGAACTCGTCGCCGTTGCCCCGGAGATCGATGCGGACGTTTTTCGAGCCCACGTAGAGGTTGGTGTACTTGCCGAGGAATTCCTTGGAGTAGGCGTAGATTTCCTCGAGGAAGACGAGGCTTTCGCGTCTGCCGAGGAGAGGGGAGTCGACGCCGTAGGACCCGGGCCCGAGCCCGAGGGTGAGGACGGCGCCGAGTTCGTCCTTGATCTTGGCTTCGAGCGAGACGTTCATCACCGGCACGCCGATGATCTCGTCATGGTCTCGGGTCCAGGTCCCCGGATTGTGGAGATCGCGTTGTGGAAAGACGGAGTCGAAGGAGTCTTCGCGGAAGACGCCTTGGAGTCCGATATCTCCGCTGATCTCGATCTTGTTGGTGGAGCTCCTCTTGGTCTTGGTGGTGACGTCGGCGGCCAGGATGGTAGACGGCCCCAGGACCATGAGGGCGAGCACCCCGGGAATGATCCGTTTCATGCGCCCCTCCTTCTTGCATCCGGAACGAATTTCGGACGCAACCCTAACGCTTCCTCGATTCCGTGTAAAGACAAAAAATTTTCTTTTGCACTATATTTTGTGCTTTGATTGTGGATAGACCCATAAATATGTAATCTTTCCAAATTATAAATTATAAAGGCCACGAGTCAAGCGGAAAATTTACATTTTATAAAATATAATTGGCTTCCACCTCGCGGATTCACGCTGCACCCGTTTTCAGCTTGCTTCCGTTTAGGAATTGTAGTCAGCCGTGAGCCTTCGGCTCTCCCGGAAATGATGATCATTTGGAGGGCGAGCCTCCCGGCGAGCCATGGTCTGGGCTCGGGAGGGCCCTCGCCCTCCAAGGCGGTCGTCGATCATGATTTTTCCCGAATCTTCGGAACAAATTTCAGACGGGACCACGGCGATGCCGCCGGCGCTCGCGAGGGGAAGGGGCTGGTATCTCCTCCCGTTTCCGGGTACACTTGCCTCGTTTTTCCGAGAAAAACTCCGGCTCCAGGGCAAGGGGGGCGCAAGCCTCCCCGAGCGGGTTTTCCTTGAGATCGACATTGCGAGGGGGCTTCGATCATGGCGAGCGCGAGAGATCGCTGGGGAGGGCGGCTTCCCTTCATCATGGCGGCCATCGGGTCCGCCGTGGGACTCGGCAACGTGTGGCGCTTCCCGTACACCGCCTACGAGAACGGGGGCGGCGCCTTCTTCATTCCCTACTTCGTCGCTCTCATCACCGCCGGCATTCCGCTTCTGGTCCTGGAATACGCCCTCGGCCAGAAGTTCCAGGCCGGCGCGCCGGGCGCGATGGCCAGGATCGGCAAGCGCTGGCGCTGGCTGGGATGGTTCGCGATCTTCGTGGGCCTCTCCATCTCCTTCTACTACTGCCAGATCATGGCGCTCTCCTGGCACTACATGCTCGCCAGCCCCTCCAAGGCCTGGGAAGCGCCGGTGGACAACCGCACGGTCTTCGAGAAGAAGTACCGCCTCTACTCCTGCGAGACCGAGAAGAAGCGCATCGAGGCCGAGCTCAAGCGGAAGAAGATCAGCCACGTCCGCCTCTTCCCCGAGGAGGAGAGCAAGGCGGTCAAGGACAAGCTCGCTTCCGAAATCAAGGAGACGTGGGGCGACGAGACCGTCGTCTACAAGACGGTACAGGAGGTCGTGGATTTCGCCTCGTCGTATTTCGAGAACCGCGAGCAGCTCGAGAAGGAGGACCCGAAAGTCCGCTTTGCCGTGATGTCCGCGGAGGAGTTCGCGGCACTGGACGAGGCGCTCGCCGCCTTCTGGGCGGAGAAGGAAGGGCAGCGTTACGCGGACGCCGGGGCGGACGACGAGCTGGGAATCCTGCCGGAGGAGAAGATCCGGGTCATCGACCGCCAGGAGAACGTCGGCCTCTACTTCATGGAGGAGGCGCTGGGCGGTTTCGGCACGGGCGTGGAGAACTGGTCGCGCGCCACGGTCCGGAATGACATGATCGACCGGGCGCTGGAGATTCTCGAGAAGCCCGAAGGCGACCTGAACCGCCTCTTCAAGACGGCGACCCCGGAGGAGACCGCGGCGGTGGAGGCCGGCGAGGCGGAAAAAAACCCGGACTGGGATTTCACCCGGATGATCCCCGGTCTCTCCAAGCACGCCTCGAGCGCCTACCAGGATCTGCGCGAGGCCCATGCTGCGCTGACGGCCGTGGAGGAGCCTCCCGAGCCCCTCTGCGAGAGGGAAGCGGACGCCCGGGCCGACCTCGTCAAGGCGCTCGAGGCGAAGCGCCTTCAGCGGAGCAGCGCGTTCTCGTTCTCGTGGCACCTGGTCTTCTGGGCGTTCATCACCTGGCTGATCATCTTCCTGATCATCTTCAAGGGCGTCCATGTCGTCGGCAAGGTCGTCATGATCACGGTGCCCCTGCCGGTGGCCCTGCTGGGCATCATCATCCTCCACGGCCTGACCCTCAACGGGCCGGACAGGGGCTCGAGTTCTTTCTCAACCCGGACTGGGATCTCATTAAGGACACGAGCGTCTGGGTGGCGGCCTACGGGCAGATCTTCTTCTCGCTGTCGCTGGGGTTCGGGATCATGATCGCCTACGCCAGCTACATGCCGCGGGAGTCGGACGTCTCGAACAACGCGTTCATGACGGCCTTCGGCAACTGCTGCACGTCCTTCTACGCCTCGTTCGCCGTGTTCAGCGTCCTGGGCTACCTCGCCGTCGCCCTGAACAAGGAGGTCGCGGACGTGGTCAACGCGGGCCCGGGTCTGGTCTTCGTCACCTACCCCGTCGCGCTGAGCGAGATGGGGGCGATCAGCGGCGGGGTCGTGGGGTTCCTCTTCTTCCTCTCCCTGCTGACGCTGGGGATCGATTCGGCCTTCTCGATCGTGGAGGCGTTCGTGACCGGCGTGCGGGACTACCTGATGAAGGTGAACAAGACGCTCCTCACCGCCGTGATCTGCGGGATCGGGTTCGTGGCGACGCTGCTCTACTGCACGCGGTCGGGACTGATGTGGCTCGATATCGTGGACAAGTGGATGTCCAACTACGGCCTGCCCATCGTGGGGCTTCTCGAGTGCATCGCCATCGGTTACTT
>CAZDSO010000278.1:0-5008 GCA_964508045.1 uncultured Planctomycetia bacterium | reverse complement strand
ATCTCAGGCACTTGCGGCAACCTCGCTACGTCTTCATGAATAATCCGGGCTAGAAACCCATGAGCGTCTTCAGTACATTTCAACGTGTTCAGTGTCGAAAAAGCCTCGGTGTCGACCCTGTTTTGCATGAAACCGGCGAATTCTTTCACATGCTCTGAGTCCCAACAAAGGTGGGATGGCAATCTCAAAAAGAGTGGGATACGACACCCGGGCCGTTGCATTCCCGGCGCGGCGGGGTATCATGACCTCGCGGCTCGAGGCCGCGACAAAGACACCCCCTTGCCTTCCTCCAAAAAGACAGGAGTCCCGTCATGACCAGGCATCCTTGGGCGATCGCCCTCTCGACCCTGCTGGTTTCCTTCCTCCTCTCCCCCGCCTCGGGCCAGGAAGTGGTCCGGGAATCGAGGGTCTTCGACATCGAGTTCCTCACCCGGGCCCGGGAGGACCATCCGGGCCCCTCGTTGAAGCTGAAGTCGACGTCCATGGCGATGCCGCCCCTCATGGAGACGTACGCGGAGAAGCGGCAGCTGTCGCCGGACGTGCTGGCCGACATGATCCAGGTGAACGTGGACCCGGACTCGTGGAACAACGTGAACAACCGCATCGCCCTCGGCGGCGGGAAGCTCTTCGTCACGCAGACCCCGGAGAATCTGAAGCGGATCGGCGATCTCCTGGCGGACGTGCGGGCGCGGGTGGGCGACTTCGTCGAGGTCGAGGGCTACGTGCTGGGCGTCAAGGCGGAGTATCTCGAGGGGCTTCTGGGCATTCTCGAGAACACGCGGACGGGGGCGGCCCTCGGGGAGAAGGCGGTGCGAAGCGTCCTCGGCGGGGCCGTGAAGGAGGGCTTCGTGCGCGTGCTCGACGCGGCGTCCGTCCTCGCCTTCAGCGGCCAGCGGGTCCACGTCGCCTCCGTCGAGGAGCACGCCTACATCCGCGACCAGGACGTCGAGGTGGCCCAGGACGAATCGACGTCCGATCCCGTCGTCGGCGCCGTGGGGGCGGGATTCGTCCTCGACGTGCGGCCGGTGGTGGGCGCGGGCGACGCCGGGGTCCTGCTCGACCTCCGCCTGGAGCACCAGACGGTCCTCTCCCCCTTCCCGACCGTGGAGATGGACGTCGGGACGATCGAGATCCCGCGCGTGCGATCCCTCGTCGTCCAGACCACCACGGTGGTTCCCGACGGCGGCGCCGTCCTGTTCGCGGGTGCCCACCAGGACGACGGAAGCGAGGCGAAGGTGATGCTCGTGCGGGCGCGGATCAAGCGGCTCGCCTCCGCCCGAGAGCCCGGCAAGACCCCCGGCGCCGGCAGGCGCGTGCTGCGCATCTACAACGTCCGGATCCTCACCTACAATGTCGAGGACCGCCGGGCGGAGGACGAGGCCCTCGGCATGCCGGGCGCGTCCGACGCCGGCGCCATGGGCCCCGCCTTCATGGAGGAGGCGGCGCCGGAAGGCCTGGCGGTGACGGGGGAGGATCTCGTCGAGATGATCCGGACGAACGTCGCCGAGGATTCCTGGGCGAACGAGCGCAATTCCCTCTCCTACTCCGGGGGGTGCCTGGTGGTCGTGCAGACCGAGGACGTCCACGCGAAGATCGACGCCCTGCTGAAGGAACTGCGCCGCAAACGCGTGGTCCTGGTCATGACGACGGCGAGGTACCTCGAGGTGGACGCAGACGCTCTCCGCGATCTGATGCCCGAGGGGCTTGCCGGAAAGCACACGCAGATCGATCCCGAGACCCGAGACGCGCTGCTCGATCTCGCCCGCAAGGGCGACCGCGCGGCCACCCTCGGGCTGACCAGCCACGTCTGCTTCAACCGCCAGGCGACCCATATCGCCCGCCGCAACGTCTTCGCCTACGTCGCGGACCTCGACGTGGAGGTCGCCCAGCGCGCGAGCATCCACGACCCCATCATGCGGGTCCTTTCCGACGGCGTCCTCCTGGAGATCGAGCCCACGCTCGCGGGCGACGGGGAACACGTCACGCTCGATCTGAACCCGGGGCTGGCCCGGGCCAGCCAGCCCTTCCGGGAAGCGAAGGTCGAGACGAAGCAGGGGGAGGCGACCGTGCACCTTCCGCGGGTCTCCACGGAGCGCCTGCGCACCGCCGTCACCCTGCCCGACGGGGGGGCCGTCCTCTTCCTCGGGGGAAGCGCCCTCGCCCGGCAGGGGCGCCGCACGGCCCTGCTGGTCTCGGTGAAGCTGATCCGCCTGGGCCGCTGAGGGGCGGGATTTGGGTCATAGGTCACTAGTCACTGGTCATGGGTCACTGGTCATTTGACCCATGACCCATGACCCTATCGCGGCGCCCACGGCGCCGGCTCCTTCCGCTCGCGGTCCCTGCGGTGCAGGAGGGCGAGCGCCTTCAGGCCCGCGTCGATCGCGTCGGCTTCGGCCTTTTCCTTGATCTCGGGAGGGATGAAGCGGTCGTTGGGCCGGTTGGCGTAGACGGCGCACACGACGCCGGCGCGGAAGCCGCGCATGGCGGACAGGGTCAACAGGGTGCTCGCTTCCATCTCGAAGTTGGCAGCGCCGATCTTCGCCATGCGTTCGGGCAGGTCGGGCTCGAGGACGGGGAAGCCCGGGATCTCGCGCCCCTGGGCGCCGTAGAAGCCCGCGGCGGTGACGGTGACGCCGAGGTGGCAGGGGGTTCGGGTGGCGCGGGCGCCTTCGAGGAGGGCTTCCACGGCCTCGTGGTGGGCGAAGGCGGGAAAGCCCTCGGGGACGAAGAAGGTGGAGGTGCTCTCGAGGCGGACGGCGCCGGAGGTGACGACGAGGTGTCCGACGTCGATCTCGGGCTTGAGGGCGCCGCAGCTGCCCACGCGCAGCACGGTGGGGCGCGGTACGATCTGGCAGGTCTCGACGTAGGCGATCTCGGTGTTGTCGCACCCGATGCCCGTGCCCATGGCGGAGACGGGGACGCCCTTCCAGACGCCGGTGAAGCTGTGGAACTCGCGGTTCTTCCGCTCCAGCGTCACCTCGTCGAAGCGCTCGGCCACGCGCCCGGCGCGGTCCGGATCGCCGACGAAGAGGAGGTAGGGGGCCAGTTCCCCCGGTTTCAGATCGATGTGGTACTGTCGTCCCTCGGCGTCGCTCACCTCGGTGGCGGACTTCATCTCTTTCATGGTCGCTCCTGATCAACCTGATCTGCGTGTCATGATCCATGGTTCGCCGCTTCGCGGCAAGGGATAGGCGAGACGAGCAGGGATTTATTGTAGATTGTAGTCAGCCATGAGCCTTCGGCTCTCCCAGAAACCATGAAAACTTGGAGGGCGAGGGTCCTCCCGAGCCCACCGATGTGGCTCGCCAGCCCGTACTACGCCGATCGGCTCTTGCAAGGGCTACGTAGGGTCCTCCGTAGCTCTCGCCACCACCTGCAAGCGAAAGCCGCCGATTCCGCCGGACCTGCCGGATCATCCCGGCCGCCGGTTTGTTGGATCTGGGTTGTTTGTAACCGGTAACCGGTAACCTGTTTATGCTGTGGGCTGCTACGACTCCATGGCAAAGCACGGCCAGCACGGGTTACCGGTTACAGGTTACAGACACCGCCTTGCAGCATCGCCGTGGTCCCGGGCCGAAAGCCTGCGTGGCCCGGGACACACGCCTCCCACAACTTTTCTGAGGATGAAGAATTCGAGGGTCACCCCGGGTTATTTCCATGAAGGCTGGCTACGGAACGAAGGGGAGTCCAACGACTCGCCGACAGCGCGAACGGCTCGAATGGCACCATCTTGACACCCCCTCACCGCGGAAGTACGATTCGTTTGTCCACGCGGCCGTAACTCAGTTGGTAGAGTGCCAGCTTCCCAAGCTGGTTGTCGTGGGTTCGAGTCCCATCGGCCGCTCCACCGCCTTCCGCCGTTTCGCTTGATGGCCGGGCTGGTCGTCCATGCTACCGATCGGGGGAAATCCTTTCCAATCCCTCGAAAAACCATAAGCTACTGCCATGGACCCCCTGCCCCTCATCGTGATGATCCTCGGACTCGGCGCGGGATCCGCGGTCCTGGCGGTCCTCGGCATCCGGAAGCTCCGCCTCGCCGTTCCCCTCGGCTCCCCCCTCACCCTCGACACCCTCAAGGACCATCTCGACGAGATCGTCGTCGTCCACGGCCGCCCCGAACCCGAGAAACAGATCCGCATCTTCGACGGCATCCAGGTCCTCTGGCGGCGCCGCACGCGACAGCAGCTCCGCGCAGGGTACCGCCACCGCCACTGGGCCGACCTCAAGGACGAGGTGGACGCCACCGACTTCCTCCTCCACTTCCCCGACGGCGGACGCGTGCGCGTCCTCGCCCCCCCCACCCGGGTCCAGGACCCCCTCACCCGCCACTCCGGCGTCCAGGGCGGCATGATGACCACGGGCGGCGAGCGGACGATGCAGTGGTACCTGCCCCTGATCAGCGGCCTCACCGTCAAGGGGCGCCTTCGGCTCGGCGATCAGGGCGCCGAGATCGTCGCCGACCCCGAAGAAGGCCTCTTCTTCTCCCCCCACGAACCCCGGACGGCCGCCCGCCGCATGCGCTACCTCGGCCTTTCGCTCCTCCTCGCGGCGGCCGGCCTCGACGCCGTCGCCGCCCTGCTGCTCGTCGTCGTCCTGACCGCCTGAACGCGGACCGCGGGATGCCGCTTCGCGCTTGATCCAAACAAGTCGGCCATGAGCCTTCGGCTCTCCCGGAAACCATGAAAATTTGGAGGGCGAGCCTCTCCTCCTTCGCTTGCAGGTGGTTGCGAGAGCTACGGAGGACCCTACGTAGCCCTTGCAAGAGCCGATCGGCGTAGTACGGGCTGGCGAGCCAGCTGTGTTTGGGCTCGGGAGGACCCTCGCCCTCCAAGGCGGTCGTCGATCATGGTTTTTCCCGAATTTTCGGAGCAGAAAGCAGCGAAGCCGCTGCGAAAACGCCTCCAAGAGGAGCGGGAACGAGTAGGGATTGGAAATTTTAGATTTTAGATTGTGGGGCGCCATGAAGGTGTCCCTGTCTTGCGGGTGAGAGTCCCGCCCGGGGAATTGA
>CAZDSO010000277.1:0-5046 GCA_964508045.1 uncultured Planctomycetia bacterium | reverse complement strand
GGAAGACTGGCAGGTCGAGCAGGCCCGAGACGCCATCCGCGTCTACCGGCACCTCGCCGACACCCCACGAGAATCCCAAAGCCCAGAACCGCCTCCTCCCCCCCACCCCGAACAGCTCCACAGCTGGCTCGAACTCAAGGACGAGGCCACGCGACTCCTCCGGCTCAAGCACCGGCGCTACAGCACCGAAAAAACCTACCTCGCCTGGCTCGAACGCTTCCAGAGATTCCACCCCGACAAGTCCCCCGACAAGATCGACGCCAGCGACATCCGCGCCTTCCTCTCCAACCTCGCCGTCGAAGGAAACGTCGCCGCCTCAACGCAAAACCAGGCCCTCAACGCCCTCGTCTTCGTCTTCCGGGACGTCCTCGGCAATACGCTCGAGGGACTTCGGGAATCCGTCCAGGCCTCCGGGAAACGGCGTCTTCCCGTCGTCCTCGACCGCACCGAGATCAGGGCCCTCCTCGCCGGCCTCGAGGGGAAATCCCTCCTCCTCGCAAGACTCATGTACGGCGCCGGACTCCGCGTCGGCGAAGCCGTGCGGCTCCGCGTCAAAGACCTCGACTTCGAGCGGCGATGCATCGTCATCCGCGACGCCAAGGGCGGAAAAGACCGCGTCACCCTCCTGCCCGAAAACATCCAGACCGACCTCGAGGAACAACTCCGAAGCGCACGCCAACTCCACGACGCCGACCGGAAAGCCGGCGTCGGACCCGTCTACCTCCCCGGCGCCCTGGCTTCCAAATACACAGACGCCGGCAAGGAATGGATCTGGTTCTGGGTCTTCCCCTCCCGAAACCTCTCCACCGACCCGCGCGCCGGCATGGTCCGAAGACACCACGAGTCCGAAAAACCCATCCAGCGAAAAATCAAGGAGACCGCCCGAAAAGCCTCCATCCCCAAAAAGGTCACCGCACATACCCTCCGGCACAGCTTCGCCACACACCTCCTCGAAGACGGCTACGACATCCGGACCATCCAGGAACTCCTAGGGCACGCCGACGTATCCACCACCATGATCTATACCCACGTCGCGAAACGGAAAACCCTCGGCGTCAACAGCCCCCTGGATGCGCTCTGAACGAATGCACCCAATTGAAGACCTCTCATTCCAAAACGCAACAAGAAGCCAAGTATTCCTGGAATAATAACAAATTCGGGTGTGCCAAAATGGCTTGATTTTTCAGGCGCAAACTAGACCTCCGTCCCTCTCACTTACATGGCGTTTTCCGTGCAAGTGCTCAGGCAGCCTCGCCTTCGGTACACGTTCGGCATTTGTCGGGTACGCCCCCTACGCCCACCGAACCAGGAGACGGAAACGCCCCCGGCTCGAGACGATGCCACGCCCCGCGCCGAAGCCGGAAACGGACCGGAAAGAAGATGAAAAAAGACCAAACCCACATCCAACCAGACCGCCTCCGAACCCAAAGAAAATATACACCGAATTGCATCAAAGATCAAGAACAAAGAGATCGAGAAAGGCCCGGGAGGAACTTTTCAAAGGTCCCCCCGAGAATCCGGTTTTTCCCCCCGTGTGGGGGGAGTCCCTTTGAATCGGAGGCCTTGTTCACCCCCCGAGACGTCGCGTCCTTTTTTTCTTTTTTTCGTCACGCCTGGAATCGCGTTCCGATTCGCGCGGAAACCGCGTCCGGTCCGCGATCCACCGCCACTGCCAGACCAGCGCCCAGGGACGCCCCAGCCCCAGCGTCAGCGCCGTCAGGAGCCAGCCCCCGAGGACGCGGCCGAGGTAGGGGCCGAAACGCCCGTGGAACGTCGCGTCCACCATGCCCCGGCCCGAGGGTGCGGGCGCCGACTGGCGGTTCTGCTCCCACTTCACGCGCATCAGGCCCAGCGCCGCCCCCCACACCCCGAGCGTCAGGGCAATCAGGGGCAAAGAGACCAGGCCGATCAGCGTCCGGAGAAGGACTTCGCTTCCCTTGCCGCGGAAGTCCATGGGCTTTTCCCGCCGGCGGGCCTTCACGAAGGCGTGCTGCAGGCGGAACCGGTGGTACCAGCTGACGACCCAGGGCGTGGCCAGGCCCGCCGTGCCGGTGAAGATGATCAGGGACGCCAGGTCCTGGAACAGGGAAGCCGGAAGCCCGATCTTCAGATGGACCGGCTCTCCGAACACGCGGGTCCGACGGATCCGGTAATGCTTGACGAGGCGGCCGAACCAGAGCCCCAGGAGGACCAGCGCCGCGCCGCCCGCCGCCACGGGCAGGGGAAGTTGCTTCATGGGCAGTCGATCGGCCTGTTCGGCGACGGCCGGGGGCAGGTTCTCGAAACCGTCTTGAAGGGCCTTCATCGCGTCGGGGGGGATCCGGCTCGTCGCTTCCGCCGGCAGGGCCCCGGTCCACACGGCCAGGGCGCCCGAGGCGAGAAGGCCGGCGAGCCCCAGCAGGGCGAAGAGGTTCCGCGCCTGGAGGAGGAAGAACAGCCCAAGCCCCGAGCCCGTGAACTCGACCGTCGGCGGCCCCTCGGGTTCCTCGTCCGCCGGAAGGGGCTTCGCTTCCTCCGACGGGGCGTCGACGGGCTCGAGGATGTCCTCCTCGTCGGCCGGGACGCCCATGGGCGGGGTGGGGTTGCCGGCGTCTTCGCCGTCTTCGGAAGCCTGGATCTTCTTGACGTCCTCGCGGGGGCGGATGCGCGACGCCGTTCGCGAAGGGGGCGTCTGGGAAGCCGGGGCCGGCTTGCTCTTTTTCTTGTCTTTTCCGGCGACCGGGCGCTTCGGAGGGGATCCGCGGCGGCGGTCCTTCCGGGTCGGTTTTTTTCGCCGCTGGAGTTCCCCGTCGATGACGGTTTCCGCGGACGCGACGTAGTCGGGAACGTCGGGGGGAGCGTCGTCCCGTCGCGCCGGTCGTTTCCCGGTCCTCTGTTTCCCGCCGGCGGTCTTTCCGCCCCGGCGTTTGGCTTTCCGGCTTCCGGGGGAAGCGCCTTTTTCCTCCGAGCGTCCGGCCATGCCTGCGCGGTCCAGCCCCCCGCCGGCGAGCCCGCCGGCGGAAGGTCCGCCCTGTCGGGGAGCCCCCGAGCCGCTTGCCCCTTTTCGGGCGGAGGGCCCGAGGCCCTTGCCGCGGCTTTTCCGCCCGTGTCCTTTTCGCCGTTTCGGCGCCATGCTCTCCTCCAGAAGGATTCATGGTACCAGGAGGCCCGGCGCGTGAGAAGGCAAAGGCCGGGTGGTTGAGTCGTTGGGTGATTGAGTGGTTTCGGGGGTGAACGAGCACCGGGGCCCCGATCCTGCCGTCTTCTGGGGCGCCCCTAAATCAGACCGCGCCGATCATGTCGAGGCGGTACCAGTAGAAGCTGATGAGGAGCAGGCCGAGGCCGATGACGAGGAGGACGCCGCCGACGCCGAGCGCGCCCTGGAGGCGGGAGGCCCACCGGGAGCCCTCGAGGCGTTTGAGGAGGCCCTTGCGGGAGTAGACCACGCTGAGGCCGATGATGAGAAGGACGAAGGACAGGCCCAGGGCCAGCGCCATGACGGCGACCAGGCCGATCCAGAAGACGCCGGCGGCGATGGCGAAGAGCATGATGACGATGGAGGCGGGGCAGGGGACGAGTCCGGCGGCCACGCCCCAGCGGCCCACCCGCGCGATGGTGATCTCTTCCTCGGTCACCGCGCCGGCGCTCGCGTTCTCCGACACGGCCGCGCGGAATCCCTCGTGGAGGCTTCCCTGGCGGCGCGCCTCCCTCAGGACGCGGAAAGCGAGGAAGAGCACGGGAAACAGCCCGATACCGGCCACGAGGACGCCGCTGCCCAGCCCGATCCAGGCCTGGCCCGCTTCCTGGAACTCGCGCCCTTGCATGGAGGACTTCATCAGCTGGACGCCGGCGGCGAGGAGGATCGCCGTGCCCGTGTGGGTAGCCGTCACCACGAGCGACAGGCCCACGGCGTGCAGGGGGCGGCTGTTCCCGCGCATGAGGAAGGCGGCGACCAGCGCCTTGCCGTGTCCCGGGCCGAGGGCGTGCACGACGCCGTAGCCCAGCGCGACGCCGATCAGGGTGAGGAACAGGCCCAGTTTGAAGCGGCGGGAGAGCGACTTCAGAAGCGCGGTGAGCTTGTCCTGCCCCTTTTTCAGCAATTCGTAGAAGCGCGCCTTCAAATCCCGCCCTTCCTCCACGGCGGCGGTCTCGACGGTGAGCGTGGTGGCGCTTTCAGCGTCCCCGTCGCCCGTTTCGCCCCCGGCGCTCTCCGGGGCCGTCTCTTCCGGAGGCGGCTTGATGGTGTAGTCCACGTGGACGCCGCGGTGGTGCTTGAGCACGGCGGCCTTCTCGATCTCGATCCTGGCGGGGGAGGTGTGGATGACGCACTTGTCGGGCAGCTGGGTGAAGGCGGCGTAGATGGTCTGGTCGGTGAGGTCGACCTCGAGGGCGTGGGAGCCGAGGTCCCGGTCGGGAAGGGACGCGCAGGCGGTGTACGCGATGATCAGCCGGCTCTTGTCCCCGGGGAAGGTCCGGATGCGGAAGTCCTCCACGGCGCTGAGTTCGCAGGGATCCTTTCCGTTGCGGAAGCGGACGAAGTAGCGGAACTTCTTGAAGTAGGCGCGCCAGATGGCGGTCAGCTCGGGGATCTCGTTCTCCTCGATGAGGAAGTTCCCGTCGAGGTCGCCCTCGAGGATCATGGCGGCGCAGGTGGTCTCGTTGGGATAGAGGGTGAAGTCGGCGCGGACCTCCTCGCCGACGCCGAAGTGGAGGTGGAGGTCGATGTCGAAGAAGATGTGGGGATGGGCCTGGGCGCTTCCGGCGGCCAGGAGGAGGAGGAGCCCGGCGAGGGCGAGGACGGGAGGGAGGGGCGGGAACGCCCTCCTTCGGGAGCGGAGGAGGGGAAGGTGCCGGATCGACGTGCTGGATCGTTCAACCACCGTTCACCGCCGTCGTTGCGGAGCTGGAACCTCCCGTATGATCGGCGATGGAGGGCCGGCGATCAAGGGAGGGGGGAGCGGGAGCGTTTCGCGCTGCAAATAAGTCGTGGGCCTCCCTTGCTTTTCGTAGCGCCCCTTCATGGAAATACCATAGAGCAGCAAAGCCGCAACCACAGCGGGCAAGTCT
>CAZDSO010000276.1:0-5055 GCA_964508045.1 uncultured Planctomycetia bacterium | reverse complement strand
GCCTAGCAAATGTTAACCACAAGATGGGCTTCGAGGTTCGCGGAAAAATAACTTCTTGTCTTGAAAAGGGTTGCGAGATCCTGTGGAAAACTCGGCCATGCACCCCCCCCACCCCTCGAGGGGGTTCGCGGAAACGGCCTTGCAAGTGCTTGGGGGGTATGATATTGATGGGGGGTGGGGCGGAAAGGGTTCCCCGACGAAGAGGGGATTGAGACGGGCTTTTCGCCCTCGACGGTTATCCCGCAGGACCGGGCGGAAAGGGTTCCCCGACGAAGAGGGGATTGAGACGTTCTGACCGGCGTTGCGTTCATGGTTCCCCTTTCTAGGCGGAAAGGGTTCCCCGACGAAGAGGGGATTGAGACGTTCTGACCGGCGTTGCGTTCATGGTTCCCCTTTCTAGGCGGAAAGGGTTCCCCGACGAAGAGGGGATTGAGACACCCATGAATCCAATGAATCCCCACCACCTCACACCACGGCGGAAAGGGTTCCCCGACGAAGAGGGGATTGAGACGTTTCCCGTCCACGCTAAAAAATGTGCCGTACCGGCTGGCGGAAAGGGTTCCCCGACGAAGAGGGGATTGAGACTTCGCAGGATGACCGAATCCCGCTTGACGGGTTTCTCGGGCGGAAAGGGTTCCCCGACGAAGAGGGGATTGAGACAGAGTCGTTCATTTCTTTCCACGTCTTTATCCTGGCCGGCGGAAAGGGTTCCCCGACGAAGAGGGGATTGAGACTCGATGGTAGGCGCATGTCCCGCTCGATCATCACCGTGGCGGAAAGGGTTCCCCGACGAAGAGGGGATTGAGACTCGCGTGATACCGAACGTACTCCGCCCGCCCCGATCCGGGCGGAAAGGGTTCCCCGACGAAGAGGGGATTGAGACACGGCGTTTTCCCGGGCGAAAATCACAAGCTTTTCCGCGGCGGAAAGGGTTCCCCGACGAAGAGGGGATTGAGACTAGCCCCGGATCTTCGCCCCGCGGAAACCCCGCGGAAAGGCGGAAAGGGTTCCCCGACGAAGAGGGGATTGAGACGTGGTCCCAAGAATCATTTTACCGTCTGTCACGAATAGGCGGAAAGGGTTCCCCGACGAAGAGGGGATTGAAACGAATACCGAATAGAGTCTTCCTCAGTTGATAAAAGGAGAAAGCCCATGACACTCGAAGAAAAGATCGCAGAATGGAAGAGGTTCCCGAACGCACTCGGCTCCGAAGCGCAGGCTGCAGTCATCGTCGGCGAAATCTCCAATGCGCTTGAAAAGGATATCCCCGTCGATGTCTCCGCTTCGCTCAAGAAACTCGCCCTCCGAGGAACGATGCGGGACATTGCGAAGGCGATTCAAAGCGACGGGGAGGAGAATCCTGACGTCCCGTCCTTTCACGATGTCGTCAACGTCGGTGCTGCGGCATCCGGACTGTCCTGGACCGAAGCGATAAGCATCATCACCAGACATTTCGATGGGTTTGTGGCGCGTCTCGACTGACAGCTGCATACAATGCCTTCTCCCGTCCGAAAGGATGAACCCGTTTCCCCGTTCATCGATATCTTGCCCGAGATGAGTTCACCGGTTTCCGAGTGGTGCACGATGGAGATCAAGGACGAGAACGGCGCCGCCCTTCGCGTCCGGATCCGATCAACGGTTGCGTAGCCAAGGGAGCGAAAACGCGAAATCCATCCCAAGGAGGATGCGCCCCTCCTCCCTTGCCTTTTTCGGGCGATCCCTTCGACTTCGCGAGCAGGAAGAACGCGTTGCCCTCCGTCTCCCGCGGGCGTACGCGCACCCGGAGAACGGCTTCTCCTGAAGAGCGAGATTTCTCCCGAGCACCAGGCCACAGCGTGCGCACACGCAATCCCGGCTTCACCGCAATTCGAAGTTTCTGGGACCTGTTTCATGCTCCATTTCCAATCCTCCGATCATTGGTTCTCAAGGAAGACTCAGTTCTTTTCGCGTCCTCACTCCTCTTCCGGTTTCCACTCGGGGAAGTCCTTACGCCAAAGGCGGAGGTTCGCCTTGCACAGGAGACGGTAGAGGCTAGAGGCGAAGTCCTTGGTGTCGCGGTTGACGTCGCGGACCACACTGGACGGCGCCCCGGAACAGGCAAGACGCCCGGCGATCTCCATGAGTTCTTTCTTGATCCAGTCGGCGAGGTGAGGTTCGCGCTCCTGCAATTCCCTCCAGGCGCAGTGGCGGCATGCGGGGTCGCGCACCTCCTGGATGATTTCGGGCGTCACCATGGCGTCGGTCGGAGTGCGGTCGTTCATGAATACCTCCTTCGTCGTTTGAACACCTGTCTATTGGTACCTCTGCAGGGAGACAGGAGATGTCCCTGTCTGGCGGAAACTTCCGCGGGGGGATGCGGTTTTTTCGGGCCTTTCGGGAATCGAGGCCTGGGCCAGCACGGAGAGGTAGGCCCTCGCGAGGTCGCCAGCCGTCGCAAATCGTTCTTCGGGATCGGGATGCAGCGCGCGGGAGATCACGCGGTCCATCTCCAGGGGCATTCCGGGCCGCATCGTTGAGGCGGAGGGGGAACCGGGGCGCGGGATCTCGCCGGCGAGCATCTCGTGCAGGACGGCGCCCAGCGAGTAGACGTCGGCCCGGCCGTCCGCACCGGGTTTCCCTGAGGCCGTTTCGGGCGCGGCGTAGCCGGGGGTTCCGCGGAGCCGACCGTTGCCGGCCTTCCCATGGGCGCGCGCCGCCCCGAAATCGCCGAGCAGGGGGAAGCCGCTTCTTTTGAGGAAGACGTTGCCGGGCTTGACGTCCAGGTGGACGCCGAGGACGTGGAGCGCGTCCAGGGCGGAGGCCAGGGGGAGGAGGATCGATGTCACTTCCGGCAGTGGCAACAGGCGCTTCCTCTTGGAGAGGCAGGAGAGTCGCAGGGTCAGCGTGGGGCCGTCGATCCACGGGGAGAGGACGGCCAGGTGGCCGGCGACGATCCGTCGACCCATGGGTCGAAGCAGATGAGGATGGAGGATCCGGCTCGCGAGCGTGAGGCCAGCCAGCACTTCCTCGACGGGCTGTTCCCACAAGCGGAGCGGTCGTTTCAACACCTTGATTGCCAATGCATTGCCGGGGGCGCACCTGGAGCGTCCCTTGAAGACGGCGGACTCCACGCCCCGGCCGACCAGACCCAGAAGTTCGAACTCCGATTCCAGATCCTTCACGACTTCCTGCGGCGGGAATTTCGCCCGGCGGGATCGAGGGCGCTGGCGGCCGTCCGCTCGGTTCAGTAGCGTGTTGTCGACCGCGTCGGAGGTTTGACGGCTTTCGGCGATGGGGCTCGCGGGAGCCCGGCCGGTCGAGCCGCCATCGGTTTCGAGGAGGAGCGAATGGCGGAGCCTAGCGTCGTCCAGAGTGGGGACCGGGGCGTGCGCCCCGCGGCGGGGACGCCGCGCGCCTATCCTGTAGCCGGCGGACCTCAGGAAGCGCACGGCCCAGGCGTTGGCGCGGTCCTCGGAGTAGTCCTTCACGGGCAGGAGGGCGAGATGGGCGAGTTCGTGGGCGAGGACGAGGACGAGGTGCGTGTGGAAGTCCGGAAGCACGTAGCTCCAGCCGTAGCGGTCGCTGCGCACGGCCGGGTACCTTCCCTGGGCGCTTCCGAACCTGACGAGGAGGAGGTTGAACCGGTCCTCGGGCAGGCCTTCCGGGGCGCCGTGGGCGCGGACGCAAGCCCATTCCTTCCCGAGATCCTTGCGGAAGATTTCCTTCGAGACGCCCTGGGGGGCGATGAAGGCCTTTCCGGCGAAGCCGCGCCCGCCCGGGACGATGTAGACGGCCGCGACGAGGTCCTCCGGGCCCTTCCAGAGGCAGGCGATCCTGAGGGCGTGGCGGCGGATCTCCTCGGCGGTGGCGCCGAGCTCGCGCAGGGAGGCCGGATCCGCGAACACTTCGAGGTGCATTTCGAGTCCTCCAAGGTATGCCTGTCCGCGACAAAGCGCCCGACGGGGAAACGATGGGTTCCACAGTACGGCCCCCGCTGTGTCAAGGGGCGGCGGCACGTACATCAAGCGAACGGACGGTCTCGATTTCGTAAAACCTTTCATGCAGGACGGTGCGGCCGGGGCCGGCCCGACCGGCCCCGGCCGCGTTCCCTCACCACCGCCGGGGCGTGGCGATCCGGCCGCGGCGGATCTCGACCGCCTGCACGAACAGCGAGCAGGCGCGCTTTCGGTCCGCGATCACGGCGCGGCCGGTCCACGCCGGCGCGTCCGGGTCCGCGGCCCGCATTTCGGCCTGCAGGCGTGCGGCGCAGGCCGCCCTGTGGGCGCACAGGGAGCACTTGAACTTTGGGTGCGAGCAGGGTTTCGACCGGGGTCTCACGGGCTTTCTCATCGGGGGCGCCTCCATCTACCCAATATGTACGCGCTTCAGCTGACAGGAGATGTCCCCCCGAAAAAGCATATCTCTTTGCTTTCATTCATGCTGGAAAACCGGAGGCGTGAGCTTCCAATTCGAAAGAAGCCTCTTTTTCCGGAAGAGGGACACTTTCTGTCATCCCGCGTAGCTCTCCCTTTACACCGCCTCCCTATAGAGACCTTTGGCGCGGATCCGTGGCTGAAGCACATGAATGGGACGAGAAATGACTCCCATGAATGCAGATACAGACGCCTACACGAGCAGAGACTTGTTTCAGGGGTGACGCGGCAATGGCTCGCCGTACGCCCAGTGAAGACCGCAACACCATGCCGCAGTCTTGAGGTCATCGATTTGCAGGAAGCGAGGTGGTCGTTCCTGGCTGGCTACTGGTGGTGTTTCAGGGCATGAGCTCGAAGTGGGGAGCCCAAGGGAACTGCGTGAGGTTTTGTATGGCAGCCTGGAGACCGGGAGAATCACGTTCCTGAGTGACAAAGAAAAATGCCCGCGTGGTCAGCCGGCGCCACCGCAAAGCAGATGGGCGAATACCACAAACAGCCTGGATTGCATCCTGCTTTCCGCTCACCTGATCCTCGAAACAGCAACCAGCCCAACGATTTTGATGTTCGTAGATGATCAGGGAATGCCCGGCATTCCAGAACGCCTCGATCTCGGTAACGTAGACATTTCCTGGAAGCAGGTTTC
>CAZDSO010000275.1:0-5056 GCA_964508045.1 uncultured Planctomycetia bacterium | reverse complement strand
GGGAGGACCCTCGCCCTCCAAAACAGCTCCATTGAACCGATAAGTTTAGGTGTGGCCATGTAGTAGAGCCTCGCCGAACGGCTAGGCAACGCCCGGGAGGAGTAGGTGGAAGGCCGACCCCCTTCCCGGAGCGCTCTCGACGTCCAGCACGCCCCCGGCTTCCTCCACCGTCTCTCGCACCAGCGCCAGCCCGATCCCCGTGCCCGTCGCCCGCGTCGTGAAGCCCGGCTCGAAGATACGCTCGAGCGTCTCCGGATTCATCCCCTCGCCCTCGTCGAGGACGGAGAGCCGGACCCCGCCCGACCCCGGCGGTGAAGAGGATCGAAGGCCCGGGTCCGTCGCCGTCGTGCGAAGAAGGATCCGCCCCCCTCGAGGCATGGCGTCACGGGCGTTGAGCACGAGATTGATGACCACACGCTCCAGCGCCTCCCGATCCATCGAAACGGCCGCGGCGTCCGGGTCCAGCTCGCATACGACGCGCACGCTCCCCCCGGCGAGGCCTTCAAGGGCGGGCGCCAGCCCGGCGAGCAGCTCGTTGACATCGAGAGGAGGCGAGGGCGCGCCAGAAACCTCCAGGAACATCGCCCGGGTCAGCCGGCAAGCCCGCTCGCTCGCCCAGACGACCTCCCCCAGGATCCGGCGGGCCTCCTCGTCGTCCACGAGACGAGGCATCAGAAGATCGCAGTTCCCGATCACCGACGACAGGAGGTTGTTGATGTCGTGGGCGATGCCCGGGCCGCCCCCAGGAAGATCACCGGAAGCGATCCGTCGGGTCGGTTCTTGGATCATGTCGGTGTACGCGCCTGGACCCGGTTCGCTCGAAAACGGCTCCACACCGGACGTCAGGCGCCTCGATCCTCGCGGCGCGCCATCAGCGTCTCCAGGGCGCCGATGAACTCCACGATGGGAAACGGTTTCTTGATGAAGAGGTTGCCCGTCCTCTCGCAAAGCGCGTCGATCTCGGGCGCGTGAACCCTGCCCGTCGTGAACAGGACCCGTTTCGCCAGCGACGGATCCGACCGCGCCAGGTGCTCGAAGAATACGTCTCCGTGCAGGGCGCCCAGGAAGTGGTCCAGGACCACCGCGGAAAACGGTCCCTGCCCCAGGGCCTCCTTCGCTTCCGGTACGGAAGCGGCCTGGACGCACGCGACGCCAATCCGCTCCCTGATGGCCAGGACCATCATCTCCCGCACGGCACTGTCGTCTTCCACGATCAGGACGGAAGCCGCGCCGCCGGCGTGGTCCTCACTCGATGCCGGCCCGCTCACGCAAGTGCCTCCTCAGCTCCGACTCCCTCGCCAGCGCCCCGATCATCCGCATCGTGCCGAGAAACGGATGTTTCGCGATCGCACGTGGAAGCCACGCCTCGCTCGCCCACGCCTCCCGCCCCGGGGACCGGTCCACCCTGTTTCGGAACTGTTCCAGGATCGAGGCCAGCTCGTCCTTCCGTTCATGAAGACCCGGGAAATGAAGAATCTCGAAGGGCTTGGCAAAAGGAGGGATCACCCCGGGGCCGTCCGCCGGAACGTCCCAGGTCACCCCGAGGTGACATCCCTCCGCCTTGAATGCCCTCCGTGCCGTTTCAAGCCGATCGCGAACCCCCTCGGGGCCGAGCCGGGTCCACGTCTCTTCCGTGCCCCACACCACCAGGCCCGCCGGCCCCGAGCCCCCCATCCGGAAACCCTCGCGAAGCCATCCTCCCGGATCCCGCGACGGCAGGGGCCCCGCCACCACCGGCGACGAAACGCCCGCCTCTCCCAGGGTCGCGAGCATCTCCGTCCGCTTGCCGATCCCCTTCGGACCCACCAGCACCGGCACACGCCCCGCCCGGAAGGCCTCCCTCAGCCTCGAGCGGATGCGCGACGTCGTCGCCGTCACCACCAGCGCTTCCGCCCCCGGCTCGGAGAGGTTCTCGTTCACCACCTCGCGAAGGCGGGCGCCCTCGCAGGGCTTGACAAGATAGTCGCGAATGCCCAGCCCGAACAGGCGGACGATCCGCTTCACGCTTTCCACCACCGAGAAGACGACGATGCGGGCCGCGGGATCCGCCTCCAGGATGCGGGCCGCCACCTCGTCGCCCTCGACACCCGGCATCATCAAATCCAGAAGGACCAGCGCCGGGCGGTTCCGGAGATAGACGCCGAGAGCGTCGCTGGACCGCGAGGCCAGGATGCAGCTGTGCTCGGATTCGAGCACCGCGCCGATGCTTCTGAGCATCTCCGGCCGGTCGTCCACCGCGAGTACAACCGCCATGGTCCACCTCATCTGGATCTCGCGTTCCGGATTTCCAAGGACGACGCTTCCGACGAAAAAGCGACGTCTCTTTTTATCCGTTCGGAAATGGCAAACGGCGTGCCGCCGGACGCCGAGGGGAGAGGATGCCGTAATGTATTGAAAACTAAAGGGTTATAAAAGACCGTCTCCCGGATGCCGCAGGCCGGCCGAAAGGAAGGCGCACAATCTTGTGCATCCGTTGCACAAGGGGGGGAAAAGAAAAAGGGGGGATCATCCCAGAGACGTCTTAAGTATATATATTATAGCAGCTTACGCCGATTCGGCCATGGCGAGAAACTTCCGTCGTCCAAAGAGGTTGTGCAATCCAAAGGGCCGGTTTGTGCAGCCCAATCTTTCTCAGTCCATCATGAGCCTTCGGCTCTCCCGGAAACCATGAAAACTTGGAGGGCGAGCCTCCTGGCGAGCCCTTGTTTGGGCTCGGGAGGACCCTCGCCCTCCAAGGCGGTCATCGATCATGTAGATCCTGTCTTCTGTGAAACGAGACTGGCAATCGCTTCTTCCCTGACGAGAACTTCCATGGCCTCCTTCGGAAGCCTTCCTTCCGCGATGCCTCCCGGCCCGTACGCCCTTTCCCACAGGCCCGCCACCTGCCGGTGGAACTTGATTGGCGAGAGAGCAGTCGGGAGAACGGAATGAAACAGGTCGAACTGCTTCACGTCGTCCGTGACCAGCCGGTCACGGACCTCCTCGTAGAAGTCCGTGCCCGGAAACGGCGTCAGCACCGAAAAGTACGGTTGCGTCAGCCCCTTGCGCTCCACGTAGGCAGAGAGTTCCCGGAAGTCCCTCTCCGTGAACTCGGGGCGCACCAGGAAATACGAGGCGATCTCCACCCCGTTCCGGCGCAGGATCTCCATGGCCTCCTCGTTCACGGCCAGCGTCGTGCCCTTGCGGACCTTGCCCAGATCCTCCTCCCGGAACGCCTCGAAGCCCACGAGCGCGAGTCCCAGTCCGGCCTCCGCCCATCGTTCCACGAGATCCGGCCGCCGTACGATCGCGTCGGTGCGGGCGTAGATCTTGTAGGTCTTGCGGGGCCGGATCGCGCCCAGCGCGCGGGCCAGCGCCTCGCTCTGCCGCGGATCGTGAAGCGTGTTGTCGTCGGCGAAGTCGACGTAGGGCTCGGCGAGCGCCGCGACCTCGGAGGCGATGCGCTCCGGCGAGCGCTTCCGGTACCGCCCGCCGTGGATCTTCCACATCGCGCAGAAGCTGCAGCGGAAAGGGCAGCCGCGGGAGGTGACGGCCGAGGCGACGGGGCGCCAGTGGCCGCGGAAATAGCGTTTCTCCCGGCGGTACCGGGCGGTGAGGTCGCGCCGGGCCTCGGGAAGCGCGTCCATCGGGGCGGGGTCGCGCGCCGGCGCGAGGACCATCCTCTCCCCCTCCCGCCTTCCCGTGCCGGGCACGCCCGCTCCCCCCTCTCCGCGGTCGAGGCTCTCCACGAGCGCCTCGAAGCTCCTCTCCCCCTCGCCGAGCACCACGAAGTCGACCTGGGGCCTGGCGAAATCCTGCGGGACCAGCGTGGCGTGGTGGCCGCCCGCGACGGTGCGGCAGGCGGGAAGGGGCACCCGGGCCCGGCTCAGGACCTCGAGGGCGATGTCGCGCCCGGCGGTGTAGGCGGTGACGGCGACGAGGTCGGGTTGGAAATCGAGGCAGGTCTCTTCCAGGGCGCCCGGCTCGATGCGCATGTCGAGAAGCCGCACGTCGTGGCGCGCCTCCACGCCGCCGGCGGCCATCTCGAGGGCGAGCGGCTCGGTGAGGGCCACGCCCATGACGGCCTTCTCGAGGGGGGAGCAGGCGGGCGGCTCGACGAGTAGAATCTTCATGAGGTTCCTCCGCGATCAGGTGTTGGATCGGACCGTGGCGTACGGCATCGGCGGACATCGCCGTGGTCCCGGACCTGGAGCCCTCGCGGCCCGGGACACACGCCTCCCACGAACGGGAAACCCGGACCCTGGTTCCAGGAGCCCAGCCTTCCGAGGTGCAGCGTTCCGGACATCGTAATCCCTTTCCCTCTCTTGGGTATGCAGGTCATGGGTCATCCCGGACAGGGGATTCCGCCTCTTCGGGCGCCCAGGGCACCACCATGCGGAAGACGGCCCCTTCGCCGGGGGCGGAGTTCGCGTTGAGCGAGCCGCCGTGGGCCTCGACGATCTTCCTGCACACGGCGAGTCCCAGCCCCGATCCGCCGGCCTTGGTGCTGAAGAAGGGGTGGAAGAGTTTTTCCAGGTTCTCCCCCGGGATCCCTTCGCCGGTGTCGGCCACTTCCAGGGAAGCGCCTTCGTCGTCGCTTTTCACCGAGACGGAGAGGCGCCGGGTCCCGGAGCCGGCCATGGCCTGGAGGGCGTTCCGGACGAGGTTGACGACGACCTGCTTGACGGTCTCGCCGTCGATGAGGGCGGGGGGGAGTCCGGGCTCGAAGCGGGCGTCGAGGGAAGCGCCGGCGGCCTCGATCTCGGGGGCGAGGATCTCGAGGGAAGCCCGGACGATGCTTTCGAGCGAGGCGGGCACGCGAATGAGCCGGGCGGGCCGGGCGTAGTCGAGAAGCCCCTGGAGGATGCGGTCGAGCCGGCCGATCTCGGCTGGAACGATCTCCCGGAGGGTCCGGCGGTAGCCGGCATCGTCGAGCCGGTTGTCGAGGGGGGCGATGATGAGCTTGAGGGAGGCGAGGGGGTTCTTGATCTCGTGGGCGACGCGGGAGGCCATCTCGCCGAGGAGGGCGAGCCTCCGGTTGCGTTCCAGGGCCTTCTGGATGCTGACCTTCTCGGTG